>NZ_JBJNMH010000002.1:0-460610 GCF_052168635.1 Serratia sp. CY47444
TATGACAGAATGGTTATATGAGTTAGAGATATTCACTATCCGTCAATCACCGATTATTTCTAATTCCTCAGTTTCCTTCTGTTTATCTTCTCAGGCATCCATCCCGAATGAGTGACGGGAATTCCTCTTGAGAAGATGAACAACCTAATTTGAAAACATTGAACCGTGTCCCGTAACATTAAGTTGGCTGGATGCGGTTTTGTGCTTTCTGAAATCTAAGTAAACCAGACTAAGAGTAATTACTAATGAAAGATTTAGCCCATGCTGTAAAAATTGAATCACCCGTTGCAAGTATCAGCCACCTGTTACCTTGTGAGCAACGTACTCATATTGAAAAGTTGTATTTCCCGAAAGTACAGCAAGCCACTGACCGAATGAATAAAGCTGAATTTGAATATCAGGATGCTGTAGAATCTCGTTCAGTGTTGATTAATCAGAAGGTCGCTGAATATCTGGCTAATCCTTCAGAGCGTCACGGATTCATTGTTAAGCAGGTTTACCCGACCAACCAACAGCAGGTGATTCAGTCAATGGCTGAACAGGGCTACATGGTTCACCGTGTATCTGTTGGAATGGTTACCTTTATTCGTATGCCTAAGAACGCTAAAGATAACCCTCTTCAGGAAATTACTGATAAGGCTACAGCAGAGGCTGAATCAACCATTGATAAAATGATTGAACGTCTGAAGGTGAAAGCCTCTGAAGCTGTACACCAGCGAAATGTAATTGTTATTCAAGCCCGTAAAGCTCTGGATTCAATTAAATCATTTGAAAGCTATTTAAACGTGATTGTAACTGACTCTGAAGAGGTAACCGAATAATGAGTATTCCAATGAAAGGACTGTCAAAGCGTGGTAGTTATAATCATCTTACTGACTCAATGGAATACAAATATTTCAACGGTCAAGCAGAGATTAGCGAATCAACTTATAAGCTACTTGCTTCAGGTAATAAGCCTAAACCAAATGTGAAGCCAGCTAAAGCGGTCACCACGTATAAGGTGAAGCCTAAGCCATCGTTTAAACAGCGAAGAGATGCAGCCTTGAAAGAGGCTATTAAACAGATGGTAAGCGGGGGCTGATAAATGGAAGATACGATTAACGCCCCGATTAACTATTACGATTCTAACGGCTGTCTAATTGTTGGTCACAATCTGGTTGGGAAAATCCACCCTCAATTATTTGATAAGTTGGTTCGCCGTTCAAACGATGGTTCAACCCGTTCACAGCAAGCACGAATCACCAGCTACTTAGAAGGACTCTTAAATGGCTAATACTTTCACTAACTCTGATAAGCCGTGTATTCATTGCGGCTCACTTATCCGTTATGTCTCATCGGGTAGTTGTGTGGACTGTTCAAAGACACGCAAGCCACCTAAACCAAAGCCACAGATTGTACGGGTAACCGCTTCAGCAGCAAGAGCGCCATTCCACTCAGAAGGTGGGGATAACAGAAATAACATCATTGTGAAGCTGTCTGATAAGGCTCTTAACCGTCTGGATGAGATTGGTTACTCGTTGGTTAAGAAGTACCGTTTAGCAGGTTACACGCAAGAACGAATCCGAATGATTGCTCTGTCCCATCTGCTTGAAGCCGCTTGACATCAGTGTTTCAGGCTTGCATACTTATTGTGAACATTGGTCATGGTCAGGTTGACGATCGCCTGTTCGAGGTTGCTGACCTCGTAGGCGGCGCGCGCCGGATCGACCACCTGGATGAAGCACACCGCGTCGATGGCGACGTTGGCGTTATCGCGGGAAATCACCTCTTGGGAAGGGATATCCAGCACCTGCTCCATCATGTTGATTTTGCGGCCGATGCGGTCCATGAACGGCACCACCAGGTTCAGCCCCGGCATCAGCGTTTTGGTGTAGCGGCCGAAGCGTTCTACCGTCCATTGGAACCCCTGCGGCACAATTTTGACGCCGGCGAACACCACAATCAGCGCGACGACGATCACGATGGGAATAAAAGTAAGCATGCAAACCTCCTGTCAGACATATGTAAACAGATATTACGTCAGCGCCGGAAAAATGCCTACTGATACCGCGACTTAATCCAGGGCGCTGACGCAACCCGCGAGCGGTGGATCCCGCGTCTGGAACAGAGTGTTGTCACGACAAGTGTGGCACAGCTGAAAAATAAGTATGCCTAAATGGCATGATTTCAATAATTTTTATTCATTTCATGCTGTTGCTCGCCTTGGCTAGAGTAAAAACACCCCCTGTATTTACCGTCAAAAAGTTGTCATTTTTATTTGCGACTATGCTTTTTGAAATGACATTTCGGCCAAGGATTGTTATGGATTCGCTCAGTGTTGATGAACTCGCCCAGAAGAAGGATCGTTGGTATCGCATTGTGGAGGAGATGTTGGCGGAAGCCGGCGTCGCCATCAACGGCCCGCGCGCCTGGGATATCCGGGTGCATAACCCGGCGCTGTTCAAACGCATTTTGCAGGAAGGCTCGCTCGGCTTCGGCGAAAGCTATATGGACGGCTGGTGGGAGTGCGAACGGCTGGACATGCTGTTCACCCGCATTCTGCAGGCCGGCGTCGATGAGCGGCTGCCGAAAAGCCTGAGCGACATCGCGCGCATCGCCTATGCCCGGCTGTTCAATCGCCAATCGCGCAAGCGTGCCTGGCAGGTGGGCAAAGAGCACTACGACATCGGCAACGACCTGTTCCGGGCGATGCTCGATCCTTATATGCAATACTCCTGCGGCTACTGGAAAGAGGCGCAGACGCTGGAGCAGGCGCAGCAGGCCAAGCTCAGGATGATCTGCGAAAAACTGCAGTTGAAACCGGGCATGACGCTGCTGGATATCGGTTGCGGCTGGGGCGGATTGGCGCAGTTTGCGGCGCAAAACTACGGCGTCTCGGTGCACGGCGTGACCATTTCGGCCGAGCAGCAGAAGCTGGCGCAGGAACGCTGCGCCGGGCTGGACGTCGAGATCTTGCTGCAGGATTACCGCGATCTGGATCGTCAGTTTGATCGCATCGTGTCGGTCGGCATGTTCGAGCACGTCGGGCCGAAAAACTACGAGACCTACTTCAGCGTCGCGGCGCGCAACCTGAAGCCCGACGGTCTGTTCCTGTTGCACACTATCGGTTCCAATCAAACCGATCTCAACGTCGACACCTGGATAGACAAATACATCTTCCCCAACGGCTGCCTGCCTTCGGTGCGGCATATCGCCGAGGCCAGCGAAGGGCGTTTCGTGATGGAGGATTGGCACAACTTTGGCGCCGATTACGATCGCACGCTGATGGCCTGGCTGGAGAATTTCAAACGGGCGTGGCCGGATCTGATGGGCAGTTATTCCGAGCGCTTCGAACGCATGTTCACCTATTACCTGAACGCCTGCGCCGGCGCGTTCCGTTCGCGCAACATTCAGCTGTGGCAGGTGTTGTTCAGCCCGGCGGGCGTGGAGGGCGGGGTGCGGGTCTATCGCTAATCCCCGTCATATTTCAAGCTGGCTGCATGTTCGAGCCCTGGTCACTTAGTTATCTAAGTTCCCAGGGCTTCTCACGTTTGCCGCCTGGATGCAGCTTCAAGTGTGACGGATATCAGTACAGCAGAGAGTACAGCTGGCGGCGATATTTAGCGGCCAGCGCGTCGCCGGTGCCGAGCGCGGCCAGAATGTCCATCAGGGTTTTGCGCGCGCTGCCGTTGGCGGCGGCCAGATCTTTCTTCAGATGCCCCATCAGCAGTTCCAGCGCTTCTTCGTTACGCCCGACCTGATGCAGCTGCAGCGCCAGCTGCACCGCCAGTTCGACGTTGTCCGGCTGCTGCTGCACCTGTTGTTGCAGCTGCTGGATTTCCGGCGTGTCCGCCGCCTGCTTCAACAGTTCAATCTGCGCCACCAGGCCCTGATAGCGGGTATCGCGATCCTGCAGCGGGATGGTCGCCAGCACCGCTTCAGCGTCTTCGCTGCGGCTGAGGGCGATCTGGGTTTCGGCCAGCGTCAGGCCGATGTCGCTGCGCTGCTGGCTGCTCTGCCAGGCGTCTTTCAGCAGCGGCAGCGCTTCGGCGGCGTTGCCGGCGGCCAGCAATTCTTGCGCCTGCGCCAGTTTCAGATCTTCTTCCTTCGGCAGGAAACGCTGCAGCAAGTCGCGGATCGCTTCTTCCGGCTGCGGGCCCTGGAAGCCATCGACCGGCTGACCGTCTTTAAACAGGTAGACCGTCGGAATCGAACGCAACCCGAATTGGGAGGCGATCATCTGTTCGGCGTCGCAGTCCACCTTGGCCAGAATGAACTGACCGGCGTATTCCGCCGCCAGCTTGTCCAGCACCGGCGTGAGCTGCAGGCAGTGTTGGCTGCGCTCGGACCAGAAGTAGAACAGCACCGGAATGGACATCGACTGTTCCAGCGTCTGGTGCAGGTTAGTTTCGTTAATATCAACAACAGCTTGAGCTAGCATCTTTTTTCTCTCTGATCGTGCGGAGCCATGGGGTGTAGATGGGGGCGCGCCGCCATTCTTCAACCCCGGCGGGCGAATTAAGCGTTGCTGCGCAGCAGCCAATCCAGGCAGCGGCCCGGCAAAATGCGGCGCAGCACGCTCATGGCGTGCGCCAGCAGGGTCACCGGGTAGCGCAATTTGGCGCGCGGGCTTTCCAGCGCGTGGCGCAATTTGGGCAGAATGGCCTCCGGCGGCAGCGTCAGGCGCTTGGCGATGCCGGGATTGTGCACCGGCTTGTCGCTCTGCGCCTGGTTGACGTTCTGGCTAAAGTGGGTGGAGATCGGCCCCGGTTCGATCAGGCTGACCTGAATGCCGCTGCCGTGCAGCTCCATGCGCAGCGCGTCCGACCAGGCTTCCAGCGCGAACTTGCTGGCGGCGTAGGCGCCGCGCCCGGCGCTGGAAACCAGGCCCATCACCGAACTGGTCTGAATAATGCGCCCTTCGCCGTGCGGCAACATCGCGGGCAACAACAGTTGGGTCAGTTGGTGGGTGCCGAACAGATTGGTGGCGAACTGCCGCTCCAGCTGGCTGCGCGAAATGCGGCTGAGCGGGCCGTAAACGCCGAAACCGCCGTTATTGAACAGGCCGTACAGGCGGCCGTCGGTCAGCGCGATCACCTCGGCGGCGGCGCGCTCGACGCTGGCGCTGTCGTCCAGATCCAGCTCGATGCCTTCCAGCCCGAGCTGGCGCATGTTTTCCACGTCCTGCGGTTTGCGGCAGGCAGCCAGCACCCGGTAGCCGCGGTTGCGCAGATCCTGCGCCGCAATCAAGCCAATCCCGCTGGAACAGCCGGTTATCAATACCGCTTTTTGCATAACTTTACCTAGTGTACGACCCTAATTTAGTGAGACTCATGCTTTACTAGAGGCTCCAGGCGCTCCGCCATCCAGGTGGCGATAAACGGCTGGGCATCCCCATTGGGGTGCAATCCGTCATCCTGCATCCATTCCGGCTTCACCACCACCTGTTCCATATAGAACGGCAGCAGCGGAATGTTGAACTGTTTGGCCAGCGCCGGGTAGACGGCGCTGAACGCTTCAGTATAGCGGCGGCCGTAGTTCGGCGGGATGCGGATCTGCATCAGCAGCGGCTGCGCGCCGGCTTGCTGCACCAACGTGATGATTTGGCCGAGATCGCGCTGTACGTTCTGCGCCGGGAAGCCGCGCAGGCCGTCGTTGGCGCCCAGCTCGATCAGCACCCAGCGCGGCTGATGGTGTTTCAGCAGCGCGGGCAGACGCGCCAGCCCCTGTGCGGCGGTGTCGCCGCTGATGCTGGCGTTGACCAGCTGCGGCGCGCCCGACTTTTTCTGCCACTGTTCGGCCAACAGCGTCGGCCAGGCCCGCTCGATCGGCAGGCGGTAGCCGGCGCTTAAACTGTCGCCCAAAATCAACAAGGTATCGGCGGCGGCAGCGCGTAAACTGAATAATCCCAACAGCAAAAGGAAGGGAAGATGCCAGCGGAAAACGTTCTTGAAGTTCATCATCTTAGTAAACACGTTGGTCAGGGTGAGCATCAGCTCACCATCCTTACCGGAGTCGAGCTGCTTGTCAAACCCGCGCAGACGATCGCCCTGATTGGTGAATCCGGATCGGGGAAATCGACCCTGCTGGGCATTTTGGCCGGGCTGGATGACGGCAGCGAGGGCGAGGTGCGCCTGCTCGGCGAGTCGCTGACCGCACTTGACGAAGAAGGCCGCGCCGCGCTGCGCGCCAGGAACGTCGGCTTCGTGTTTCAGTCGTTCATGCTGGTGCCGACGTTGAACGCGCTGGAAAACGTGCAGCTGCCGGCGCTGTTGCGCGGCGAGAGCGACAGACAGAGCCGCGAGCAGGCGGTGCAACTGCTCGATCAGTTGGGGCTGGGGAAACGGCTCGATCACCTGCCGGCGCAGCTGTCCGGCGGCGAGCAGCAGCGCGTGGCGCTGGCGCGCGCCTTCAGCGGCCGACCGCGGGTGCTGTTCGCCGATGAACCGACCGGCAACCTCGATCGTCAGACCGGCGATCGCATCGCCGACCTGCTGTTTTCCCTCAACCGCGATTTTGACACTACCCTGATCCTGGTGACCCATGACGAAACCCTGGCGGCGCGCTGCCAGCGGCGGCTGCGGCTGCGTGAAGGCAAGCTGTGGGAGGAAGCATGATCTGGCGCTGGTTCTGGCGCGAATGGCGCTCGCCGTCGCTGCTGATCGTTTGGTTGGCGTTGACGCTCTCCGTGGCCTGCGTGCTGGCGCTGGGCAGCATCAGCGATCGCATGGACAAAGGGCTCAGCCAGCAGAGCCGTGACTTTATCGCCGGCGATCGGGTGTTGCGCAGCGCGCATCCGGTGCCGGAAGGCTGGCTGCTGGACGCGCAGCAACAGGGGCTGAAGGTGAGTCGTCAGCTGTCGTTCACCACCATGACCTATGCCGGCGATCGGCCGCAGCTGGCGGACGTGAAAGCCACCGATCTGGCCTATCCGCTGTACGGCAAGCTGGAAACGCGTCCGGCCAACATCCAGCCCGAACCGGGCAGCGTGCTGGTGGCGCCGCGTTTGCTGGCGCTGCTGAACGTGAAAGTGGGGGATTCGCTCGAGGTGGGCGACACCACGCTGCGCATCGCCGGTGAAATCATTCAGGAGCCGGACGCCGGCTTCAACCCGTTCCAGACCGCGCCGCGCATCATGATCAACCTGGCGGACGTCGATAAGACCGGCGCAGTGCAGCCGGGTAGCCGGCTGACCTACCGCTACATGTTCGCCGGTGCCGAGCCGGATATTCAGCGTTACGAAGCGCGGTTGACGCCGCAGTTGACGCCGGATCAGCGCTGGTTCGGGCTACAGGAGTCCGGCAGCGCGCTCGGCAAGTCGCTGCAGCGCTCCCAACAGTTCCTGCTGCTGTCGGCTCTGCTGACGCTGCTGTTGTCGATCGCCGCCGTGGCGGTGGCGATGAGCCACTATTGCCGCAGCCGCTACGATCTGATTGCGGTGCTGAAAACTCTTGGTGCCGGGCGCGGCGCGCTGCGTAAATTGATCGTCGGCCAGTGGCTGGCGGTGATGGCGCTGGCGGCGGTGTGCGGCGGGGCGATCGGGCTGGCGTTCGAAGCGCTGCTGATTCGCCTGCTGAAACCGGTGTTGCCGGCTGCATTGCCCGCCGCCGGCGCCTGGCCGTGGCTGTGGGCGCTCGGCGCGCTGGTGCTGATTTCGCTGCTGGTCGGGTTGCGGCCGTATCGCCAGCTGCTGGCTACCCAGCCGCTGCGGGTGCTGCGCCGCGATGTGGTGGCCAACGTCTGGCCGCTGCGCTACTTCCTGCCGGTGACGGTGGCGATCGTGGTGGCGCTGTTGGTGACGCTGATGGGGGCCAGCACGCTGCTGTGGGCGATCCTGGCGGGTATGGCGGTACTGGCGCTGCTGCTGGGCGGCATCGGCTGGGGCAGCCTGCTGCTGCTGCGCCGCATCACGCTCAAGAGCCTGGCGCTGCGGCTGGCGGTCAACCGCCTGCTGCATCAGCCGTGGGTGACCATCAGCCAGCTGGCGGCGTTCTCGCTGTCGTTCATGCTGCTGGCGCTGCTGTTGGTGCTGCGCGGCGATCTGCTCGAACGCTGGCAGCAACAGCTGCCGCCGGACAGCCCGAACTATTTCCTGCTCAACATGACCGAGGCGCAGGTGCCGCAGGTGAAAACCTTCCTGCAGCAGCACCAGATCAAACCGGAAACCTATTACCCGATCGTCCGGGTGCGCCTGACCGAGATAAACCAGCAGGTGGCGACCGAACGGGTGCATGAAGACGATCCGGGCGGCGAGGCGGTGAACCGTGAGCTGAACCTGACCTGGCTGGCCGAACTGCCGGATCACAATCCGTTGGTGGCGGGCAATTGGCCGCCGAAAAGCGGCGAAGTCTCGATGGATGAAGGTATCGCCGGGCGGCTGAAGATCACGCTGGGCGACACGCTGACCTTCAGCGGCGATACCCAGGCGTTCAGCGCCAAAGTCACCAGCCTGCGCCAGGTGGATTGGGAAAGCCTGAAGCCGAACTTTTACTTTATCTTCCCGCCGGGCGCGCTGGACGGCCAGCCGCAGACCTGGCTCACCAGCTTCCGCTACGACGGCGACGGCCAGATGCTGACCCAGCTCAACCGCCAGTTCCCAACGCTCAGCCTGCTGGACATCGGCGCGATCCTGAAACAGGTCGGCGGCGTGCTGCAACAGGTCAGCCGCGCGCTGGAGGTGATGGTGGTGCTGGTGGTGCTGTGCGGCGGCCTACTGCTGCTGGCACAGGTGCAGGTCGGCATGCGTCAGCGCCGCCAGGAGCTGGTGGTGTACCGCACGCTGGGGGCCGGCAAACGGCTGCTGCGCCGCACGCTGTGGTGCGAGTTCGCCCTGCTGGGGCTGGTGGCGGGCATCGCGGCGGCGGTAGGCGCCGAGGCGGCGCTGTGGCTGCTGCAGAGCCGGGTGTTTGACTTCCCGTGGACGCCGACGCCGGTGCTGTGGTGGGCGCTGCCGCTGGCCAGCGCGCTGCTGCTGTCGCTGTGCGGCGGCTGGCTGGGCGTGCGCCTGCTGCGCGGCCGGGCGCTGTTCCGCAGTTATGAGGGCTGATCTTGCTGTCGCAGGTCCGTTGCCGCCAAGCGTGGCCGGGCCTGCCGTTTTTCTTGGGCGCGTTACTGGTGCTATTCCTCTTCATGCCTACCTTGAGTGAAATCGATTACATTTATGTTGTGTCAATACGGCTACCTTTGATAATCGGTGCAACGGATATCAGGTCGGTTTCGCCTATTTTATGCATTAATTTATAGGGTTATGCATAAATTAAGCGACTTTATCCACCTTGAAAAACAGCATATCCATTTTTAATGGAATGTAACCGTTTTCACTAATGTGATCGCACTCACTTATCTTCGACGCATTGCCTCCTATCATGTCGCACACTGATGACCGTTTTCTCCTGGAGGCTGTATGAGCGATACCGTCAAAGTGACACCGGCGGAGAAAAGCCCGACTCATGTCGGTATGACTTTTTTCGTCTGTTTTTTAGCCGCCTTGGCCGGCCTGCTGTTCGGTCTTGATATCGGCGTGATCGCCGGCGCCCTGCCGTTTATTACCGAGACTTTTCAGATCACCAGCTCTCAGCAGGAGTGGGTGGTCAGCTCAATGATGTTTGGCGCCGCCGTCGGCGCTATCGGCAGCGGCTGGATGAACTTCCGGCTGGGGCGCAAATACAGTTTGATGATCGGCGCTATCCTCTTCGTGGCGGGATCGCTGTGTTCTGCGTTCGCCCCCAACGTGGAGGTGTTGATCGTTTCACGTATTCTGCTGGGATTGGCGGTGGGGATCGCTTCTTATACCGCGCCGATTTATCTTTCTGAAATCGCGCCGGAGAAAATCCGCGGCAGCATGATCTCGATGTATCAATTGATGATCACCATCGGTATTCTGGCCGCTTACCTGTCTGATACGGCATTCAGCTATACCGGTGCCTGGCGCTGGATGTTGGGCGTCATCACCATCCCGGCCGGGCTGTTGTTGGTCGGCGTGTTCTTTTTACCTGACAGCCCGCGGTGGTTGGCCTCGCGCAATCGTCATGAGCAGGCGCGTCAGGTGTTGGAGAAGCTGCGCGACAGCAGTGCCCAGGCGCAGTATGAACTGAATGAAATTCGTGAAAGCCTCAAACTGAAGCAAAGCGGTTGGGCGTTGTTCAAAGGCAATAAAAATTTCCGCCGCGCGGTTTTCCTTGGCATTCTTCTTCAGGTGATGCAGCAGTTCACCGGGATGAACGTCACCATGTATTACGCGCCGAAGATTTTCGGTCTGGCGGGCTTCGCCAGTACGGAACAGCAGATGTGGGGCACGGTGATCGTCGGTCTGGTCAACGTGCTGGCCACCTTTATCGCTATTGGGCTGGTAGACCGCTGGGGCCGCAAGCCCACTTTGATCCTTGGGTTTATCGTGATGGCCGTCGGCATGGGGGCGCTGGGAACCATGATGAACATCGGCATGAACTCGGCGGCGGAGCAATATTTCGCCATCGTCATGCTGCTGATGTTCATCGTCGGCTTTGCCATGAGCGCCGGCCCGCTGATTTGGGTGCTGTGCTCAGAGATCCAGCCATTGAAAGGCCGCGATTTCGGCATCACCTGTTCCACCGCCACTAACTGGATCGCCAATATGATCGTGGGGGCGACATTCCTGACCATGCTGAATTCGTTGGGTAGCGCTCACACCTTTTGGGTCTATGCGGGGCTTAACGTGCTGTTTGTTTTCATCACGCTGGCGCTGATCCCGGAAACGAAAAATATTTCTCTGGAACATATTGAACGCAATCTGATGGCCGGCAAACCGTTGCGCAACATCGGCTCGCGTTGATCTTTGCGGCAAAAAAAAGGTTCAGCCTGGGCTGAACCTTCTTCTTTTCGGCGGTATAAACCGTTAAGCCAGCTTCTGCTGTGCCCAGGCCAGCCCGCTTTGGTATTCACCCGGCAGCAGCGGTGCCAGCGCCTGCAGCGCCTGGCGCAGATCGGCGGCGCTCGGGTCGTTCAGATTGAGGTGGCCGATCTTGCGGCCCGGGCGCACCTCTTTCTCATACCAGTGCAGATGCACCAGCGGCAGCGACAGCCACTGTTCGTTGACGGCGGTGCCGATCAGGTTGACCATCACCGACGGCGTGCTCACCACCGGCTGCGGCAGCGGCAGGCCGAGAATCGCGCGCAGGTGCAGTTCGAACTGGCTGATGGACGCGCCGTTTTGCGTCCAGTGGCCGCTGTTGTGCACGCGCGGCGCCAGTTCGTTGATCAGCAGCCGATCGCCGACGATAAAGCACTCCATCGCCATCACGCCGACGTAGTTCAGCTCGTTCAGGATCGCCGCCAGCATCTGCTCGGCCTGTTGCTGCAGTGCCGGGTTGGGCTGCGGCAGCGCCACGCTGGTGCGCAGGATGCCGTCTTCATGCAGGTTGTGGGTCAGCGGGTAGAATACCGAACGGCCGTCGTGGCCGCGCGCGCCCACCAGCGACACTTCGCCGGAGAAATTGATGCCTTGCTCGACGATGCACTCGCCATAGGCGTCGGCCGGCAGTTCGGCTTCCTGGCCCGGGCGCAAGCGCCATTGGCCGCGGCCGTCATAGCCGCCGACCCGGCGTTTGACGATCGCCAGCTCGCCCAGCGCAGCGAACACCTGCGGCCATTCGGCGGCGCTCGCCAGCAGCTGCCACGGCGCGGTCGCCAGGCCGAGCTGGTCGAGCAGCTGTTTTTGCGTCAGGCGATCCGCCAGACGCGGGAAGATGTCACGGTTGACGAAGGCGCTGTGGGTCGCCAGCTCGCGCGTCAGCGCGGTTTCTGGCCAGCGTTCGATCTCGGCGGTAATGACGCTGTTCTGATACGGCACCGCTTCAGGTTCGGCATCGATGCCGACAGGGTAGACGGCGATGCCCAGCGGTTCGCCGGCCTGGCGCAGCATGCGCCCCAGTTGGCCGTTGCCCAGTACGCAAACCGGCTTCATGCGTCCTCCCGCGGATCGGGGTGGTTCAAGACGTCTTCGGTCTGCGCCTGACGCCAGTCCGCCAAACGCTGCGCCAGCGCGGCGTCGTGCAGCGCCAGGATCTGCATCGCCAGCAGCCCGGCGTTGGCGGCGCCGGCTTTGCCGATCGCCAGCGTGCCCACCGGAATGCCGCGCGGCATCTGTACGATGGAGTACAGGCTGTCTACGCCGCTCAGCGCGGCGCTTTGCACCGGCACACCCAGCACCGGCACCAGGGTTTTCGCCGCCAGCATGCCCGGCAGGTGCGCCGCACCGCCGGCGCCGGCGATGATCACGTCAAAGCCGTTGGTGGCAGCCTGCTCGGCGAAGCTGAACAGCTTGTCCGGCGTGCGGTGAGCGGAAACGACTTCGACATGGAAGGGGACATCGAGCTGGGTCAGGACTTCGGCGGCGAACTGCATGGTGGCCCAGTCACTTTTCGATCCCATTACAATTGCGATTTTAGCCCCGGTAGTGGCGGCTGAAGCGGCGTTGGCTCCCATGGGTGTAAGGCTCCTGTGATTTTTCTGGCGTCGGCTGAGGGCCGAATGAGGGCGTAGAGCATACCATGAGCGCACGGCGAGGAAAACGGTTGCGTCGCTGGTTTTCACCGTCGAAAGCGCGAATTTTTACTCGCGCGCCAGTGCGGAATTCAGAATGGGAATGAGATCAGCTCGACGGCGTCGGCGCTGACTTTGATCATCGATCCTTCGACGTGCCAGGCACCCAGCACCGCGCGATGGGCTTCGCCGTTGCTCAATGCCAGCCGGTGCACCGCCGGGCGATGGGTATGGCCGTGGATCATCCAGTGCACGTCGTGGCGCAGCATGGTTTGCTCGACCGCCTGCGGGTTGACGTCCATGATGGCGTCCGACTTGTACTGGTTGGATTGCTGGCTGCGGGCGCGCATCTTGGCGGCGATCTTCAGTCGCCAGCGCAGCGGCATCGCGAGGAACAGTTTTTGAATCAGCGGGTTGTGCACTTTACGGCGGAATTGCTGATAGGCTTGATCGTCAGTGCACAGGGTGTCGCCGTGCAGGATCAGGATCCTGCGGCCGTACAGCTCCAGCACTTTTTCTTCCGGCAGCAGCTGCATGCCGCTGGCGCGGGCGAAGCGTTTGCCGAGCAGAAAATCGCGGTTGCCGTGGATGAAATAGCAGGGCACGCCGGCCTGTTGCAACGTTTTCAGCGCCGCGGCGATCTCCGCATGCAGCGGCTCGGGATCGTCGTCGCCGATCCAGGCTTCAAACAGGTCGCCGAGGATGTACAGCGCGTCGGCGTGCACCGCTTCGCGCCGTAAAAAACGCAGAAAACCGGCAGTGATTGCCGGTTCCTGTGCGCACAAGTGCAGATCTGCGATGAACAGCGTACTCATGCAGCCGCGATTACTCGCTGACGGTCACGCTGTTGATCACGACGTCTTCTACCGGTACGTCCTGGTGCATGCCGCTGCGGCCGGTTTTCACGCCTTTGATCTTGTTGACCACGTCCATGCCTTCAACCACTTCTGCAAACACGCAGTAGCCCCAACCTTGCGCGTTTTCGCCGCGGAAGTTCAGGAAGTCGTTGTCAGCCACGTTGATGAAGAACTGTGCGGTGGCGGAGTGCGGATCGTTGGTACGTGCCATTGCCAGGGTGCCGATGGTGTTTTTCAGACCGTTGTTGGCTTCGTTCTTGATGGTCGCGTTGGTCGCTTTCTGGTTCATGCCCGGCTCGAAACCGCCGCCCTGGATCATGAAGCCGTTGATCACACGGTGGAAGATGGTGTTGTCGTAGAAACCGGCGCGGCAGTAGTTCAGGAAGTTTTCAACGGTAACCGGCGCTTTGTCAGCAAAGGTCTTGATAACGATATCGCCGTGATTGGTGTGGAAAGTAACCATAGTTTTAATCCTAACAAGGTGAAGTGAGACGTCACGTAAAGCGAGTGAACATTCAGACCGCCCTTATAACATATCCGCCCTAGCGAGTCAGCAGCGGCTCAACCGCGCACTGTCTGTGGTAATTGTGTTTATGTTATATTATAACAATTGCGCTGACCGCCGAATTTTGCGCGTTTTCTTCGCGTGAAGCCAGCAAAGCATGGCCTTAACCTTGCAATAGATCAGGCTTCAGGTTTCAATACGCTACCGGGCGGAAAACCTGAAGCCCGGTTATCTTTTTTGTTATCACGCACACCACGGAATCTCCCGATGCTAAAGATTTTTAATACCCTGAGTCGTCAAAAAGAGGAATTCAAACCCATTCATGCCGGGAAAGTGGGCATGTACGTGTGCGGGGTAACCATTTATGACCTGTGTCACATCGGCCACGGTCGTACCTTTGTCGCTTTCGACGTGGTGGCGCGTTACCTGCGCTATCTCGGCTATTCGCTGAACTACGTGCGCAACGTCACCGACGTAGACGACAAAATCATCCGCCGCGCGGCGGAAAATCATGAGACCTGCGACCAGCTGACCGAACGCATGCTGGCGGAAATGCACGCCGACTTCGACGCGCTGCTGATCGATCGTCCGGATCAAGAGCCGCGCGCGACCCAGCATATCGCCGAGATCATCGAGATCACGCAGCGCCTGATCGATCGCGATCACGCCTATGTGGCCAGCAACGGCGACGTGATGTTCTCCATCGACAGCGATCCGCAATACGGGCTGTTGTCGCGCCAGGATCTGGATCAGCTGCAGGCCGGCGCGCGCGTGGAAATCGACGACGTGAAGCGCAACCCGATGGACTTCGTGCTGTGGAAAATGTCCAAGCCGGGCGAGCCGAGCTGGCAGTCGCCGTGGGGGCCGGGCCGTCCGGGCTGGCATATCGAATGCTCCGCCATGAACTGCAAACAGCTGGGCACCCACTTCGACATCCACGGCGGCGGTTCCGATCTGATGTTCCCGCACCACGAGAACGAGATCGCGCAGTCGAGCTGCGCCCACGACGGCCCGTACGTCAATTACTGGATGCACTCCGGCATGGTGATGATCGACAAAGAGAAGATGTCCAAATCGCTGGATAACTTCTTCACCATCCGCGACGTGCTCGGCCATTACGATGCGGAAACGGTGCGTTACTTCCTGATGTCCGGCCACTATCGCAGCCAGCTGAACTACAGCGAAGAGAACCTCAAGCAGGCGCGCACCGCGCTGGAGCGCCTCTATACCGCGCTGCGCGGCACCGATGCCGACGCCGCACCGGCCGGCGGCGAAGCGTTCGAAGCCCGCTTCCGCGAAGCGATGGACGACGACTTCAATACCCCGGAAGCCTACTCGGCGCTGTTCGATCTGGCGCGCGAGGTTAACCGCCTCAAGGGTGAAGACATGGCGGCGGCCAACGGCATGGCGGCGGAACTGCGCAAGCTGGCGAAAGTGCTCGGCCTGCTGCAGCAGGAGCCGGAGCAGTTCCTGCAAGGGGGCGCTCAGGTTGACGACGGCGAAGTGGCGGAGATTGAAGCGCTGATCAAACAGCGTAACGAAGCGCGTGCCGCCAAAGACTGGGCGCTGGCGGATGCCGCTCGCGATCGGTTGAACGAGATGAACATCGTGCTGGAAGACGGCCCGCAGGGCACCACCTGGCGCCGTAAGTAATCCGGCCGCAGGGAAAAACAAAAAAGGCGCTGAATTCAGCGCCTTTTTCTATGGCAGCGGGTTAGGGTTTAACCATGACCTTGCCGCCGTTGAACTCCACCACCTGATCGGCGACGATCTTGCAGCGCTTGCGGGTTTCGACCTTGCCGTCGACTTTCACCTGCCCTTCAGCGATCACTTCTTTGGCGGCGCCGCCGCTTTCACACCAGCCCTGGAACTTCAGCAGATCGCACAGTTCGACGTGGGGATGATTGTCCAGATTGAAAATTTCCATACTGCCTTACTTATTTAGGTTGAACGTCGTGATATTCCTCGCAGGCCTGCAAGGTATTTTGGATCAGTGTAGCAACGGTCATCGGGCCAACGCCACCCGGCACCGGGGTGATGTAGGCGGCGCGCTCGCTGGCGGCGTCGAAATCAACGTCGCCCACCACTTTACCGCTTTCCAAGCGGTTGATGCCGACGTCCACCACGATGGCGCCCGGTTTGATCCAGTCGCCCGGAATGAAGCCCGGTTTGCCGACCGCCACCACCAGCAGATCGGCGTTTTCGACGTGATGACGCAGATTCTTGGTGAAGCGGTGGGTGACGGTGGTGGTGCAGCCGGCCAGCAGCAGCTCCATGCTCATCGGGCGGCCGACGATGTTGGACGCGCCGACCACCACGGCATTCAGGCCGTAGGTATCGATGTTATAACGCTCCAGCAGGGTAACGATGCCGCGCGGCGTGCACGGGCGCAGCTTAGGCGCGCGCTGGCACAGGCGGCCGACGTTGTACGGGTGGAAGCCGTCGACGTCTTTGTCCGGGTGGATGCGTTCCAGCACCTTGACGTTATCGATGCCGGCCGGCAGCGGCAGCTGCACCAGAATGCCGTCGATTTCTGCGTCGGCGTTCAGCTGGTCGATCAACGCCAGCAGCTCGGCTTCACTGGTGGCAGCGGGCAGGTCGTAGGAGCGGGAAAGGAAGCCGACTTCATCGCAGGCGCGGCGCTTGCTGGCGACGTAAATTTGCGAAGCCGGATTCTCGCCGACCAACACAACCGCCAGCCCTGGGGCGCGCTTGCCGGCCGCCAGACGTTGTTTCACTTGCTCAGCCACTTCGTTTCTAACCTGCTGCGCAATCGTTTTACCATCAATAATCTTTGCTGACATCAGTGTGGAAATCCATCAATTAAGAAAAGCGGGGATGCCGCTATTCTGGCAGAAGCTGAGCGCGCTGTCAGGCGCAGAATCACCCTCGCCGCCGTTGCCGACGGCGATTTACGCTTTTTTTATATCGGCCTCAGGATCCTCTACGCCATTTTTACCTGCATTTGCATACGCTGGGGCCATACACAGGGCGAAAGAGGGCAGGATCATGAGAGCGATAACCCGGCTTTATCCGTTGCATCATCAACCTGATCAGCAACCGGCGGAGCCTAAACACGTAGGGGAGACGGTGTTCGATTCTTCACGGCATCCGGCGGGCAGTGCGCAACTCACCGCGCTGCATCAGCTCGGCCAGCACCAGGCAGCGCCGTCGTGGCGGGCGCGCCTGAGCGCGCTGTGGCGGAAGCTGTGCGCATGAACGGCAGCGCATGGGGAGGTTGCGCGCTATTGCTGGCTTGGGCGCCGTGGAGCCAGGCATCCTTAAACAGCGCACGCCCTGACTCCGCATTGGGGGAAAGGGGGGAAGCGACCTGCAATATGCAGGTGGTTGAGCATGCCGATTGGGGGGATATTGCCGCAGTGGTACAGTCTACGCGCCTTTGTCTGCGGCGGGGCGGTGGGCGGCAAGAGGCTGAGCGCACACCAGGCGATACCGCGGTCGGCCTGGCGCACCGTAACATAGCGCGGGCGCTGGCGGAAAAAACGCCATAAAGCGCCGTCGCCGCCGTAACGTCATGAAAAGGCATTGACTCGCTAACCTCTGACCGTATAATCGCAACCCGCAACCACAGGTTGCCGCATCTCAATGCGCCCTTAGCTCAGTTGGATAGAGCAACGGCCTTCTAAGCCGTAGGTCATAGGTTCGAATCCTATAGGGCGTGCCATTACTTCCTTGATTTTCTTCCCCCCGACTTGTTCCCGCAAAAATTCGACTGCGTAATCCATACTCTCGTTGGCTCGCCATTGAGCGCCATGCTATGTTCGTTCGCTAACTTTTAGTCAGTGGCAGAGAGCAACATGCAAAGCTTATTCGTTTACGGCACCCTGGGGCCGGGCAGACCCAACGCGCACATTATGGAAGCCATCGGCGGCAGCTGGGAAGAAGGCAGCGTCGGCGGATCGCTGCTTAACGAAGGCTGGGGCGCCGAGATGGGCTACCCAGGCATCGTGTTGGATAACAGCGGCAATCGGGTGAACGGTTTTCTGTTCCGTTCAGCTAATCTCGTCAACCACTGGCCGACTCTCGATGCGTTCGAAGGTGAGGGGTATGAACGGGTGGCGGTCAGCGTCTCCACCGCCGGCGGCGAAACCGTCGATTCGTTTATCTACATGTTGAAGAAATGAGATGAAGCCGCCTCGCCGAGTGAGTGCGAGGCGCTTGACCCGCCGGCAATTGAACTTTCGTTTATTTTGCCGCGCTACAATAGGCGAAAATTTCCCCATGGAGCCTATCGTGCGCAAATCCAGATTCCTGCTCGTGACCTTGCTGTGCCTGTGCGCCGCCGCCGTGCTGTACGTCATGGCTTACCGGGCGTTGGGGCATTACCTCAGCGACGGGGAGAAAGCCTACCCGGATATCAGCGTTGAAATCCGCTGAGGGCCGTGCGGCGCCGCGGTGATTGCACCGACTTTTTCGCACTGATTTACCCGCCATTTACCCGCCGTCGGCAATGATGACGCTGCGTCTCCACACGGTGTGGTTCTCTTGGGCGGAATGCCGTTATGTCACTGCAGCAGGTATCGAATGTTTCTTTGAGCAACAACGGCTTAAAGGGCATCGGTTACAAACATTACGCG
Source organism: Serratia sp. CY47444 (assembly GCF_052168635.1). NCBI lineage: Bacteria > Pseudomonadati > Pseudomonadota > Gammaproteobacteria > Enterobacterales > Yersiniaceae > Serratia > Serratia sp. CY47444. The sequence goes on from NZ_JBJNMH010000002.1 coordinate 18,459, forward strand.
TTGGCGATCGTGGCGTTTTCGGCGATCGTGCGATTTATTTCCTTATCAGATCGGTATTTTTGGTGCGATGAAGCCTCCAGCGTGCTGACCAGCCGTTACGATGTGGGCGCTTTGCTGTACCACGCTTCCTTCGATGTTCACCCGCCGCTTTATTACCTGCTGCTGCATGGCTGGATGGCGCTGTTTGGCGACGGCATTCTGGCGGCCCGCTCGCTGAGCCTGGTGTTCGGCGTGGCGACGGTGGCGCTGGCGATGCGTTTTACCCGTTGGTTGACCAATGAGCGGGCGGCGCTGATAGCGGGGTGGCTGATGGCAATCATGCCGATGGCGGTGCGTTACAGCCAGGAGGCGCGCATGTACGCGCTGATGGGGATGCTGGCGATCGCCGCCGCCATGGCGTTGGCGAAGTGGCTGAAAACGCCGGATAACCACCGTTACCTGGCGCTGTATGCGTTATTGATGACGCTGAGCTTTTATACCCACTACTTCACGATTTTTACGCTGATCGCTCACTGGCTGGTGCTGCTGGCGCTGTCGTGCCGCCGCGAAGGCGTACGTTACATCAAGCAGCCGGCGTGGTGGCTGGCCAATGTGGCGATCGGGGTGGCCTACATTCCCTGGCTGCTGGTGCTGTTCAATCTGCTGGCGCATATCGCCGAGCTGCGGGTCGGCGGCGACGTCGGTTGGATCCCTCAGGTTTCCTGGGGCGATCTGCCGGCGATGTATTGGCGTTTTCTCACTGGGCATGATGGCAGCAATTATCCGACGGTCATTCTCTGGCTGCTGCCGGCGATGTTTATCGCCTTATGTTCATTGCTACTGTGGCGGCGGGAGACGCCGAGAACATTCTCGCTGCTGCTGCTCGGCGGCATTCTGATCCCGGTGACGTTGGTATTCGCCATTTCCTGGCGCTCGCCGCTGTTTGTCGATCGCTACCTCTATTCGGCCGCGCTGGGCATTCCGCTGGTGTTGGGCGTGCTGATCGCCGGCACGAAAAGCCGGGTGCGCGGGATTTCTTTGCTGCTGTTCTTCAGTTTGCTGTTCGGCTGCGGCGTGCGTAACGATTACCCGGTCGAGAAAGATGAGTTCAAAGTGATGGTGCACTACATCAACAGTCTCTATCAGCCTAACGATGCAGTGGTGGTCAGCAACATGTTCAACTACCTGAGCTATGTGTATTACAACAAGCAGGGCTATCGCGCCCTGTTGTATACCCCGGCCAGGCCCAACGGCATTTCGGGCAAGCCCAATGCCTATGGTTTCGGCACCTTTTTCCACGATCGGGCGGCGCAGACTTACGTCGATAATCTCAGCGCGTTAGCGAAAGGCCATCGCCGGGTCTGGCTGGTCAGCGGCGGCGATTTCAATCAGGACTTCGGCCGTTCGCCGCCCGGGTGGGTCAATACCGGCACCTTCAAGAGCGTCGGCTTTGAGTCGCGCCTGTTCGTGGTGCGTTGAGCAAAATGTCATATTTCCCATTCGGCGTTACATCTGGCCGAGCAAACTTACGCGGGGATGACAGTTCTATACATTGGGATTGGTACTGTAGCTCTACCCGATGATGTTGTGTGTTATCCATTCCCTGTAGTGTATTACCCCATCCCTGTTAAGTTTATCCCGCCTTGTGCGGGATTTTTTTTATCTGCGCATACCCGGCGGTGCGTAACGCGATTTTTTTGAATATCACCGTCAGTTTTATTCGGTATTCAGCCGCTGCGCGCTTGATTAGATTGAACGCGAGAGGGGGCGCCGTCGGTGCCTTTGTGCAATGAGTGGAGAATTTCTATGGCGAAGACAGTAGTGGTGTTTCATTCCGGCTACGGCCATACCGAGCGTTTGGCGAAAGTCGTGGCGGAAGGTGCGGGGGCGGAACTGATCGCCATCGATCAGAACGGTGACATCAGCGACGAAGCCTGGCAGACGTTGGATGAGGCGGACTCCATCATCTTTGGCTCGCCGACCTATATGGGCGGCCCATCCTGGCAGTTCAAGAAATTCGCCGACGCGAGCTCCAAAGCCTGGTTCGGCCGCAAGTGGCAGGACAAAGTGTTCGGCGGCTTTACCAACAGCGCCAGCCTGAACGGCGATAAGCAGGTCACGTTGATCGCACTGCAGACGCTGGCTTCGCAACATGGCGGCCTGTGGGTCAGTCTGGGGCTGCTGCCGGCCAACACCAAATCGGCGCAGCGTACCGACGTCAATAACCTGGGCGGTTCGGTGGGGCTGCTGGTGCAGACCCCGGCGGATGCCGGCGTGGATGAGATGTTGTCGGGCGATCTGGCGACCGCCAAGCTCTATGGCCAGCGCGTAGCGGGCTTTGCCGCCAAACTGGCGTAAGGCCTTACCGTGTAGATGGGGTGGCGGTGCGGTTGAACGGATGCCGCGTTCATTTTCTCTGCACAATTGGCGTGTAGGCTGCGAAATGTTATTAGCCTGCTTGGGCTAACACTGCATTTCGTACAAATATTCCCGGTTCCTAGGCCGGGTTTTTTGTTGCTAAGGTCTGCTTAAGCTTTCACCGCTATACTGCGTGGCAACACGGGCATGCAAGGCATGGCCGTGTTGTAACTGTCGATTTGCTGTTGTTCAAGCAAGCCCGCTTCATGCGGGCTTTTTTTGGGTTGTTATTGCACGGGCGGCCCAGTTGCAGGAAAATAATCGCGCAGTTATTCAAACATCATTCAACGACCAATAACCACAAGCTTATTAATGTAATTGACGCCGTCGGCGACCTATTACGCTATGCGCTATGCTGACAGCAGAGTAGCCATTATTTGCTGACGCTACGCGGGTGTGCCCGCCGCAGCCGAACGGGGCTAAGAAAAGTCTGTTAATTAAATGTTAACGTTTTTTATTATTGATTTGTCTGGCTTTTTTGGTTGAAATCCGGGTTGACTATCCCTCACTGGCCGGGCGAGAGAGTATGCACATTATTATTCTGGTTATTAGCAAAATATGGGCAAGGCGATGAACGCCAGAATAAACGCCAGGCATGGCCTGCCGCTAACGGTTCAGCTGATCAATCTTTTCATGCTGGCTTTTTTGCTTTCCCTGGTGGGTATTCTTAGCCGGCCGATTGGCTCGCTTTCCTTATTTTGGCCAGTGAATGCGATTCTGCTCGGTTTGCTGCTGCGCAAACCCATTTACGGCACGCCGCTCGGCTGGCTTACCACCTATCTGGGCATGGTCGCCGCCGATCTCAGCACCGGCGAAGGTTGGTCTCTGGCGCTGTGGCTGAACGCCTGCAACATGTCGCTGATCGCCGTCGGTTACGGCATCATGCTGATGCTGCCACAATCTCAACGGCGCATGGGCAAGCCCCAGGCGATACTCTATATGTTCAGCGCCAGTTTGGCCGGCGCGGCGGTGGCGTCGACGCTGTCGGTGCTGCGTAATGATAGCCTCTATAACAACACGGTGGTGATCGCCTGGCTGGCTTGGTTCAGTGAGCAATTCTCGACGACCTTGCTGCTGTTGCCGGTGCTGATGGCGGCGCCGCGGCTGAAGCAACTGCTGCGCATGCAGGTACGTTGGCGCCTGAAAGGCTGCCTGCCGTTGCTGGCGTTGCTGCTGTCGCTGGCGTTCAGCGTCTATATCGGCGGGCCGGGAGCCATCGCCTTCCCGATCCCGGCGCTGCTGTGGTGCGCGGTACGCTACCCGCTGTTCCCCGTGACGTTGCTGACGCTGTTGACCGGCATGACCGAGATCAGCAGCATTTCTGCCAACCTGGTGCTTTATGAAACGCCGAACAACCACAACGCCTTCCTCGATACCCTGATGTCCGCCCGATTGGGCATCGCCATGCTGGTGATGGGGCCGCTGATCCTCGCCAGCTCCATCGCCGCCAACCGCAAGCTGATGCGACGTCTGGAGCACAGTGCCAACCACGATTTTCTGACCGGGGTGCTGGCGCGCAGCGCGATGACCCGCAAAGCGGGCGAGTTGCTGGAGCATAAACACCGTTCCAAAGAGGCGGTGTCGCTGCTGCTGATCGACATTGATCATTTCAAGCAGATCAACGATACGCACGGTCACAGCGCCGGCGATCAGGTTTTGGCGTCGTTCGCGCACATCGTGCGGCGCGAGCTGCGTCACGATCAGCTGTTCGGCCGCTTGGGCGGGGAAGAGTTTGCTATCATGCTGCCGCGCGCGCTGGCGGCGCAGGGCGTGGCGCTGGGGGAACATTTGCGCCGGCTGGTGGAGCAGACGGAGCTGCAGGCGGAAGGCAAGCAGACGTTGAAAATCACCATCAGCGTCGGCGTCGCCAGCCTGGCGATGAATGAGGTGAAATCGTTGGAACAGCTGATGAATATGGCGGATATCGCGCTGTATCGCGCCAAATCGCAGGGGCGTAATCGGGTGGAGTCGTTCAACGTGATCAACGGCAACAGCGTCGAGCATATCCTGTTCCGTTAACCGTTTTCAGCCTTGCCTGGGCTCGAAGCGGGTTTCGCAATTAGGGCAAATCAGTATCACATCTTGCAGCATTGCTGCGCATTTTTGCCGGGTAACATAGCCGCATTTAGGGCAGACGATTTGGGGGGAGCGGTTGATAAAACCTTTGACGCTGCTGGAATCGGACATATCAATAGCCTGTGTCAGGTGAAAACTCACGCTAACACAGGCAACGACACATTTCGTTGGTTATTTTCCGTACGCAGATATTTACAGGCTTTTCAGCGCCTTGATGGTTTCATCCATATCGATCTCGTGCTCGGAGAAGGTATGGGTGGTGTTCTGGAAGGTGGTAATGGTCAGCATGCGCAGCGTTTGCATGGTCTGCGCCTGATCTTCGGACTGTGGGCGAATGCGGTTCATCAGCAGGCCAACCGACAGCACGGTGTTCTCTTTATCCACGTCGGCTTTGACCGGCACTTCCTTGGTGAAGGTATTAAAAGACTTGATGCTGGTGATCTTGATTCTTTCATTGGCGATGATGATGTATTTGCTGGGCGCCAACACTTTTACCGCATAAGCCGACGGGCCTTTGGTGTTGTTGGTTGGCTCGAAGGTGACCGCCGCGTTTTTCTTAATCAGCTCCGGGTTCTGCACTTTAATCACGTGAAAATAACGATTTTCTCCGTTCTCGTCGGTAATAAAGCCGAAGCCTTTGTCTTCAAAAAAAGTCGTTATCTTGCCGTTCATCGCTATTCTCACAAAAGGGTTCAATACAGCGCTTATGATAGCGCGGAATGCCTTGCAGCGACAGATTGCGCGGGCGGCATTTAGTCATGCGATAACGGCATTTAGCGGCTTCCTGGCCACATGCTATGTTCATGCTGACTTCATTCAATGCGAAAAAGGAATATCGATGGGCATCAAACGTCTCAATCACGCCGTGCTGTATGTCAGCGATGTGCGGCAGAGCGCCGACTTTTATCATCAGGTCTTGGGCTTCAAGCTGAAGCCGTCCGACAGCCCCGATCGCGCGGTATTTACCCAGGCCGCCGATTCGGAAAACGATCACGATTTGGCGCTGTTCAGCAAGAATCTGGGCCAGCAGCGCGCCGGGGTGTTTCGCGCCAACAACGAGCCGCCGGCGGAGCATGAGCCACCGGCCGGGCTGTACCATCTGGCCTGGGAAGTGGACAGTCTGGAAGAGCTGGAGCGCATTCGTCACCAGTTGGCCGAACGCGGTATTCTCGGGCTGGAAGAGGATCATGGCGTGCACAAAAGCATTTATGGTCACGATCCGGACGGGCTGCTGTTCGAGGTGACCTGGTTTATTCCGCCGGCGTTGCTGACCGACGAGGATAAAAACCAGCAGGGGATCCGCCCGCTGGATTTCGCCGCCGAGAAGCGGCGTTTCGCCGGCCTATAAGCGGCTCAGGTGCGGGGCGCCGCGGCGCCCCGACGATCACAGCACTTTGTTGAGGAAGTTAACGGTGCGCGGATGCTGCGGTTGGGACAGCACCTGCCTGGCGTCGCCCTGTTCGACGATCTGCCCGTCGACCATAAACACCACCCGATCCGCCGCTTCGCGCGCAAAGCCGATTTCATGCGTGACCACCACCAGCGTGACGCCCAGATCCGCCAACCCCTTAATCACGTCCAGCACTTCGCCGACCAGCTCGGGATCGAGCGCGGAGGTCGGTTCATCGAACAGGATCACCTTCGGGTTCAGCGCCAGCGCGCGCGCGATGGCGATGCGTTGTTGTTGGCCGCCGGAGAGGTGGCGCGGGTAGGCATCCGCCTTGTGGCGCAGCCCGACGGTATCCAGCAGCTCATAGGCGACCGCCTTCGCCCGCTCGCGGGAGTGAATTTTGTGCACCACCGGCGCTTCGATGATGTTTTCCAGCACCGTCAGGTGCGGGAACAGGTTGAAATTTTGGAACACATAGCCGACGTTGATGCGCTGCCGGAGGATGGCCTTTTCCTTCAGCTCGTACAGCCGGTTGCCCTTGCGGCGGTAGCCGACGTAGTCGCCGTCGATGCGGATAAAGCCCTCGTCGACGCGCTCCAGGTGGTTGATCGCCCGCAGCAGCGTCGATTTGCCGGAGCCGGAAGGGCCGAGGATCACGGTCACGGTGCCCGGCTGCAGCGTCAGGCTGACGTCGTCCAGCGCCTTGTGTTTGCCGAAGAACTTGCTGACGTTGCTGATTTCGATCAGGCCGCGTGCCGGCACCGGGGTGAGATTGCGTACCGGCTGCTCGGGCAAGGCGTAATAATCAATGGCTTCAGACATGTGGGTCTCCTAACGTTTTAGCCAGCCGGCCAGTTTCTGCCAGGGCGTCGGCGGCAATTCGCGCACCGCGCCCCGGGCGAAATAGCGCTCGATATAGTATTGGATCACCGACAGCGCGGTGGTGATGAACAGGTACCAGACGGTGGCGACCATCAGCAGCGGTATCACCTGCTGGGTGCGGTTATAGATAACCTGAATGGTGTAAAACAGCTCCGGCAGCGCCAGCACGTAAACGATAGAGGTGCCTTTCGCCAGGCTGATGATCTCGTTGAAGCCGGTCGGAATAATGGAGCGCAGTGCCTGCGGCAGAATGATACGGAAGGTGCGACGATAGCCCGGCAGGCCCAGCGCCGCCGCCGCCTCGTGCTGGCCGTAATCCACGCCCAGGATGCCGCCGCGGATGATCTCGGCGGTGTAGGCGGACTGCACCAGCGTCAGGCCCAGCACCGCCACGGCGAACTGGCCGAGAATGTCGATGGTGGGAAAGCTGGCGAACACCACGGAGGTGAAGGGAATGCCCAGCGAGATGGCGTCATACAGATAGGAGAAGTTGTACAGAATGATCAGCACCAGGATCAGCGGCAGAGAGCGAAACAGCCAGATATAGCCCCAGGCCAGCGACGCCAGCAGGTAGGAGCGCGACAGGCGCGCCAGCGCCAACAGGGTGCCGAACAGGATGCTGAACAGCGTACCGAGCAGCGTCAGCAGCAGGGTTTGCCCCAGCCCCGCCAGTACCGCCGGCGCGAAGAACCACTCGGCGAACACGCCCCATTCCCAGCGCGCGTTACCCGCCACCGATTGTACGATGGCGGCCAGAATAAACAGCGAAAACAGCGCGCCGATCAGCCGCAGCGGATAGCGGGCGGGCACCACTTTCAAGACTTCTTGTTTGGACATGTCATGTCTCCTGATACAGATAAAGGGGCCTTAGGCGATTTTCCTTTCCGACGCGCAACAACACGCATCCTCTGCAATCAGGCTTTTGCGGAACGGCAGGCGGCCATCGTAGGGCGGGCGGCTGTAAACCTCGCTGTCGACGGTGGGATCGAACTGCGGCTGATACCCGTTGTTCAGATACAGGCCCACCGCTTCGGGCTGGCGAAAGCCGGTGGTCAGATAGAGCCGGCGATATCCCTGCGCCAACGCCAGCGTTTCCAACTGCTGCAACACCCGCTGTGCCAGGCCCTGGCGGCGCAGATCGCCTCGCGTCCAGATGCGCTTCAGCTCGGCGGTCTGTGCGTCATAGCGTTTGAAGGCGCCCATGGCGATCGGCGCGCCGGCGCGCAGCAGCACGATGAAGGCCCCTTGCGGCGGCGCGTACAGGTCCAGCGCTTCCGGTTCCTGGTCACCAAAATAGTCGCCGTAACGCTGGCGATATTCGCCGAACAGCCCCTCGATCACCGGGGCGATCAGCGGGTCGGTCGGCAGCGTCTGAATGAAAGTGTCTTGCGTCATCGCGCGCTCCTAATCGCCCAGGCCGGGCGGGTTGATTTCCGACTGCGCAAGGCGTTCGACGCTCTCGCCCCAGCGGTTGAGCACCCGATCGTACTGCCCGCCGCGGATCGCGCCGTTCAGCGCTTCGTTCACCGCCTGCACCAGGCCGTTGCCTTTACGGGTGGTGACGGCGATGTGTGCCGCCTTGGGCCAACCGCCTTCCACCGTGCCCGCCAGCCGGGTGCGGCCGTTCAGCGCCGCTTTATAGGCGCCCAGCACGTTCGGCCCGAAGTAGGCGTCGGCGCGGCCGGACTGGATCGCCAGCGTGGCGGCCGCATCGTCGGTCACGTAGATCGGCTGGAAGGGTTTGAGCCCCTGCTGCCGGTTCTGTTTGTCCCACGCCAGCAAAATTGCTTCCTGATTGGTGCCGGAGCCAACGATGATCTTTAATCCGGCGATATCGGCAGGCTGTTTGATCGTCGCGATCTTGCCGCCGGTTTTGACGTAAAAGCCGAGCGAATCGATGCGGTAGGTGGCAAAGTCGAAGCGGGTTTTGCGCTCTTTGGTGACGGTGACGTTGGTGATGGCTGCGTCATATTTGCCGGAAACCACCCCCAGCGGCCAGTCTTCCCACGAGGTTTGCACCACGTTTAATTCAAGCCCCAGGCTGTCGGCCACCAGCTGCGCGATATCCACTTCGCTGCCGATCAGCCGCCGGTTATCGGCGGCGAACAGCGCCAGCGGCGGCGTGTTGAGCGCGGCGATTGCAACGGTGAATTGGCCCGGCTTCACGAAGTGGAAATCGGCCGGCAGTTTGGCGATCGCCTGCGGGTTTTTCGGCGCGTGGATCGGGGTTTCATTGGCCTGTAAATCGATGCCGGTGCCCGCCTGCGCGGCACCGGTCAGGCTCAGCAAGGCCGCCACGAGGGCGGCGGTAACGGTTTTCTGCATAGCGGATATCCCTGAAAACGATCTTATTATTGGGTGAATCTGTTCAACGGGCGCTTCAGGCCCAGGTGCTCGCGCAGCGTATCGCCGTGGTACGCCTGACGGAACAGGCCACGCTGTTGCAGGATGGGTACCACCCGATCGACGAAGTGGCCGAAGGCGCTGGGCGTACCGCCGCTGATGATGAAACCGTCGGCGGCTTCACCGTCGAACCAGCGTTGCAGACCGTCCGCCACCGCTTCCGGCGTGCCGCTGAACACCGGGCGCGGCGAGGCGGCTTCCTGCGCCACCTGGCGCAGCGTGAGGTTACGTTCGCGGGCGCTGCGCTTGATGGCGTCGGTAGTGCTGCGGAAGCTGTTTTGCCCCAGATCGCCGATGTCCGGGAAGGGGGCGTCCAGCGGATGGCGGGAAAAGTCGTAATGCTCGAAGTAGCGGCCAAGATAGTTGAGGGCGTTCTCAATGCTGACCAGGCGGGCGGTCTCCTGGTACTGGCGCTCGACGTCCGCGTCGTCGTCGCCGACGATCACGCTGACGCCCTGGAAGATGCGCAGGTCGTCCGGCTCGCGCCCCTGTTCCACCAGCTGCCGCTTCACGTCCTGATAAAAATTCTGCGCTTGTTCCAGCGTGTCGTGATGGGTGAAGATCGCATCGGCGTGTTGAGCCGCCAGCCGTTTGCCGTCTTCGGAGGCGCCGGCCTGGAACAGGATCGGGCGCCCCTGCGGCGTGCGGCCGATGTTCAGCGGCCCCTGCACCGAGAAGAACTCTCCCTGGTGATTGAGGGTGTGTAGCTTGCCGGTGCGGAAGAATTCGCCGCTAGCCTTGTTGCGCACAAAGGCATCGTCTTCCCAGGAATCCCACAGCCCTTTGGCGACGTCGAGAAATTCGCCGGCGATGCGGTAACGCAGGCTGTGTTCCGGGTGTTCGGCGCGCGAGAAGTTTTTGGCCGAGCCTTCCAGCGGCGACGTCACCACGTTCCAGCCGGCGCGGCCGTTGCTCAGGTGGTCGAGGCTGGCGAACTGGCGGGCGACGGTGAACGGATCGCTGTAAGAGGTGGAAAGGGTGCCTACCAGGCCGATTTTATCGGTGGCGGCGGCCAGCGCGGCCAGCAGGGTGAGCGGTTCGAAACGATTAAGAAAATGCGGAATGGATTTTTCGTTGATATATAACCCATCGGCGACAAACACGAAATCGAATTTCCCCTGTTCGGCTTTTTTCGCCGAGGCGATATTAAATTCGAGGTTAATGCTGGCGTCGGCGGTGGCATCCGGGTGGCGCCAGGCGGACATATTTCCCGATGCGCCGTGCAGAATGGCGCCCAGCCGTAGTTGCCGTTGATTATTCGCGTTGTCGCTCATCGTGATTATCCTGTCATGCGCCGCAGAGGCGCGCGGTGTCTGATGGGTTCACTATTGATGAGCGGTGGCGGGATGTAAAACAACAAAACAGCATATTCAAATGTTGAAAATTGCAAATATCACGGCGAGCGAAAATAATAATCCCCGGCGCGGTATCTGCGGCGTCGGGGAAATACTATTTCACGTTATTCAGGCGTTGCTGAGGGCTTTTTCTGGCGCGGTAGTGAGCTGTTGCAGCGTGCGTTCCGCCAGCAGCGTGAAATATTGCGCTGCGGGGAACAGGGCGCGTTCATCGGGATTGAAACGCGGATGATGCAGGCCGAACTCGCTGGCAGATCCGATGCTGACGAAGACGCCCGGCACATGATGCAGATACAGCGCGAAATCTTCGCCCCCCATCTGCAACTCCGCCTCTTCGACCCGGTAGCCGGCCTCGGCGGCGACGGTTTTGCTGAACGCCGCCCAATGCGGGTCATTGATCACCGCCGGCGGCCCCGGTTGCCAGCGCAGTTCGGCCTGCGCGCCCAGCGCGGCGGCAACGCCGTCGATCACTTGGCGAATCTTGTCCGGTACCTGGCGGCGCACCGCGTCGCTGTGGGTGCGCACCGTGCCTTCCAGCTCCACGGTTTGCGGCAGCACGTTCCAGGTATTGCCGCCTTCGATGCGCGTCACGCTGACCACCAGCGATTCCAGCGAGCTGAAGCTGCGGCTGGGCAGCGTCTGCAGTGCACCGACGATCTGACTGGCGGTGACGATGGTGTCGACGCCCTGTTCCGGTTTGGCAGCGTGGGCGCCCTTGCCGGTGATGAGGATCTGGAAACGATCGACGTTGGCGTAGAACGGCCCGGCGCGGGTGGCGAAGGTGCCGGTGGGCAGCTCCGGCGCATTATGCAGGCCAAACACCGCCGCGACGTTATCCAGCGCGCCGGCGTCGATCAGGTGCCGGGCGCCGTTGAAGGTCTCTTCCGCCGGCTGGAAGAAGATGCGCACCGTGCCGGGCAGGTCGGCCTCACGCGCTTTGAGCAGGTGTGCGGTGCCGAGCATCACCGAGGTATGAAAGTCGTGGCCGCAGGCGTGCATCACGCCGCTGTTTTGCGAACTGAAGGGCACGTCGGCGATTTCGTCGATCGGCAGAGCATCAATGTCGCCGCGCAGGGCGATAATCGGCCCCTTGCCGCTGCCGATCTCCGCTACGACGCCGGTTTTCAGCGCCAGCGGCAAAATACGAATGCCCGCCTCTTCCAGCCAGCGGGTCAGCCGGGCGGTGGTGGCGAATTCGTGATTGGAAAGTTCCGGGTTTTGGTGCAGCTCACGCCGATAGGCGATGATTTTGTCTGCCAATTGGCTGGTCATAGGCTTGGCTCACAGTGGGAAATAAACCCTAACCCTAGTGCAGGGACCGCCGAAGCAAAAAGACCATCTGGTTATATTTCATAGCGATTGCGTCTGCATGGGGGCGTCAACGCTGGGGGAAGCGGGCGAGTTTGGGCGTTCGCTCGTTGTTCGCCGGCGCAGGGAGAGGTTTGGCCTGGAACGGTAACGTATCGCAACCGGTGCAATCCATTTACACCGGACAACACGGATTTTTTCACTCTTTATCGGATTTCTGTGATCGCGGTGGTGGACAAAATCCTGCCTGCTTGCTGTACTGTAATCGACACAGGTTTTGTGTCTTTCATTCACGTTAAAGGTAAGTTTGATGTCTAAGATTAAAGGTAGCGTTAAGTGGTTTAATGAATCCAAAGGCTTCGGTTTCATTACTCCGGAAGATGGTAGCAAGGACGTTTTCGTCCACTTCTCTGCCATCGTTAGCAACGGTTTCAAAACGCTTGCTGAAGGCCAGCGTGTAGAATTTGAAATCACGAACGGTGCCAAGGGCCCATCTGCCGCTAACGTTACTGCTATCTAAGCTGCGTAGCTGAATTTCTTAAAACCCGCTCATTGAGCGGGTTTTTTATTGGGCGCGTTATGCGTCGTTGCGGCGGGCCAACAGGCCGAACAGCAGGATGGCGATGGCGTAACAGCCGACGATGGTCAGCGCCATCGACAGGCCCGAGGTACCGCCCAGCCCGGTGAGCGGCACGGCGCAGGCGCCGAGGGCGAACATGCACACGCCGATCAAGGCCGAGGCGCTGCCCGCTTTGTCTCCCTGGCTTTGCATCGCCAGCGAAGAGGCGGTCGGGCCGACGATGCCGATCACCGCTACCGAGAAGAACAGCGGCACCAGCAACACGACCAGCGGCGCATGCAGCGCGGCGGCCAACAGCAGCAACAGCGACGCGACGGCCGCCAGCGTTAACCCGCCCCTCAATACCCGGCGTTCCCCCCAACGCGAACTGAGACGGCTGGCCAGCTGTGCCGCAATGATCAAGCCGACGCCGTTAATGGCGAAGCATAGGCTGAACATCTGCGGGCTGAGGCCGTAGATCTGCTGCAAGACGAAAGGCGAGGCGCCGATATAGGCGAACATGCCGGCCATCACGAAGCCCTGTGTCAGGCACAGGCCCATGAAATAGCGCTGGGTCAGCAACCCGCCGAGCGACATCAGCATCGCCAGGATACCGCCCTGGCTGCGGCGCTCGACCGGCAGGGATTCGCGCAGCTTCAGCGCCGACAGGCTGAACAGCAGCACGGCGATGGCCGCCAGCACGCCGAAGATGCCGCGCCAGTTCATCACCTGCAGCATCACGCCGCCCAGCACCGGCGCGACGATCGGCGCCAGGCCGTTGACCAGCATCAGCAGGGCGAAGAAGCGGGTCAGCTCATGGCCGGCATACAGATCGCGGGCGATGGCGCGGGAGATCACCGCGCCACCGGCGCCGGCGATGCCCTGCAGCAGACGAGCGATCAGCAGTTGGTCGATGCTGGGCGCGAGGGCACACCACAGCGAAGCGCCCAGCAGCAGGATCAGCGACAGCAGCAGTGGGCGCATGCGGCCCAGTTTGTCGCTGTAAGGGCCGAAAATCAGCTGGCCGACGCCCAGGCCGAGCAGCCCGGTGGTCAGGCTGAGCTGCGCGGCGGCGGTAGAGGTATTCAGCTCACCCGCCATTTCCGGCAGGGCGGGCAGGTAGAGATCGGTGCACAGCGGCCCCAGCGCGGCCAGCAGGCCAAGCACGACGGCGTACACCAGACGTTGTCTGGCTAAGTGTTTGGTCATGGGAGATTAGAGTTTCCTGAACAGGTGAGAAATGGCCTGCTGATACAGATCGCGCAGCAGGGACGCATCGGCTTTTTGCGTGGTAAGGATACGGTAACCGGTGCCTTCGCTCATGACGGCGATAAATTCCACCCGCGCGGCGATCTCTTCCGTGCTGAAATGGGGAAACAGCTGCTGCAGGTTGTGGCACACGTGGCGAAACAGCCGCGCTTCCGCGTCGCTGAGCAGTTTGGCCACCACCGGATTGCGCGTGGCCTCGGCGGTCACTTCCAGCATCAGCATATGGTCGGTTTCGCTCTCGCCCGGCTGCTGGAACAGCGTGCGCTCCGCCAGCACGCCGGCGATCAGATTGATGTGATCGCCAAGGTTTTCCAGCCGCTGCATCTTGCTGGCGATGATGCGGTTGACGATCTCCTCGATAATCGCGTCTTTATTGGCGAAATAGCGATAGATTTGGCCGACGCTGAGCTGTGAGCCCTGGGCGATTTCCGCCATGCTGGCGGCGTGGAAGCCGTGGCGGCGGAAGCTGATTTTCGCCGCTTCGACGATCTGATCGCGGCGGGCCTGCACCTTAGCCTGTTTACTGTCGTTGGGGGAGAGCATCTGCCCGATCCTTTGCTACGCGTGAGCCGGGTTCACATTTTGGGTGTGAACGTTCATTCTCAATTGTAGTGTAATCGGCCGGAAAGGCGCAAGATGAATGCGTGCTGCGGGGAAAAAGGCGCTTATGCGAACAGGTAGGATTTGATAAAGGCGGCGACGATCAGCACGCACAGCGCAACGGCAATCGCTTCGGCGGCGGTTTTCGGCAGGCTAAACATAGCGGTTTCTCATCCAGTCAGGAGTACTGGATGAGATTATGCGCATGCAAGATTAAGGAAACATTAAGGGCTTAGCGCCCGTTGACCCACATCACCAGCATAAAGGCCAGCAGCGTCATCGCCAGCGAGCCGGCCAGGTTGAGCAGCATGTTGGCCAGCGCCCAACCGAAGCGGCCATCCTGCATCAGGTACACCACCTCCAGCGAAAAGGTGGAGAAGGTAGTCAGGCCGCCGCAGAATCCGGTGGTAATCAGTAATTTCCAGGTGGGATCCAGATGCGTCATGCGGGTGAAAATCGCCATCGCCAGACCGATGATAAAACCACCGATCAGATTGACCATCAGCGTACCGAGCGGAATGTGGGCATTCAGCGGATTCATTTTCATGCTTACCGCCCAGCGCAAAACGCTGCCGACGCCGCCGCCGATAAATACGGCCAGTAAAGAACTCAACATGGGGCAACTACCTTTCAATCAGAGAAATTCACGGGACTCGGAAAGGGACAGGCGTAACGCTACGCGCCTCTCTCCGAGAGGTTACGTAGACATCATCAGCCTGTGAAGGCGGTTAGGGAGGAATGTCATCTCCAGCGTGCCGCACGGCCTTTTTTGCCGTACCCGGTGGATGTTACACCTAACGCCATCTATTTTGTAGTATCGACACTCTGCGAGGTCACCCTATGCAAATCAGAACGGCGCGCCTGAGCGATCGCCATGCTATCGCCGAATTAATGACGGCGTTGGATTATCCCGGCACCGAGGCGTTTCTGACGCAGCGCATGCAGCAACTGTTGGCGCATCCGGATGAGGCGCTGCTGGTGGCGATGGACGGGGAGCAGGTGTTGGGCGTGTTGTCGCTGCATTTCCTGCCGCAGCTGGCGTTGGCCGGCGACATTGGCCGCATCAGCTATTTTTGCGTCGATGACCGAGCGCGCGGCGCGGGCGTAGGCCGGCGGCTGCTGGCGGAGGGCGAGGCGCTGGCGCACCGTCGCGGCTGCGATCGGTTAGAGGTCCATTGCCACAGTCGCCGCGAGCGGGCGCATGCGTTTTACCGGCGCGAAGGCTTTGTCGAAGCGCCGAAGTATTTTGCCAAGTTATTAAGTCAGTAAGTTACTCCCCTGGCGGCACTGCCGTTTCCAACCGGTTGCGGCCATTATGCTTCGCCCGATAGAGCGCACCGTCGGCCGCTTTCAGCCAGTCAAGATAGCCGCCCAGCGCGGGGTGGTAGTTAGCGATGCCTGCGCTGATCTGCAGCCGCAGCTGCGGCGCCTCCTTGAAACTGACCGCGTCCAGCCGCTGCTGGATGCGGTGCAGGACGATTTCCGCCTGTTCGGCGTTAGTGTTCGGCAGCACCGCGCCAAACTCGTCGCCGCCGTAGCGCCCGACGATATCCACGTTGCGCAAACCGATCAGCAGCTCTTCCGCCAATACCGCCAGGGCTTCATCCCCCAGCGCGTGGCCGAAGGTGTCGTTGATGGTTTTGAAGCGATCGATATCCATCAGGATCAGCGTGGCGTTGTCCTGGTAGCGGCGGCAGCTGTCGAACTGGCGATGCAGCAGGTGCTCCCAGTGGCGGCGATTATACAGGCCGGTTAGTCCATCGCGGGTGCTGATGCGCTGCAGCTCCTGTTTCTTTTCCGCCAGCCGCTTGGCGGTGCGGTAGGTCACCAGCCCGAGCAGCGTCGGATACAGGTAGATCATCGGCAGGCACAGATAGATTTGCAGCGGCGTGCTGTGCGGGTGGAACGGGAAGCCGAGCAGCGCGCCGGTGAGCATCGCCGTGGCCAACTGAATCGCCAAGCCTTTGACAAACAGTGCCTTACCGGCCGAAGCGATGTTGTTCATGCTCATCATCGACAGGATGACGATCGCCGGCAGCGCGTTGAATGCCATCATCGCCGCCCAGAAGCCGCCGAAGGCGGAGTCGATCAAGAGGTTGCGGATCTCGGCTTTGAACGGATCTTTGGCGCGGTAGGCCAGGCGATAGGCCAGATGCGGCCAGAGAAAGCCGTGAAAGGCCAGCAATAGCCAGACCGCCGCGGGCGGAGCCAAGGGATAGAGCGCGGCGCAAACGCAGATAAACCCGAGCCCCAGACCGGCGACGCGGGGCAGATAGGTGCGTTTGGCGAAGCTGAGGCCGGATTTTCGGGCATCGAAAATGGGTGGAGCAATATACATCCGGCATCTCCCTGATAAGTATCACGGCAGCGTATCATGCGGGTGATAAACTAAGAATAGTCTGGGATTCACGCCGTGAGGCCGCGTGGCATTCCTGCGACGGATCTCACTCTGTTACATGTTGCGGTTGTGCGAACTGGGGGAAAGTCGCTAAATATTCGCAGGCAAGGTCAGTTTTTCTCGCTGTTCACACAGCGCTCTATGATAAGAAGGTGAGTATGGAAGGTATCAGCATTACCAAACTTCTGGTGATTGCAGTGTTGGTGATTTTACTGTTCGGCACCAGCAAACTGCGTACGCTCGGCGCCGATCTTGGCGCGGCGCTGAAAGGCTTTAAAAAAGCCGTGGGCGACGACAGCACGCCGCCGGCCGCCGGCAACAGCACCGCCGAGAGCCAGTCCGCTCAGCAGAGCGTCGAAAAGAAAGACGTTTAATTCCGTCTGGTGACGCACAATAAAAAAACGGATGCCTTACGGACATCCGTTTTTTGGCGTTTCCGCCGTCTTTAGCGTAACAAACTATTACGCGTTATTTCACTTCCATCCCTTTGGCCTGCAGATCGGCGTGGTAAGACGAACGCACGAACGGGCCGCAGGCAGCGTGGGTGAAGCCCATCGCCATCGCTTCTTCTTTCATTTCGTCGAACTCGGCCGGGCTGACGTAGCGCTGCACCGGCAGGTGGTGACGGCTTGGCTGCAGGTATTGGCCCAGCGTCAGCATGGTCACGCCGTGGCGGCGCAGATCGCGCATCACTTCGACGATTTCCGCGTTGGTTTCGCCCAGGCCGACCATCAGGCCGGATTTGGTCGGGATATCCGGGTGAGCTTCTTTAAAGCGCTCCAGCAGCTTCAGCGACCACTCATAGTTGGCGCCCGGGCGCACCTGGCGGTAGACGCGCGGCACGTTTTCCAGGTTGTGGTTAAACACGTCCGGCGGCGTGGCGGTGAGGATCTCCAGCGCGCGATCCATACGGCCGCGGAAGTCCGGCACCAGCGTTTCAATTTTGATGTTCGGACTCTTGGCGCGGATGGCCGAGATGCAGTCGGCAAAGTGCTGAGCACCGCCGTCGCGCAGGTCGTCGCGGTCAACCGAGGTGATCACCACATAACGCAGCGCCATGTCGGCGATGGTTTGCGCCAGCTTTTCCGGCTCGTTAGCGTCTGGCGCGATCGGGCGGCCGTGGGCCACGTCGCAGAACGGGCAGCGGCGGGTGCAGATAGCGCCGAGGATCATAAAGGTGGCGGTACCGTGGTTGAAACACTCGGACAGGTTAGGGCACGAGGCTTCCTCACAGACGGAGTGCAGGCCGTTTTTACGCATCGCGGCTTTGATGCCCTGAATGCGCGTTGAGTCGGCAGGCAGTTTGATCTTCATCCACTCGGGTTTACGCAACAGCTCCTGCCGTTCGGTGACCACCGTTTTGACCGGGATCAGCGCCATTTTGTCAGCATCGCGGTATTTGACGCCGCGTTCCATCTGAATTGGTTTACTCATAATCGTGCAGGTTCCAGTTACGAAGCTCGACCGTCTGGTAGCCGAGTAAATGAACAAATTCCTGTACCAGGATTGGGTGTATGTCTTCAATGCCAACGCCGGGCGCCAGCGCGCTGACCTGCGTCATCTGCATGCCGGCGTAACCGCAAGGGTTGATGCGTTGGAAGGGGCTGAGATCCATCGCCACATTCAGGGCCAGGCCGTGGAATGAGCTGCCTTTGCGGATCCGCAAACCCAACGAACAGATTTTCTGCTCCCCCACATACACGCCAGGCGCATCCGGACGGGCGCGCGATGCGAGGCGAAAGTGGGCGAGGGTGTTGATAACCGTATCTTCTATCGCCGTGACCAATTGACGCACGCCGACCTTGTTGCGTTTCAGATCGACCATCACGTACATCACCTGCTGACCCGGGCCGTGGTAGGTCACCTGGCCGCCGCGATCGCTCTGGACCACCGGGATATCACCGGGCATCAGCACATGCTCGGCTTTGCCGGCCTGGCCTTGGGTGAACACCGGGTGATGCTGTACCAGCCACAGTTCGTCCGGCGTAGTCTCGGTACGACTGTCGGTGAAGTTATGCATGGCTTGGGATACAGGCGCGTAGGGCTGCAACCCCAGCTGACGCAAAATGATCTTGTCTGGTTGCAAAAGAGTCATCGTCAGGTTACAGAAGTGGTAAAGCCATTATACCGGGCGCTCCGGCTTGCGGCCAGCCTTTCGCTGACCAAAAATGCGCAACCCGGGAAGACGCTGCGCCATCCCGGGTTGATAAGCAGGGGTTTATGCTGGAATTACAGCACCATGCGAACAATTTCAATGTTGCCTAACTCTTCGTACAGGGTTTCGACCTGCTCGATGTGAGTGGCATTGATGGTGATGGAGACGGAGTGGTAGTTGCCTTTGCTGCTTGGCTTGACCTGCGGGTTGTAATCGCCCGGCGCATGGCGCTGCACCACTTCAACTACCTGGTCAACCAGCTCAGGCTGCGCCAGGCCCATCACCTTGTAGGTAAACGAGCAAGGGAATTCGAGCAGTTCGTTCAGTTTAGTTTTTTGCATGTGCGTGCGCTCCAGAGTGCTAGCTAATCTATAAATTATAACTCCCGCCGGGGCGGGAGTTAATGTTATTCAGTATATGGGGGCAATTTCGCCCGTTTCAACCATTAACCGAACCAGTGGTGGAACATCAGTTTGATGTAGTCCACGATGCGGCTGAAGAAACCGCCTTCTTTCACTTCGTTCATCACCACCAGCGGGCGCTGATCGATGGTTTTGCCGTCCAGCTGGAAGTTGATGCTGCCCACCACCTGGTTTTTCGCCAGCGGCGCGTGAATTTCCGGCGTGTTCAGCACGTAGCTGGCCTTCAGATCTTTCATGCGGCCGCGCGGAATGGTCAGGTAGACGTCTTTGTCCACGCCGAGCTCAACGCGGTCGGCATCGCCGAACCAGACAGGCTCGGAGGCGAACTCTTTACCGACTTTCAGCGGCGCCACGGTTTCGAAGAAGCGGAAGCCCCAGGTCAGCAGTTTCTTGCTTTCGGCTTCACGGCCTTTGTAGGTGCGGCCGCCCATCACGGCGGAGATCAGGCGCATTTGGCCTTCGGTCGCCGAAGCCACCAGGTTGTAACCCGCCGCGTCGGTATGGCCGGTTTTGATGCCGTCGACGTTCAGGCTGTTATCCCACAGCAGACCGTTGCGGTTCATCTGGCGGATATTGTTGAAGGTGAACTCTTTTTCTTTGTAGATCGCGTACTCTTCCGGCACGTCGCGGATCAGCGCCTGGCCGATCAGCGCCATGTCGCGCGCCGAACTGTACTGGCCCTGGGCATCCAGGCCGTGTACCGTCTGGAAGTGAGTGTTCTGCAGGCCCAGCTTGCTGACGTAGGTGTTCATCAGGTTAACGAACGCGTCCTGGCTGCCGGCGACGTAGTCGGCCATCGCCACGCAGGCGTCGTTACCGGACTGCAGGTTGATGCCGCGGGTCAGTTTGGAGACCGGCACGCGATCGCCCGGCTTCAGGAACATCAGCGAGGAGCCTTTGAACACCGGGTTGCCGGTCGCCCAGGCGTCCTGGCCGACGGTCACCAGATCGTCCTGGCCGATTTTACCCGCTTTCAGCGCCTGGCCGATGACGTAGCTGGTCATCATTTTGGTCAGGCTGGCCGGATCGCGACGCGCATCGGCGTTCATCTCGGCCAGCACCTTGCCGGAGTTGTAATCAATCAGGATGTACGCTTCCGCATCGATCTGCGGGACACCTGGGATCATGGTTTTGATGTTAACGTCATCGGCGTGCGCAACGGAGGCTGCGCTCATTGCGATAACGGTGCCGAGGGCGATGCTTTTGATTAAGCGAAAAGAAGTTACTTGTTTCATGATCGGGACTACAACATCCGTGAAAGTAAAGTTAAAAAACGAGCCACACTATAGCAGATGCGATCCCGGCAGGCATTACCCATTCATCTGACTAATTGCGGTTAGTGCCCTTTTAGCTGCAAGAAAATGTTTCAGCTAAATAACCGCTTATCGGCCGTGAATGCCCACCGGGCTTAATGCTCAGGGTGCAGCAGTAACGAAAGACTGTTGTTGCGCTTCGCTCGCCAGGCGTTGCTGCAGCTGGGCCGCCTGCTGACGGCTGCTGAACGGGCCGAGCTGGACGCGATAAACGTTGCCGTTGGCCGCCACTTTGCCCGGGACGCCAAACTGTTGGCTCAGGCTTTGCTGCCAGCTCTGGGCACGCTCGGCGCTGCTCAGCGCACCGACCTGCACCACGTAACCGCCGGAGGACGAAGCGGCAGCCATGCCGGCAGCTGCGGCGCTGGCCGCGACCGGTGCAGCCACCGCGGCGGCTTCAGGCTCCGAACCTTCCAGCACGCCGGCCGGCAATGCGCTTGGCGCGCCGAGGAAACCGCTGCGGCCGCTACCGGCGTTGCCGCCGGTTGCTGGGGTGTTGTCGTCGTCGGTGCGCAGGGTGCTGTTATCGATCGGGCGCACCGCCGCGCCGCTGGCGACCGGCACGTCCTGTTGGATGGGGGTGCCCATGCCGCTGGCGCCGAGATCCGGGCGCGACGGCAGGGCGTAGCTCTGCTTCGCCACGATGGTACCGATGGTGCCTGGGCCGCTCAGCGTGCCGTCCGGCGCCACATTGATGAAATCGACTTTGACCTTGGTGTTGTTGGACAGGTTGAGGCGATCGGCGGCGGCTTTCGACAGATCGATGATGCGGCCCTTGGTGTATGGCCCGCGATCGTTGACGCGCACCACCAGCTGACGGCCGTTGGCCAGGTTGGTGACGCGCACATAGCTTGGGATCGGTAAGGTCGGGTGCGCCGCAGTCAGACCGTTGGGGTCGAACTGCTCGCCCAGCGCCGTGGTGTTGCCGTTGGCTTCTTCGCCATACCAGGCCGCCAGGCCGGTCTGCGAGAAGTTCTGCGGATCTTTTACGATGCGGTAAGTATCGCCATTAACCTTATAATCCTGCATGTTGTTAGGGTTATAGGGTTCATATTGAGGCTCGACGCCACCGATCTCCACCACCGGGCCGTTGTACGGCTGCTGTGGTGCCTGCTGTTCCGTGGTCGGGGCGGTACAGGCGGAGAGCAACACCGCCGCGACGCCGATCCAAAGCCATTCCTTACGCATTACTCACCTCTTATAAACTTTTAGACAGCATTTTCCGATGCGTGTGGATCGACATGATGATGCCGAAACCGGCCATCAACACTATCAGCGCCGAACCCCCGTAACTGACCAGAGGCAAAGGTACGCCAACTACCGGCAAAATGCCACTGACCATACCGATGTTAACAAAGACATAAACGAACAAAATCAGCATCAAGCCGCCGACCATCACGCGGCCGAAGGTAGTTTGTGCCTTGGCCGCGATCATCAGCCCGCGAATGATCACCAGCAGGTAAAGCGCCAGCAGCACCAACACCCCGATCAGCCCCAGCTCTTCGGCCAACACGGCGAAGATAAAGTCGGTATGGCGTTCCGGCAGGAACTCCAGCTGCGACTGGGTGCCGTGCAGCCAGCCCTTGCCGGACAGGCCGCCGGAGCCGATGGCGATCTTGGATTGAATGATATGGTAGCCGGCGCCGAGCGGGTCGCTCTCCGGATCGAGCAGCATCATCACGCGGTCGCGTTGATAGCCATGCATCAGGAAGAACCACAGCACCGGGATAAAGGCCGCCAGCGCAACGGCGGCGACGGCGATCAGTTTCCAGCTCATGCCCGACAGGAACAGCACGAACAGGCCGGAGGCGGCGATCAGGATCGAGGTGCCCAGATCCGGCTGCGCGGCCACCAGCAGCGTTGGCAGGAAGATCAGCACCAGCGCGATGGCGGTGTTTTTCAGCGAAGGCGGGCAGACATCGCGGTTCATAAAGCGCGCCACCATCAGCGGCACGGCGATCTTGGCGATCTCCGACGGCTGGAAGCGCACCACGCCGAGATCCAGCCAGCGCTGCGCGCCTTTACTGATCTGCCCGAAGGCGTCCACCAGGATCAGCAAAATCACGCAGAAGATGTACAGATAGGGTGCCCAGCTTTCGTACACGCGCGGCGGGATTTGCGCCATGACGGCCATCACGATCAGCCCCATGACGATCTGCCCGATCTTGCGTTCCATCATGCCGATGTCCTGGCCGCTGGCGCTCCACATCACGAAGGCGCTGTAGACCAGCAGGGCCAGGATCAGCAGCAGGAACGTCGGGTCGATGTGGATTTTGGTCCAGATCGAGCCTTTTTGTTGGCTTTCAGTCATGTTCTACCTTAGTCACCTTCTACGCCAGGCGGCAGCGGCGCTTCGCTTGGCAATTGCGTATTGTTGTCGCCCAGCAGAATATGGTCGAGGATCTGGCGGGTGATGGTGCCCACCGCCGGACCGGCGCCGCCGTTTTCCAGAATGATGGCGACCGACACCGTCGGATTGTTGAACGGCGCGAAGGCGGTCATCAGTTTATGATCGCGCAGGTGCTCCGCCAGTTTGTGGGCGTTGTAGGTTTCGTAGCCGAATACCTGTGCGGTACCCGATTTCGCCGCGGCTTTATAAGGTGCGTCCGCAAAGTATTTGCGCGCCGTCCCGTTCGGACGGTTGGCCACACCGTACATGCCGTCTTTGGCGATTTCCCAGAAGCCGGAGTGAATATCGCCGATCTGCGTGTCTTCTTCCTGTTTAAACGGCACCAGCGCGCCGTTGACGCGGGTGCTCTGCAGCAGGTGCGGCGTTTTGACGTTGCCGTCGTTGATCAGGGTGTTCAGCGCTTTGGACATCTGGATCGGCGTGGCGGTCCAGTAACCCTGGCCGATGCCCACCGGAATGGTGTCGCCCTGATACCACGGCTTTTTATAGCGCTTCAGCTTCCACTCGCGCGTCGGCATCAGGCCGGAGCGCTCTTCGGACAGATCGATGCCGGTGTACTGGCCGTAACCGAATTTGGTCAGCCAGGTCGACAGCCGATCGATCCCCATGTCATAGGCGACCTGATAGAAATAGGTATCTGCGGACTCTTCCAGCGCCTTGGTGACGTTCAGGCGGCCGTGGCCCCATTTTTTCCAGTCGCGGAAGCGTTTTTCCGAGCCGGGCAGTTGCCACCAACCGGGATCGAATACCACGGTGTTTTTGGTGATCACTCCGGCGCTCAGCGCCGACACCGCGATGTAAGGCTTCACCGTTGATGCAGGCGGATAGACCCCCTGCGTGGCGCGGTTGATCAGCGGGCGATTCGGATCGTTCAGCAGCCCCTGATAGTCCTTGCTGGAAATACCGTCGACGAACAGGTTCGGATCGTAGCTCGGGTTGGACACCATCGCCAGGATGGCGCCGGTACGCGGATCGCTCACTACCACTGCGGCACGGCTGCCGACCAGCAGCTGCTCGATATAGCGCTGCAGGTCAAGATCGAGCGTCAGATAAACGTCCTGACCGGCGGAGGGCGGCTGCTCGTGCAATTGGCGGATCACCCGGCCGCGGTTGTTGACCTCGACCTCTTCATAGCCGGTTTTGCCGTGCAGCGTGTCTTCGTAATAGCGTTCGATGCCCAGCTTGCCGATATCGTGGGTGGCGGCGTAGTTGGCCAGCTTGCCGTCTTTATCCAGGCGTTCGACGTCGCGGTCGTTGATCTTCGACACATAGCCGGTGACGTGGGTGAGGGCGGAACCATAGGGGTAGTAGCGGCGCTGGTAGCCTTTTACTTCCACGCCGGGGAAGCGGAACTGATTGACCGCAAAGCGGGCGACCTGCACCTCGGTTAGCGCGGTTTTCACCGGAATGGAGACGAAACGACGCGAACGCTTGCGCTCTTTTTCGAAATTGGTGATGTCGTCGTCGGTCAGATCGACCACCGTGCGCAGCGCCTGCAGCGTGGCTTTGAGATCGTCAACCTTCTCCGGCATCAGCTCCAGCTGATAAATGGTGCGGTTGAGTGCCAGCGGGGTGCCGTTGCGATCGTAGATAATGCCGCGGCTGGGCGCGATGGGCACCAGCTTGATGCGGTTTTCGTTGGAGCGGGTGCGGTAATCCTCGACGCGGACCACTTGCAGATTATACAGGTTGGCGATCAGGATGCCGGACAGCACCAGGATGACCAGGAACGCCACCAGGGCGCGGCGTACAAACAGGGCGGATTCAGCCGTATAGTCGCGAAAAGGGTTACGTTCTATTTTCATCCCGCTGCTTTATTTCACTCTGTCACGGTCACCACCGGCTATTCCCGGTGGTAAGGATGATTTGTTGTAATACTCCAGGCGCGGTAGAGGCTTTCGGCCACCAGGACGCGCACCAAAGGATGCGGCAGCGTCAACGGAGAAAGCGACCAGCTCTGCTCGGCAGCGGCTTTGCAGGCGGGCGCCAGCCCTTCCGGGCCGCCGATCAGCAAGCTGACGTTGCGGCCATCCTGCTTCCAGCGCTCAAGCTGCTGCGCCAGCTGCGGCGTTTCCCACGGCGTGCCTGGGATATCCAGCGTAACGATGCGGTTGCCTTTGCCCACCGCCGCCAGCATCTGTTCGCCTTCCTTGTCCAGAATGCGTTTGATGTCGGCGTTTTTGCCGCGTTTGCCCGCCGGGATCTCGGTCAGCTCAAACGGCATATCTTTGGGAAAGCGGTGCAGGTAATCCATAAAGCCGGTTTGCACCCAGTCTGGCATTTTGGTGCCGACCGCCACCAATTGCAGTTTCACCGCTTAGCTCCAGAGTTTTTCCAGCTCGTACAGGCGACGGCTCTCTTCCTGCATCACGTGCACGATCACTTCGCCCAGATCGACCACGATCCAGTCGGAGGCTTCCTGGCCTTTCATGCCAAACAGCTCCATGCCCACGGCGCGGGATTCCTGTACCACGTGGTTGGCGATCGACATCACGTGGCGAGTCGACGTGCCGGTGCAGATGATCATGCAATCGGTGATGCTGGATTTGCCCTGTACGTCCAGAGCGATAATGTCTTGGCCTTTCAGGTCATCGATTTTATCGATGACGAAATCTTGGAGCGCTTTACCTTGCAAAGGTTCCCCCTCGGGTGTGTTCTGTTCAGTCGACTGCAGCGGGCAACATGCGCACGCTGCGGCGTAACCGGATAATGGTTTCGGCAGGCTGCCGCTGAAAGCCAGCTAACTGGTGACTGCCCGGCCAGCTAAGGTTTCCGGGGTTTTCAGCGGATACCTGAAAAATAGCGGCGCAGTATATCACGCACCTTTCGCTAGCGATATAAACCCTGCAACTCGATATAGCGCTGCACCGGGCGCGGCAGCAGGTCGTCGCAGTTGAGGCCCTGATGGCGGCGCTGGCGGATCTCGGTGGCGGAAATTTCCAGCTCCGGCGTATCGGCCAGATAGATATGGCCGTGCGGGCGGCGGCTGAGCAGCGCCGGATCGGCGGTGCGATGACGTTCCAGCCACTGCTGCAGTTCCGGTGTGTCCATGCGATCGTTATAGCCCGGGCGCGCCAGCACCAGCAGGTGGCAGACGTCCAACAGCGCCTGCCAGCGATGCCATTTATGCAATGTCAGCAGCGAGTCCTGGCCAATAATAAACGCCAGTGGCTGGGCGGCGCCACGCTCTTTACGAATCGTTTCCAACGTCTCGATGGTGTAGGAGGGGGTGGTGCGGTGCAGTTCGCGATCGTCGACCGCAAACAGCGGGTTGCCGGCGATCGCCAGCTCGACCATCTTCAGGCGTTGCTGCGCATTGGCCTCCGGCTGCGGGCGGTGCGGCGGCACGTGGTTAGGCAGCAGCGTGACGCGATTCAGGCCCACTTCGGCGGCCAACGCCTCCACCGGCCGCAGGTGGCCATAGTGGATCGGATCAAAGGTGCCGCCGAACAGCGCGTGCAAAACGGTGGGGTGTTCCGGATTAGTGGGCATCGGTAAAACTCGTGGCCAGGGGTTTGCCGCACAGCAGCATCGACAGGGTTTCCAGTTCCGGCCAGACCGACTGGCCATAGTCCTGCTTGAGGGTCAGCTCGATTTGCGTCAGCAGCTGTACCGCTTGCTGCAGCTGGGGACCGGACAGGCGTTGCAGCGCCTGGGTCACCAGCGGGCGGCGGTTCTGCCAAACCTTGTGCTGATCGAACAGCGTGCGCAGCGGCGCGGACGCCATGCGGCGCTGCAGCGTCAGCAACAGCAGCAGTTCGCGCTGTAAGGTGCGCAGCAGGATCACCGGCTCCACGTCCTCTTGCTGCAGCTGCTGCAAGATATGCCAGGCGCGCTTGCTTTTGCCGGCCAGCAGGGCATCCAGCCAGTGGAACGGCGTGAAGTGGGCGGCGTCGTTCACCGCCTGTTCGACGCGCGGCAGCGTGAGTTTGCCGTCCGGGTGCAGCAGCGACAGCCGCTCCAGCGCCTGCGACAGCGCCAGCAGGTTGCCTTCGTAGCAGTAGCACAACAGCTGATTGGCGACGTCGTCCAATTCCAGCTTCATCGCCTTGGCGCGCGTGGCGACCCAGCGCGGCAGCTGTGCCTGTTCCGGCGTCTGGCAACTGACGAGGGCGCCGTGCGGGCTGAGCGCCTTGAACCAGGCGCTGTTTTCCTGCGCTTTGGTGAGGCGCGGGCCGCGCAGGATCAGCAGAATATCCTCGTGCAGCAGCGTGGCAAGCTTGGTCAGCTGTTCGCCGATCGGCGCCGTCGGGCCGTTTTCCGGGAAGATCAGCAGCAGCGTCTGGCGGCTGGCGAACAGGCTCATTGCCTGGCAGATGCCGAAGATGGCGTCCCAGTCGGTATGGGCGTCGAGGGAAATGCTGTAGTGCTCGCTGAACTGCTGCTGTTGCGCAGCCTGCCGGAGCAGATCCTGGCTTTCCTGCAGCAGCAGCGGTTCATTGCCGCTCAATAAATAACAAGCGCGCAGCCCCTCTCGGAGCTGCGCGGCAAGTTGTTCCGGATAAATGCGGATCATTGTGCGGTTTGGCTTGCCGCTCGTTCGCCGACGGCAGCGGCTTTCTGCCGGTTTTCTTCTTCCGCCGCGTGCACGGTCAGCAGTTTGCGCACCAGCTGTTGCGCCGCCTGCTCACGCATTTCCTGGCGAATGATCTCCTGCTCGGAGTCTTTGGCCAGCGCGGTCAGCGGGTTGTCGAAGAACGAACGGAACACTTTCACCGACAGCGGATACAGGTCGTGGCCCGGGAGCAGCACCTGCGCCTGCACGGTCAGCACCAGCTGGTACTCGGCGGTTTTACCGTCCTGGAAGATCGAGGCGGTATCCTGGCTTTCTGTCGCGCCGAGGATGCGCAGGGAAGGCACGTCTTTACGCTTCGGATCGCTGACGATGGTCACGGCGTTCAGACGCAACTGCTCACGCACCGCGCGCGTCAACGGACCATAAGGGTCGGCGCTGTCCAGGATCAGCGTTTTCATTTCATTAGGCACCTGCGTGGTGCCACGCAGGTGAAAACCGCAGCCGGCGGTGACCAGCACCGCCAACCCCAGCAACAGCGTCAGAATACGTTGTCGCACAACTCCTCCTTGTGTTAACCCACAACCAGGTTAAGCAGTTTGCCCGGAACGTAGATCACTTTGCGAATCGTGACGCCGTCCAGATATTTAGCCACCAGATGCTCTTCGGCAGCGCGCGCGCGCACTTGCTCTTCGGTCGCATCGGCAGATACGGTGATTTTAGCGCGAACCTTGCCGTTCACCTGCACCACCACCAGCTTGGAGTCCTCGACCATCGCCTGTTCGTCGGCAACCGGCCATGGCGCGGTGTCCACGTCGCCTTCGCCGCCCAGCGACTGCCACAGGGTGAAGCACACGTGCGGGGTGAACGGATACAGCATGCGAACCACGGCCAGCAGCGCTTCCTGCAGCAGCGCGCGATCCTGCTCGCTCTCCTGCGGCGCGCGGGCCAGCTTGTTCATCAGCTCCATCACGGCGGCGATCGCGGTGTTGAAGGTCTGACGGCGGCCGACATCGTCGGTCACTTTGGCGATGGTTTTGTGCAGATCGCGGCGCAGCGCTTTCTGATCTTCGTTCAGCGCCGCCACGTCCAGCGGCTGTACCGCGCCTTTTGCCACGTGATCGTAGGCCAGTTTCCACACGCGTTTCAGGAAGCGGTTAGCCCCTTCCACGCCGGACTCCTGCCACTCCAGCGTCATTTCTGCCGGTGAAGCGAACATCATGAACAGACGCACGGTGTCCGCGCCGTATTTTTCCACCATTTCCTGTGGGTCGATGCCGTTGTTCTTCGACTTCGACATTTTGCTCATGCCAGCATAGACCAGTTCACGACCTTGCGGATCGGTGGCCTTGATGATGCGGCCCTTGTCGTCGCGCTCGACCGTGGCGTCAACCGGAGATACCCAGACGCGCTCGCCGCTGTTGCCGGTGTAGTAGAAGGCGTCGGCCAGCACCATGCCCTGACACAGCAGGCGCTTGGCCGGCTCGTCGGAATCCACCAGGCCCGCATCGCGCATCAGCTTGTGGAAGAAGCGGAAGTACATCAGGTGCATGATGGCGTGTTCGATACCGCCGATATATTGATCGACCGGCAGCCAGTAGTTGGCGGCGGCCGGATCCAGCATGCCCTGGTCGTACTGCGGGCAGGTATAGCGCGCGTAGTACCAGGAAGACTCCATAAAGGTGTCGAAGGTGTCGGTTTCACGCAGCGCCGGCTGGCCGTCAACGGTGGTCTTCGCCCACTCAGGGTCGGCCTTGATCGGGCTGGTGATGCCGTCCATGACCACGTCTTCCGGCAGGATCACCGGCAGCTGGTCTTCCGGCGTCGGCATCACGGTGCCGTCTTCCAGCGTCACCATCGGGATTGGCGCACCCCAGTAACGCTGACGGGAGACGCCCCAGTCGCGCAGACGGTAGTTGACCTTACGCTGGCCTACGCCCTTGGCGACCAGTTTGTCGGCGATGGCGTTGAAGCCCGCTTCATTGTCCAGACCGTCGAACTCGCCGGAGTTGAACAGCGCGCCTTTGTCGGTCATCGCTTCGGCGCTCACGTCAGGTTGGCTGCCGTCGAGGTTCAGGATCACCGGTTTGATCGGTAAATCGTATTTGGTGGCGAATTCCCAGTCGCGCTGGTCGTGCGCCGGTACCGCCATCACGGCGCCGGTGCCGTATTCCATCAACACGAAGTTGGCGACCCACACCGGCAGCTTCTCGCCGCTCAGCGGGTGGACAACGAACAGGCCGGTTGGCATGCCTTTCTTCTCCATCGTCGCCATTTCGGCTTCGGCCACTTTGGTGTTGCGGCATTCGTCGATGAAGTCGGTCAGCGCCGGGTTGTTGCGCGCGCCCTGTTGCGCCAGCGGGTGACCCGCGGCGACCGCCACGTAGGTGGCGCCCATGAAGGTGTCGGGACGGGTGGTATAAACCGTCAGCTTCTCTTCGCTGTCCGCCACGTCGAAGGTGATTTCCACGCCTTCGGAGCGGCCAATCCAGTTGCGCTGCATGGTTTTCACCTGCTCCGGCCAGCTTTCAAGCGTGTCCAGATCGTTCAGCAGCTGATCGGCGTAGGCGGTGATTTTGATGAACCACTGCGGGATCTCTTTACGCTCGACCTTGGTGTCGCAGCGCCAGCAGCAGCCGTCGATAACCTGTTCGTTGGCCAGCACGGTCAGATCGTGCGGGCACCAGTTCACCGCCGAGGTCTTCTTGTAGACCAGGCCTTTTTCATACAGCTTGGTGAAGAACCACTGTTCCCAGCGGTAGTATTCCGGCTGGCAGGTGGCGATTTCGCGATCCCAGTCGTAGCCGAAGCCCAGCAGTTTCAGCTGGTTCTTCATGTATTCGATGTTGTCGTAGGTCCACGGGGCCGGTGCGGTGTTGTTTTTCACCGCCGCACCTTCCGCCGGCAGGCCGAACGCATCCCAGCCGATCGGCTGCAGTACGTTTTTGCCCAGCATGCGCTGATAGCGCGAGATCACGTCGCCGATAGTGTAGTTACGAACGTGGCCCATGTGCAGTCGGCCGGACGGGTAAGGCAGCATGGATAGGCAGTAGTACTTTTCCTTGCTGTCGTCTTCGGTAACTTTGAAAGTCTGCTTCTCTTGCCAGTGAAGCTGTACGTTCGATTCTATGTCTTCTGGACGGTATTGCTCTTGCATGGCGGCCGGTGGTCCTGTAGGTGTAAACCGTTGCCTCGGTCAGAGGCAACGCAATGAA
Source organism: Serratia sp. CY47444 (assembly GCF_052168635.1). Taxonomy (NCBI): domain Bacteria; kingdom Pseudomonadati; phylum Pseudomonadota; class Gammaproteobacteria; order Enterobacterales; family Yersiniaceae; genus Serratia; species Serratia sp. CY47444. The sequence continues at coordinate 49,124 of NZ_JBJNMH010000002.1, forward strand.
CATTTAGTATTCGTAGATCCGCATAGCATAGCTGATAAGACCTCCCGGCAACAACTCCAAGCGCCTGACTCGGCGCATTTAAAAAAAACGCCGCCATGACGCGGCTCACAACCTGCGGATCCCGCGTCTTGCCAAGTGACATCAGTCATTTACGGCTAAAATAAGAACAAGTAGCTTAGGGGTATCCCTACAGCCAAGCCCGGCGCAGCGTTTATCGAGGAGAGTCTATGAACAAGGTTGCTCAGTATTACCGCGAATTGGTGGCATCACTGACCGAACGCCTGAAAAACGGTGAACGCGATATCGACGAACTGGTGGCCAGCGCGGAGCGGCGGTTGAACGAGGCCGAAGATCTGACCCGCGACGAGGTGCGGCAGGTGACGCAGGCGGTGCGGCGCGATCTGGAAGAGTTCGCCCGCAGCTATCAGGAAAGCCGGGACGAGTTTACCGACAGCGTGTTTATGCGGGTGATCAAAGAGAGCCTGTGGCAGGAACTGGCGGATATCACCGACAAAACCCAGCTGGAGTGGCGTGAAGTGTTCAAGGATGTCAGCCATCACGGCGTTTATCACAGCGGTGAAGTGGTGGGGTTGGGCAATCTGGTGTGCGAGCAGTGTCACTACCATCTGGCGTTTTACACGCCGGAGGTGCTGCCGCTTTGCCCGAAATGCGGTCACGACCAGTTCCAGCGTCGGCCGTTTGAGCCTTGATGACGTTCCCCGCCAGGGCGGGGAACACTAAGGCCGGCGTTTAACGGAACAGTTTCTTCAGCAAGTTGCTCAGGAAACCGCCGCTGACGGCTGCTGGGGCGGCTTGCGCCTGCGCCGGTGCGCTGGCCGGTACGGCGACGCCGGCCGGGATTTTCTGCGCGACCGCGACGCGGCTGTCCTGGGCGGCTTTCTCCGCCGCTTCCGGGCCGTAGGCGAAGCCCTCCGCCAGCACGAATTCAACGTCGGTGATGCCGATAAAGCCCAGGAACAGCTTCACGTACGGCGTGATCAGATCCGTCGGCGTGTCGGCGTGGATGCCGCCGCGGCTGGAGATGACGATCGCTTTCTTGCCCGTCACCAGCCCTTCGGCACCGGCGGAGGTGTAGCGGAACGTCTGACCGGCGCGGGCGATCAGATCGAAGTAGATTTTCAGCTGCGTCGGGATGTTGAAGTTGTACATCGGGGCGCTGATGATCAGCGTGTCGTGCGACTTCAGCTCGGCAATCAGCTCATCGGAAAGCGCCAGGGTGCTCTGCTGATGCGGCGTCAGCGGGTTGTCGCCGGCGGTAAAGCCAGCCATCACTTCGCCATCCAGCTCCGGCAGCGTTGGGTTAGCCAAGTCGCGCACGGTGAACGTGTCTTCTGGGTGAGCTTCACGCCATTGTTCAACAAAAAAATCGACTAATTTTCCAGACTGGGAATATTCACCCAGAATACTTGATTTCAGGACCAGTACGCGGCTCATTGGCTTATCTCCAGGCGAAGTTTAATCGGTGACGATGTCAGTCGGTGTAAACGCATGGTAGAGGCAAGCCATCAACAGTGATAGCGCAAAAATTCGCTGAGTTAAATCAAAAAAGTTGAAGGAGGGGCGCGAGCGCGCCCCGATGGGATCAATAACGCGCCAGGCGCTCGGCCAGCAGATCGATAAAACCCTCGCGGTTGATGCCGGTCAGCACTTCCACGTTGGCCGCGTTGCCGGTTTGCTGGAAATAGTCCACCACCGTCATGCCGACGGTGTATTCCCCTTTGGTCTCCACACCGACCCAGCGTTCTACGCCGGTGAACAGCTGCGGCGCCAGCAGCCAGGCGATGGTGCAGGGATCGTGCATCGCAGCGCCGGGCAGGCCGCGCGGATGGCTGAGGTACAGCGGCAGGTAAAAATCGAGCATCTCCGCGACCGCCTGCGCGACCGGATTGTCTATCTGGCGAATGCGCTCGATATCCTGCGGCAACACCAGCGCTTGATGGGTGACGTTCAGCCCGGCCATGGTCAGCGGCACCCCGGATTTCAGCACCATTTCGGCGGCTTCGGGATCGACGAAGATGTTGAACTCCGCGACAGGCGTAGTATTGCCGGCGTTCATACCGCCGCCCATGAATACGATGCGTTCGATATGGCTTTTCAGCTCGGCATGCTGGGCCAGCAGCAGGGCGATATTGGTCATCGGGCCGGTCACCACCAGGGTTATCGGCTGCGGGCTGGCGCGCAGCAAGTCGGCGATCAGCTCGACGGCGCCGCGGGGATCGGGTTTGATTGTCGGCGTCGGCAGGTGGGTGTTGCCCATGCCGGTTTTGCCGTGGACATAGTCGGCGATCACCAGTTCGCGCATCAGCGGGCCGCTGGCGCCGGCGGCGACCGGGATGTCCTCGCGCTGCATCAGGGTCAACAGGCCCAACGCGTTATGCAGGGTTTTTTCCGGCGTCTGGTTGCCGGCGGAGGTGGTGATGGCTTTGATGTCCAGTTCTGACGAACGCAGCGCCATAGCCAGCGCGATGGCGTCGTCGAGGCCAGGATCGCAATCGATGATAATAGGGCGGGGCATGTTCTTTCTCCTCTGTTTGTTATCCAGCGAGCATCGGATCAAAACCGGGGAGAAACAAGCGCTTTTAGTGCCGGGGGAAAAGATGCGCCCCTGGCGGGGCGCATAGGCAGAGCGTTTAGTGCAGGATCTTGGCCAGAAAATCCTTGGCGCGATCGGACTCGGGGTTGTTGAAGAAATCGTCTTTGTTGCGGTCTTCGACGATTTTGCCTTCGTCCATAAAGATCACTCGATTCGCCACCTTGCGGGCGAAGCCCATTTCGTGGGTTACCACCATCATGGTCATGCCTTCGTTCGCCAGTTCGACCATCACGTCCAGCACTTCGTTGATCATTTCCGGATCGAGCGCAGAGGTCGGCTCATCGAACAGCATGGCGATAGGATCCATGCACAGCGCACGGGCGATGGCGACGCGCTGCTGCTGGCCGCCGGACAGCTGACCGGGGAACTTGTTGGCATGGGCGGAGAGGCCGACGCGCTCCAGCAGCTTCAGACCCTTCTCGCGTGAGGCGGATTTGTCGCGCTTGAGCACTTTCACCTGCGCCAGCGTCAGGTTGTCGATGATAGACAGGTGCGGGAACAGCTCAAAGTGTTGGAACACCATGCCTACCTTGGCACGCAGCTGCGCCAGGTTGGTTTTCTTGTCGTTGACCGGCGTGCCGTTCACCAGGATATTGCCCTGCTGGATCGGCTCGAGGCCGTTGACGGTTTTGATCAGGGTGGACTTGCCGGAACCTGAAGGACCGCAGACGACGACCACTTCGCCTTTTTTCACTTCGGTGGTGCAATCGGTCAACACCTGAAAGTGACCGTACCACTTAGAAACATTTTTCAGGGATATCATCAAACAGTCCTTTTCTTCAAATAGCTTACCAGCGCCGAGGCGGCGAGGCTGATAACAAAATAGACAAAGCCGGCGAACAGGATCATTTCAACCTGGGTGCCGTCGCGTTCGCCGATGGTCGACGCGGTGCGGAAGAAGTCGGCCAGGCTCAGTACGTAAACCAGCGAGGTATCCTGGAACAGGACGATGCCCTGGGTCAGCAGCAGCGGCACCATGGCGCGGAACGCCTGCGGCAGGATCACCAGCCGCATGGATTGCCAATGGGTCATGCCCAGCGCCAGCGCGGCGGAGGATTGGCCGCGCGAGATGCTGATGATGCCGGCGCGGATGATTTCCGAGTAATAGGCCGCTTCAAACAGGGAAAAGGCTACCATAGCCGAGATCAGGCGAATATCGGTTTTCGGCGATAAGCCTAGAACCTGTTGTAATAAGCTTGGAACCACCAGGTAGAACCACAGCAGCACCATCACCAGCGGCACCGAGCGGAACAGGTTGACGTACAGGGTGGCGAACCAGCTGATCGGTTTGAACGGCGACAGGCGCATCACCGCCAGCACGGTACCCCACAGAATGCCGACCACGATGGCGGTCACGGTGATCTTCAGCGTGATTACCATGCCCTGCAGCAGAAACGGGAAGCTTGGGACGATCGACGCCCAGTCAAATTCGTACATTATTTACTCCCCAGGTTGCCAGGCAACTGCACTTTCTTTTCGACCAGACGCATAAACAGCATGATAACGGCGTTGATGCCGATATAAGCCAGCGTGATGGCGGTAAAGGATTCATAGGCGTGTGCGGAGTAATCCAACAGCTTGCCGGCCTGCGCGGCCATGTCCACCAGCCCGATGGTAGAGGCGATGGCGGAGTTTTTGACCAGGTTGAGCATCTCCGAGGTCATCGGCGGCACGATCACCCGGTAGGCGTTCGGCAGCAACACGTAGCGGTAGGTTTGCGGCAGCGTCAGGCCCATCGCCAGGCCGGCCGCTTTCTGGCCGCGCGGCAGGGACTGGATGGCGGCGCGCACCTGTTCGCAAACGCGGGCGGCGGTAAACAATCCCAGGCAAAGCATGGAAGAGACGAAGAACTGCACGTTGGGATCCAGCTCGCTTTTAAACCAGGTGCCGATATTGGCCGGCAGCAGCTCGGGGATCACCAGATACCAGGTAAAGAATTGCACGATCAGCGGCACGTTGCGGAACAGTTCGACGTAACAGGTGCCGAGGGCGGAAAGAAAGCGGTTGGGTACGGTACGCAAGATACCGAACAGCGAACCGACGAAGAAAGCGATAATCCATGCACAGACGGAGAGGGCCACCGTGACCTGAAAGCCGGACCAGATCCAGCCGAGGTAAGTGGTGTTCCCAAACGGGGCCTGCTGCAGGAAGATACCCCAGTTCCAATCTATTGACATAACAAACTCCGGTAAACGGGCGCAGAGCGCCGAAGATTGATGACTTGATGAGCGCCGATCGCCGCGCGGCCAGTCTGGCTGGCTTATTGTGTGCGGATGTCGGTGATGCGCGTTGGGGAAAATGAGGGAGGGGAACGGCCCCCCTCATACCTGTCTGTCCCAGTCATCAACTGGGCCGGTTTGGCCTGGCGGCCGCCCCGGCTGTCATTCTATTTAGTTCAATGCCTTGTCGTTAGGTTCTTTGAACAGCTGCTTCATGTCGTCCGACAGTTCGAAGTTCATGTTGAGGTTTTTCGGTGGAATCGGCTGCTTGAACCATTTATCAAACCACTTGGCCGCTTCGCCGGAGGTTTGCGCCTGGGCGATGGTGTCATCGACCAGTTTCTTGAACGCAGGATCGTCTTTACGCAGCATGCAGCCGTAGGCTTCTTTCGACTGCGGTGTGCCGATGATTTCCCACTGATCCGGCTTCTTGGCCTTGGCGCGCTCGCCCGCCAGCAGGGCGTCGTCCATCATAAAGGCCACCGCGCGGCCGCTTTCCAGAGTGCGGAAGGAGTCGCCGTGGTCTTTGGCGCTGATGATGCGCATGTTCATCTTGCCGCTGTCGTTCAGCTTGTTCAGCAGCACTTCAGAGGTGGTGCCGGAGGTGACCACCACCGGTTTGCCGGCCAGGTCTTTAAAGTCTTTGATGTCGGAGCCTTTTTTCACCAGCAAGCGGGTGCCGACCACGAAAATGGTGTCGGAGAAGGCGGCCTGTTTCTGGCGCTCGAGGTTATTGGTGGTGGAGCCGCACTCGAAATCATAGGTGCCGTTTTGCAGCAGCGGGATGCGGTTCTGCGAGGTAATCGGCAGCATTTTCACCTGCAGATTCGGTGCATTCAGCTTTTTCTTAACGGCTTCAACGATTTGGTTGGAGTAGTCCTGAGAGTAGCCCACAACTTTTTGTTGGTTGTCGTAGTAGGAGAACGGCACTGACGATTCGCGGTGGCCGACAACGATCACGCCATTGTCTTTGATTTTTTTCAGCGTACCGGTCAGGTCTTCCGCGTGCGCCACGCTACCTGCCGCACCGAGCAGCAGTAACGATAACGCCAATTTACGCATTTGCATGGTCCAACTCCTTTACTGTTGTTGTGGCTCTGACTAAAGAGCGTCAGGTTAAATCGACTGTTTATTGCTCAAGTTATAAAGATAGTCTTATGAACTGAACGCTGTTAAAAAATAACCGATTGTGAACACCTTGAAACTAAAATGTTTCATTTTTTGAGACGCCGCGCGCACCAAATCAATGCAACAAAACGTCGGCGCACCCGTGCGGTGCGTTCAATGCACCCAAAATGTGCGCAGGTGCGACAAAACGTCAGCAAAAGTAAACCGGCGCGCGATGTCGCCATAGATAAAAGCAAGGAGTGTGCCAGCCGCGTTGATTTAACGGCGTTTTCTGACTGAGGGAAGATTTGACGGGAAAGCGGGGCGCAGCGGGTGCGCCCCGACGAAGAGGGCTATTTGCGGCGCAGGCCCAACATCAGCGCCCAGCCGCCCAGCAACAGGGTCATCACCCACAGCGGCGTGGCGCCGAAGCGCGCATAAGGCGTGAGGCCGGTGGTCGGCGTGACTTTCACTTCGAGTACCTGACGGGTGAACTGCGGGATCTCGGCGATCACCTCGCCATTCGCGTCCACCGCGGCGGTGACGCCGTTATTGGTGCTGCGCAGCAGCGGTCGGCCGAGCTCCAGCGCCCGCATGCGTGCCATCTGGAAGTGCTGCCACGGGCCGATGGAGTGGCCGAACCAGGCATCGTTGGAGATGGTCAGCAGGAAGTTGGTGTCCGGGCGGAAGTTATCGCGCACCTGCTGGCCCAACACGATTTCGTAGCAGATGGCCGCCGTCAGGTTGTAGCCGCGTACGCTGAGCTGCGGTTGTACGTAGTCGCCGCGGCTGAAGGAGGACATCGGCAGGTCGAAGAACGGCGCCAGGGGCCGCAGCAGCGTCTCGAGCGGCACGAACTCGCCGAACGGTACCAGGTGGTGCTTGTTGTAGCGATCGTTGGCCGGGTAACTGTACGGCGTCGGTTCACCGAGCACGATGGCACTGTTGTAGATTTGCTGGCCCTGCGGCGTGGCACGCACGTCGACGATGCCGGTGATCAGGCTGCTGTTCTTCGCCCGCATCAGGTCGTCCATCATCGTCAGGAAGCCGTTCTGATTGGCTTCATAATCCGGAATGGCGGATTCCGGCCAGATGACGATCGGCGCCTTGCCCATGTAGGGACGGGTTTCGTCCAGATAGGTTTGCAGCGTGCTGACCAGCGCTTTCGGATCCCATTTCATCGATTGAGCGATGTTGCCTTGCACCATGGCGACGTTCACCGCTTTCTCCGGCTGCGGGGTAAACCACTGCAGCTGGCGCAGCGGCCACGGCAACAGCAGCAGCGCGGCGGCAATCACGGCTGCCGAGAGACGGCGCTGATTGACGGCGTACACCAGCAGGCCGGCGATGGCCATCAGCACAAAGGTGATGGCGTCGACGCCCAGCAGCGGCGCGATGCCCTTCAGCGGGCCGTTGATCTGGCTATAGCCGAACTGCAGCCACGGGAAGCCGGTCAGCACCCAGCCGCGCAGGAATTCGGTCACCTGCCACAGCACCGGCGCGGCGATGGCCAGCCGCCACCAGCGGGTGGCCGGCCACAGGCGCGTCAGCAGCCCGGCGAACAGCCCGGTATACAGCGACAGGTAAGCGGCGAGCAGCGCCACCAGGAAGATGTTGACGGCGAAGGGCATGCCGCCGAAATCGGCGATGCTGACATACACCCAGTTGATCCCGCTGCCGAACAACCCGAAGCCCCAGACAAAGCCGAGCAGGGCAGACTGTTTGGTGGTGCGATTGAGGGTAACGGCCAGCAGGCCGAACAGGGAGACGATGGCCGCGGGCCAGAAATCGTAGGGCGAGAACGCCAGCGTCCCGCCGGCACCTGACAACAGCGCCAGCAGGGCGCGAATCCACTGGCGTTCAAGTAATGAGGCTTTAGCCATGTTGGATTTAATCTTCCAGTTTCGGTGGTGGAGAGTCGTCCGGAATTTTTACATGAACCTGGATGATACGTCGACTGTCTGCCATGGCAACTTTAAATAGGTAACCTTCGATTTCAATGGTTTCCCCGCGCGCCGGCAGGTGGCCGAAGGCCTGCATCACCAGACCGCCGATGGTATCGACCTCGTCGTCGCTGAAATGGGTGCCGAAGGCGTCGTTGAAGTCTTCGATCGGCGCCAGCGCGCGCACGGTGTACATGTGGCGGCTGAGCTGGCGGATATCCAGATCGTCTTCGTCGTCGTATTCGTCTTCAATCTCGCCGACGATCAGCTCCAGGATATCTTCGATGGTGACCAGGCCGGACACGCCGCCGAATTCGTCAATGACAATCGCCATGTGATAGCGCTGGGAGCGAAACTCTTTCAGCATCCGGTCGACGCGCTTGCTTTCCGGCACCACCACCGCGGTGCGCAGCACTTTGTCGATGCTGAACGGCTCGGAGTCTGCGCGCATGAACGGCAGCAGATCCTTGGCCATCAGGATGCCTTCGATGTGATCTTTGTCTTCGCTGATCACCGGGAAGCGCGAGTGGGCGGAGTCGATAATCACGTCCAGGCACTCTTCCAGCGTCTGGTTGCGCTTGAGCGTCACCATCTGGGAGCGGGGGATCATGATGTCGCGCACGCGCTGTTCGGCGATATCCATCACGCCTTCCAGCATGTCGCGGGTATCGGGATCGATCAGGTCGTTTTGTTCGGAATCACGGATCAGCTCGACCAGATCGCCACGGTTTTTGGGCTCGCCGTGGAACAGCTGGTTAAGGATAAGAGTAAAGAACCCCTTCTTGGGACTGGGGCTGTCATTGCTTTGTGAATGGTCGTCGCTCATGGCGTTTTAGTTACTGTCACTCATGTCAGAGTTAAGGGGCGTCAGCGACAGCCCCGCATGGGGGCTGTGGGGTAAACGGCTGACGTCAGACGGGGTCTTTTTCCGCCAGGTACGGATCAGGATAACCCAGTCCGTGCATGATTTCGGTTTCCAAAGACTCCATTTCTTCGGCTTCATCGTCTTCGATGTGGTCATACCCTAGCAGATGAAGACTGCCGTGGACAACCATATGCGCCCAGTGGGCCTCCAGCGTTTTGCCTTGCTCAATCGCTTCCTGCTCAACCACCTGGCGGCAGATGATCAGATCGCCGAGCAGCGGCAGCTCGATGCCCGGCGGGGCTTCGAACGGGAAAGAGAGCACGTTGGTCGGCTTGTCTTTGCCGCGGTAGGTCAGGTTCAGCTCGTGGCTTTCCGCTTCGTCCACCAGACGCACGGTGACCTCGGCCTCTTCCTGAAATTGCGGCAGCACGCCTTCCAGCCAGCGCTGGAAGGTGGCCTCATCCGGCAGGCCGTCGCTGCTTTCACAGGCAATCTGCAGATCCAAAATCACCTGACTCATGGTGTCTCCTGCTCGGAGGCGGCGAGCGCCTCGCGCTTACGTTGCTCGGCAATCGCGTCTTTGCGTTTCTGTTCGGCGGCTTCCCAGGCCTCATAGGCGATGACCACGCGGGCCACCACCGGGTGGCGCACCACGTCTTCGCTGTGGAAGAAGTTGAAGCTCAGCTCCTCCACGTCCGACAGCACTTCCACCGCATGGCGCAGGCCGGATTTCTGGTTGCGCGGCAGGTCGATCTGGGTGACGTCGCCGGTGATGACCGCCTTCGAGTTGAAGCCGATGCGTGTCAGGAACATCTTCATCTGCTCGATGGTGGTGTTCTGGCTCTCATCCAGGATGATAAAGGCGTCGTTCAGCGTGCGGCCGCGCATATAGGCCAGCGGCGCGACTTCGATCACGTTGCGCTCGATGAGCTTCTCCACGCGCTCGAAGCCCAGCATCTCGAACAGGGCGTCGTACAGCGGGCGCAGATAAGGATCGACCTTCTGGCTCAGATCGCCGGGCAGGAAGCCCAGCTTTTCGCCGGCTTCGACCGCAGGACGGGTCAGCAGAATGCGGCGAATTTCCTGGCGTTCCAGCGCATCCACCGCAGCGGCGACCGCCAGGTAGGTTTTGCCGGTGCCCGCCGGGCCGATGCCGAAGGTGATGTCGTGATCGAGAATGTTGGCGATGTACTGCGCCTGGTTAGGCGTACGCGGTTTCACCATGCCGCGCTTGGTTTTGATGGTGACCGCCTTGCCGTAATCCGGCACGCTGTCGGCCACCTGTTCCAGCACCCGACTCTCTTTGATAGCCAGGTGGATTTGCTCCGGATCGATATCCGGGATCACGCCGCGAATCGGCGCGGTATCCACGTACAGATGGCGCAGGATATCGGCGGCGGCAACCACGCACAGGTTTTTGCCGACCAGCTTGAAACGGTTGTCGCGGCGATTGATTTCGATGCCCAATCGGCGCTCGAGTTGCTTGATGTTGTCATCAAACGGGCCGCACAGGCTGAGCAAACGCTTGTTGTCTGCGGGCTCTAACAAAATTTCTTGTGTTGCGACGTTCAAACTATTCCTCTAGGTCACATCGGGCCTGGTTGATGTCACATAGCGCGTCCGGGACGCGCGCGTTCAGGGCGAGCCTGAATACTCTCTTTCTTGAATTATTCATGGTGCGCCGCAACGGCGCAAGTTTACCGCTGATCTATCTGTGCGCCGTCGGCGGAATTCAAGGGAAGATAAGGAAAAAACGCGGCGGGGCGCAAAGCCCGCCGCGTCATCACAGAACAAGGCCGCTGGGAATCAGTTCTTTTTCACGAACTCGGATTTCAGCTTCATCGGGCCGAAACCGTCGATTTTGCAGTCGATGTTGTGATCGCCTTCCACCAGGCGAATGTTTTTCACCTTGGTGCCGATCTTCAGCATCGAGGAGCTGCCTTTGACCTTCAGATCCTTGATCACGGTGACCGCGTCGCCGTCCGCCAGCAGGTTGCCGTTGGCGTCTTTGACGATCAGCGCGTCCTGATCTTCCGCCGGGGCGCTGTCGCTCCACTCGTGGGCGCACTCAGGGCAGATGAACAGGGCATTGTCCTGGTAGGTGTATTCGGAGTTGCACTTCGGGCAGTGTGGGAGTTGCATGTTATGTCGCCTCTTCAACAATAAAAAAATAAAAAAAGAACATCACCGGGCGCGGACGCCCGGCGGAGAAACGGTAAGGAGTAGCGCGAACGGGCGGCGATAAGGCGGCCGCCGCGGCGTCAGGGCTGGTAAATGCCGACGCCCAGCGCGTTTTCTTTGCGGGTACGGGCGATCACCGACTGCGGGGATTCATGTACGCGCAGATCCATCTGCTGTTCGGTGCGCACCACTGCGCCACGCAGGGTGTTGGTCAGCACCTCGGTAATTTCCACGTCGACAAATTGGCCGATCATGTCGGGCGTGCCTTCGAAGTTTACCACACGGTTGCACTCCGTGCGCCCGGCCAGCTCCATCACGCTTTTACGCGAGGTGCCCTCCACCAGAATGCGCTGGACGGTGCCGAGCATGCGGCGGCTGAACTGCAGCGCCTGCTGGTTGATGCGATCCTGCAGAATGTACAGCCGCTGCTTTTTCTCTTCTTCGCTGACGTCGTCGACCATGTCCGCCGCCGGCGTACCGGGGCGCGACGAATAGATGAAGCTGAAGCTGACGTCGAAGTTGACGTCGGCGATCAGGTTCATGGTCTGTTCGAAGTCGGCCTGGCTTTCGCCCGGGAAACCGACGATGAAATCGGAGCTCAGCTGGATGGCCGGCCGCGCCTTGCGCAGCTTGCGGATAATCGCCTTATACTCCAGCGCGGTATGCGCGCGTTTCATCATGGTCAGGATGCGGTCCGAACCGCTCTGCACCGGCAGATGCAGGAAGCTGACCAGCTCCGGCGTGTCTTCGTACACCGCGATAATGTCGTCGGTGAACTCGATCGGGTGGCTGGTGGTGAAGCGAATGCGATCGATGCCGTCGATGGCCGCCACCAGGCGCAGCAGTTCGGCGAATGAGCAGATATCGCCGTCATGCGTCGCGCCGCGGTAAGCGTTGACGTTTTGGCCGAGCAGGTTGACCTCGCGCACGCCCTGCGCCGCCAGCTGGGCGATTTCGAACAGCACGTCGTCGCTCGGGCGGCTCACTTCCTCGCCGCGGGTGTAAGGCACCACGCAGAAAGTGCAGTATTTGTTGCAGCCTTCCATGATCGACACGAAGGCGGTCGGGCCTTCGGCGCGCGGCTCCGGCAGGCGGTCGAATTTTTCGATCTCCGGGAAGCTGATATCGACCACCGGGCTGCGGGTGCCCTGAACGTGATTGATCATTTCCGGCAGGCGGTGCAGGGTCTGCGGGCCGAATACCACGTCGACGCAAGGCGCGCGGCTGCGGATCAGTTCGCCTTCTTGCGAGGCCACGCAACCGCCGACGCCGATGATGACAGACGGATTCTTCTCTTTCAGCAAGCGCCAGCGCCCCAGCATGGCGAAAACTTTCTCCTGCGCTTTTTCACGGATCGAGCAGGTGTTCAGCAACAGCACGTCCGCTTCCTCGGCGTTGTCGGTCCACTCGAAGCCGTGCGTGCTGTTCAACAGGTCGGCCATTTTTGATGAATCGTACTCATTCATCTGGCAGCCCCAGGTTTTGATATGTAGTTTTTTCGTCATTGACTTGCCATTACTCAGTGCGGAGCGAAAGTTGCGTTACGCGACATGCAGGGCGCGTATTGTAATCATTTGCCGCCGTTGTGACCAGCGCGGGGGAAAATGGCACGCAACCTGAAGCCGAAGCGAAAATCCGGTACACTGCGCAAAACGCCATGTCGGGTGGGATGGCGAGCATTCACATAGAAAACATAGCCAATATGAAGACATCTCAAAATCGGTATGACGCGGTGGTGGTGGGTGGCGGCATGGTCGGCGCGGCGGCGGCCCTGGGGCTGGCGCAGGCGGGCTGGTCGGTGGCGTTGCTGGAACATCAGGCGCCGCAGGCGTTCGAGGCGCAAAGCCCGCCGGACCTGCGCATTTCCGCGATCGGCTGCACCTCGGTGGGGCTGCTGAAACAGCTCGGCACCTGGCAGGCCGTGACGGCGATGCGTACGGCGCCGTATCGCCGGCTGGAGACCTGGGAGTGGGCGTCGTCGCGCGTGGCGTTCGACGCGGTGTCCCTGGGGCTGCCCGAGCTGGGCTTTATGGTGGAAAACCGCATTCTGCAGCTGGGGCTGTGGCAACAGTTCGCGCAGTGCGCCAACCTGACGCTGCTGTGCCCCGCCAGGCTGCAATCGCTGCAGCGGGCGGACAATGCCTGGCAACTGACGCTGGACAGCGGCGAGACGCTGCAAGCGCGGCTGGTTGTCGGTGCCGACGGGGCCAACTCGCAGGTGCGCAAGCTGGCGGCGATCGGCACCAACGGCTGGCAATATCGTCAGGCGTGCATGTTGATCACCGTCGATACCGGCGCGCCGCAGCAGGATGTGACCTGGCAGCGCTTCTTCCCGTCCGGGCCGCGCGCCTTCCTGCCGCTGTACGACAGCTGGGCGTCGCTGGTGTGGTATGACAGCCCGCAGCGCATTCGCCAACTGCAGGCGATGCCGCCGGCGCAGCTGGAGCGCGAAATCGCTACCGCTTTCCCGGCACGACTGGGCCCGGTCAAGGTGCACGCTGCCGGATCGTTCCCGCTGACGCGGCGTCATGCGCAGCGCTACGTGCTGCCGGGGCTGGCGCTGGTGGGCGATGCGGCGCATACCATCAACCCGCTGGCCGGGCAGGGCGTCAATCTGGGGTATCGCGATGTGGATGCCTTGCTGAACGTGCTGAGCGAGGCGCGAGAGCAGGGAGAAGACTGGAGCGGCGAGGCGGTGCTGCTGCGCTATCAACGCCGCCGCCGTACCGACAATCTGTTGATGCAGAGCGGCATGGATCTGTTCTATACCGCCTTCAGCAATAACCTGGCGCCGCTGACCGTGGCGCGCAATCTGGCGCTGATGGCCGCGCAGCGGGCGGGCAAGCTGAAAGAGCATGCGTTGAAGTACGCCTTGGGATTGTAACCGACAGGGCTCAGCGGTGGCTGGGCCCGTTAGGATTGGCCGAACGCCAGACAGCAAAAAGCCCGCCTAAGCGGGCTTTTCTAAATATGGCTGGGGTGCCAGGATTCGAACCTGGGTATGCTGGTATCAGAAACCAGAGCCTTACCGCTTGGCGACACCCCAATTATGGTGGCTACGACGGGATTTGAACCTGTGACCCCATCATTATGAGTGATGTGCTCTAACCAGCTGAGCTACGTAGCCGATGTTACTTTTTACTTCTTTGATTTGCAAGCAGTTTGTTATGGCTGGGGTACCTGGATTCGAACCAGGGAATGCCGGTATCAAAAACCGGTGCCTTACCGCTTGGCGATACCCCACCTGCAAACAAATCTTATGTTGAAACCCCATTCCCGAAAGAATATGGCTGGGGTACCTGGATTCGAACCAGGGAATGCCGGTATCAAAAACCGGTGCCTTACCGCTTGGCGATACCCCATCAACATACTGCGCCGACGATGAAGAGAAATGGTGCGGGAGGCGAGACTTGAACTCGCACACCTTGCGGCGCCAGAACCTAAATCTGGTGCGTCTACCAATTTCGCCACTCCCGCAAATACAAAAAAGAGATGGTGGCTACGACGGGATTCGAACCTGTGACCCCATCATTATGAGTGATGTGCTCTAACCAGCTGAGCTACGTAGCCCTCTTTTTTTGCTTTGCCTTCATCGGCGTTGCGGGGCGCATTATGCGTATATGACCGATTTGCGTCAACAAGTTTTTTCCCGAAAAAGCCCCCGGAAGCGCCGTTTGTCTGGGTTGTGAACATTATGGCGATAAAATCGGCAATTCAGGCAGTTGGCGGGGGGAAAAGGCAACAAAAAGGCGGGCCAAAAGGCCCGCCCTGAGGGAAATGCCGCGCAATTATTTATAGGCGGCCTGGTGCACGCCGACGGCGCGGCCGGAAGGATCGTCCATCTTCTTGAACGATTCATCCCACTCGATGGCCTTGGCGGACGAGCAGGCGACGGACGGGCCGCCCGGTACGCATTCGGCGGCGCTCGGCAGCGGGAACAGCTCTTCGAAGATTTCGCGGTACAGGTAGCCTTCTTTCGACGTTGGCGTGTTGTACGGGAAGCGGAAACGCGCGGTTTCGAGCTGTTGATCGCTAATTTGCTGCGCAGCCACCTCTTTTAACGTGTCGATCCAGCTATAGCCGACGCCGTCGGAGAACTGCTCTTTCTGGCGCCAGGCCACGCTGGCGGGCAAATAGGACTCGAAACATTCGCGAACGATGTGTTTTTCCATTTTGCCGTTGCCGCACATTTTATCTTTCGGGTTGATGCGCATCGCCACGTCGAGGAATTTCTTGTCCAGGAACGGCACGCGGGCTTCGACGCCCCAGGCGGACATCGCCTTGTTGGCGCGCGCGCAGTCGAACATGTGCAGCGCCAGCAGTTTGCGCACGGTCTCTTCGTGGAATTCGCGGGCGTCCGGCGCCTTATGGAAGTACAGGTAGCCGCCGAACACTTCGTCCGCGCCTTCGCCGGAAAGCACCATCTTGATGCCCATCGCCTTGATTTTGCGCGACATCAGGTACATCGGCGTCGAGGCGCGAATGGTGGTGACGTCGTAGGTTTCGATGTGATAAATCACGTCGCGGATGGCGTCCAGCCCTTCCTGCACGGTGAAGTGGATCTCATGGTGCACGGTGCCCAGGTGGTTAGCCACCTCTTGCGCGGCGCGCAGATCCGGCGAGCCTTCCAGCCCGACGGCGAAGGAGTGCAGCTGCGGCCACCAGGCCTCGCTGCGTTCCTGATCTTCCACGCGGCGCGCAGCGTACTTCTTGGTGATCGCCGAGATGACCGAGGAATCCAGCCCGCCCGACAGCAGCACGCCGTAAGGCACGTCGGACATCAGGTGGCTTTTCACCGACTCTTCCAGCGCGGTGCGCAGGGCGGCGGCGTCGGTCACGTTGTCCTTGACGCTGTCGTAATCGAACCAGTCGCGGCGATAATATTCGCGGATCTCACCGTCCTGGCTCCACAGGTAGCTGCCGGCCGGGAATTCCTTGATGGTGCGGCACACCGGCACCAGCGCTTTCATTTCCGAGGCAACGTACAGGTTGCCGTGTTCGTCATGGCCCATGTACAGCGGGATGATGCCCAGGTGATCGCGGCCGATCAGGTAGGCGTCTTTTTCAGTGTCATACAGGGCAAAAGCGAACATGCCTTGCAGATCGTCGAGGAAGTCCGGTCCTTTCTCCTGATACAGCGCCAGGATTACTTCACAGTCGGAGCCGGTCTGGAACGCATAGCGGTCGCTCAGCTGTTGGCGCAGCGCCTGGTGGTTGTAAATTTCGCCGTTGACCGCCAAAACGTGGGTGTGCGCAGCGTTGTACAGCGGTTGAGCGCCGTTGTTGACGTCGACGATCGACAGGCGTTCGTGGGCCAAAATGGCTTTGTCGCTGGCGTAAACGCCGGACCAATCCGGGCCGCGGTGGCGCATCAGACGTGACAGCTCCAGCGCTTTCTTACGCAGTTCAACGGGATCGGACTTCAGATCGAGCACACCGAAAATAGAACACATACAACTCTCCTAACGGGCTTTTATGACTGTGATGTTGTTTTTTACTATTATGGGCAGCATTGCCGATTCATCAGCGATAACGCGGTTTTGCTGCGCTGTGGTTATGAAAATGCGCCTAAAGCTGCAGGAGATGCAAGCGTTTTAGCCATACGCTGAGAAATAGTTGTTTGCGTGGCTGCGATTTTTAACGGATTTTCAGTTATTGGCGGGAAAATTTAACGATTATGCAATTTTTAGCGTGATGACGGGATTGCCGGCCGATTTGACCGGCAATCGATTAGCGATTAGGCGATGAGCTGCCACAGGGTGAAGGCGGCGTCCGGCGTCCAGCCGGCATTGGAGGTGTGCGCCTGGATACAGGTGTATTTCTTGCCTTTATAACTCACCACGTCGCCGGCTTTGTAGCTGTGGTTGTTCTGCCACTCGGGCGCTCCCGGATCGGGCGGCGTGCCGTCGTTGGCGGTTTTAACCGCCAGCGCGCTGCTCGGCAGCGAGGTATTGCCCTGGCTGTCGGTTGCGGTAACGAAGTAGCTGTACTGGGTGGCCGGGGTCAGGCCGCTGTCGGCCAGCGACAGGCCGGCGGTCTGGCCGATCGGGTTGCCGTTGCGGTAGACGGTGTAGCTGGCGATCGGTAAGGCGCCGGTGGCGGCGGCCCAGCTCAGTTTCAGCGAGGTGGTACCCAGCTCGGAGACCGTCAGCGCCGTCGGCGCATTAGGCTTTCCCGGCGGCGGGGTGACGCCGCCTTGGATCAGTGGCGCATAGCGGGTTTTGAACTCCCAGTTGTAGGCCACGCCGGCTTTGCTCTTGCCGTTATCCCAGTTGATTGACCAGGTCATCAGGCCCTTGATCGACAGGTTTTTGGCGTCGAGACGCGAGAAAGCGTTATACACCGCCTGTTTGTTGACCACGTAGCCGGTGGCGGCGGCATCGTTGTTGCTCGGCAGGCCGATGACGAATTTCGCCGCCGGGATCTTCGCATAGCCGCGGGTGCCGGTAACCAGGCTTTCCGTCAGGTAGTAGAGGAAGTCCTCTTTCATGGCGTCGTTATTCTGCGTGATCCAGGCATTGAGTTCATCCACCCAAATACCGTCGCCGCCCTGGTTATAATATTGCGGCGCGATAAAGTCGTAATAGCCTTCGAGGGCGTTAATATAATCCAGGTAGGTGCCGTTGGTGCGCAAATACGGGAATTCCGGCGCCATGCTGATAATAAAGTTTTTCCCCTGGGCGGCGTAATGGTCTTTTACTTTTTTCAGCGCCGCAGGCAAGACGGTTTTATTATTGGCGGCACCGATCGCCGCCTGTTCCAGATCGATATCCAGGCCGTCGAAGCCATAGACTTCCACCAGGCGAATAATCTCGTCTTTCAGCTTGTCTTCGTCGCCGGTTTTCAGCTCGATATGCGCGTCTGCGCCGCCGAGGGAGATCAGCACCGCGCGGCCCTGGCTGTTCAGCACGCCCACCTGGCGGCGGAACTCGGCGTCGGACAGGTTGTAAGGCTTGAAGGTCGGGATGCCCTGGCCTTTCATAAAGGCGACGGCCACCACGTTGTACTCGGCGGGAATGTCGGTCAGGTTCATATTGGTGAACTGGCCCTGCTGATAGCCGTCACTGGCGCCGGCGGCCCAGTTGTGCCAGAAACCCATCAGGATCTTTTTATTAGCGATAGACGGCATAATGGCCGCGTCATCGGCGGCGACGGCATTAATAATGTTATTTGTGCTCATGGTAGCCTCATTAATTAGGGGTAAGGGTTTTCCGCTCGCCGGCAATATCAGCTATTGGCGGGGCGTAAAGTTATAATGAGGATTTTTAATGCAGGCAGGCTGAAACCTTTTGCTGCCATGAACGAATTAAATTCAAACTGACGCTGAGGGAGAAGGAAATAATGGCGGCCGGGCGGCCGCCATGGCCGCATCAGAAGATAGTGATATCGGCGACGGAAGGGTAGACATAGCTCGGGCGGAACGGCATGGTTTCGATGTCGCTCAGCGTGGAGACACCGGACAGCACCAGAACGGTTTCCAGGCCGGCCTGGAAACCCGCCAGGATGTCGGTACGCAGGTTGTCGCCGACGATCACCGTTTCTTCCGAGTGCGCCTGCATTTTGTTCAGTGCGGCGCGAATGATCCACGGGCTGGGCTTGCCGACGTAAAACGGCTTGCGGCCGGTGATCTTCTCGATGGGGGCACACAGTGCGCCGCAGGCCGGCGAGAAGCCGTGGCCGTGGCTATCCGGGTTGGTGGCGATAAAGCGCGCCCCATTGCTCACGAAATAGGCGGCTTTGTGCATCATGTCCCAGTTGTAAGAGCGGGTTTCACCGACGATCACGAAATCCGGGTTGATGTCGGTGATGGTGAAACCGGCTTTGTACAGCTCATGGATAAGGGCGCCTTCACCGACCACGTAGGCCTTTTTGCCTTCCTGGCGGCGCAGGAAATCGGCGGTGGCCATCGCCGAGGTATAGAACGCGCTCTCCGGCACTTCCAGCCCGGCGGCGGCGAAGCGGTTCGCCAGATCCTGCGCGGTCTGTGACGGGTAGTTGGTCAGCACCACCAGCGGCATGCCTTGTTCCTGGATGCGCGCCAGGAACAGATCGGCGCCGGGCACCGGCGTATTGTCATGCAGCAGCACGCCGTCGATATCGCATATAACGTTTTTGATTTTCATTTGTCGCTGTTTCTCATGATTACGGCAGGCAAGAGGTGACGATAACACACCTGCCAGAAGCGGCGGATCAGCTTTCCAGCAATCGCTGCAAGAGCACGCCGTTGAGCATCGCGCGTTTGGCCAGGGCGAAAGCGCCGATCGCCGAGCGATGATTGAGTTCGGAGGTCACCACCGGCAGATTTTTGCGGAAGTCCTTCAGTACCTGGGTATTGATGCAGCTCTGGATCGCCGGCAGCAGCACCTTGTCCGCTTCGGTGATCTCACCGGCGATTACCACCTTCTGCGGATTGAACAGGTTGATGGCGATGGCCACCGCTTTGCCCAGATAGCGGCCGACGTGTTCGATCACTTCGCTGGCCAGCAGATCGCCGCGGTTGGCGGCCTTGCAGATGGCGTTGATACCGCAGTCTTCCAGCGTCAGTTTGCTCGGGTAGCCCTGGCTCAGCAGCTGGCGCACGCGCTGTTCGATCGCGGCGTTGGCGGCCACGGTTTCCAGGCAGCCGAAGTTGCCGCAGTGGCAGCGTTCCCCCAACGGATCGATCTGGATATGGCCGATCTCGCCGACGTTGCCGTTGTTGCCGAGAAAAATCTGCCCGTTGACGATGATGCCGGCGCCGGTGCCGCGGTGCAGGCGCACCAGAATCGAGTCTTCGCAGTCGCGGGTGGCGCCGAAGTAGTGCTCCGCCAGGGCCAGGCTGCGGATGTCGTGGCCGACGAAGCTGGTGACGTTGAAGCGCTGCTGCAGGTTGTCCACCAGCGCCCAATTGCTGACGCTGATGTGTGGCATGTAGCGCACCACGCCCAGCGCCGGATCCACCAGGCCGGGCAGGATCACCGCGATGGCGATCAGCTCGCGCAGGCGGCGCTGGTTCGCTTCGATGAATTGGGCGATGGCGGCGAACAGCGCATTCTCCAGCGTTTCCTGGGTGCGTTCCGGCAGCGGATAGTGTTCTTCGCTGAGCGACTTGCCGCTCATGTCATACAGGGTGATGGTGGCGTCGTGGCGGCCGAGACGCACCGCGACGGTATGGAAATGACGGGTTTCCGACACGATGGAGATCGCGCGGCGGCCGCCGGTGGAGGCCTGCTGATCGACTTCTTTGATCAGCCCGCGCTCCAGCAGCTGGCGAGTAATTTTGGTGACGCTGGCGGGGGCGAGCTGGCTGAGTTCGGCAATCTGAATGCGCGAGATCGGGCCCTGCTGGTCGATCAGGCGGTAAACTGCCGCGCCGTTAAGTTGTTTGACTAAGTCAACGTTCCCTATTTGTGCTTGTCCGCCAGTGCTCATCAATAATTTTACTCGCTGTTCATTGAATTAAACCTCGTTACCGTTAACGAGCGTTTTGGTGATCTTGAAATCACGGGTGAAGGCGGTCAGGTTAGCCACCTTGCCGGCTTCGAGGGTGCCCAGACGGTGATCGACGCCGATGGCGCGCGCCGGATACAGCGTCGCCATGCGCAGCGCTTCGTCCAGCGCTATGCCGATATGCTCGACGCTGTTTCGCACCGCTTCGATCATGGTCAGCGCGGAACCGCTCAGGGTGCCGTTCTCATCCACGCACAGTCCATCCCGATAGTATATTGTTTTACCGGCGAAAATAAATTGGTCAATATCTGCACCCGCCGGTGCGGTCGCGTCGGTGACCAAGACCAATTTATCACCTTTCAGGCGTTTGGCGTTACGGATACTCGCCCAGGCTACGTGATGGCCGTCGGCGATGATGCCGGTATAGACCTCTGGCGTATCGAAGATCGCCCCCATCAGCCCCGGTTCGCGGCCGGTGATATACGGCATGGCGTTGTACAGGTGGGTGGCGAAGCTGATGCCGGCGGCGAAGCCGGTGCGCGCCTGATCGTAGGTGGCATTCGAGTGGCCGGCGGAGACCACGATGCCGGCCTCGGTCAGCTGTTTAATAACGTGCGGCTCAACCATTTCCGGTGCCAGCGTCACCTTGGTGATCACGTCGGCGTTGGCGCACAGGTAATCGATCATGTCCTGCGTTGGCTTGCGAATGAACGCCGGGTTGTGAGTGCCTTTTTTTACCGGGCTGAGGTACGGCCCCTCCAGGTGCAGGCCCAACGCCTGGTTTTGGTGCTTTTTCAGATAAGCGCGCATCACGTCGACGCTGTGCTTCATGAATTCGTCGCTGCTGGTGATCAGCGTCGGCAGATAGCTGGTGCAGCCGGATTTCTCGTTGGCGCGCTGCATGATCTCCAGCGTTTCTTCCGAGATTGCTTCCAGCGAATCGTTGAACTGGACGCCGCCGCAGCCGTTCAGCTGCACGTCAATAAGCCCGGGGGCCAGGATGGCGCCACCCAGGTCGCGCGTTTCGATGCCGGCGGGCAATTCAGCCACCGGGCAGACTCTCTCGATCAGCCCATCAGCGATAATGACTGCATGGTCATCAAGTACGTCGTGGCCGGTATAGATTCGGCCGTGGGTTAAAGCGAACATCGTAGCCCCCTGCAAAGATTAAAGACTTTTCACGCTTTCCGCTTCTAACTCGCGGAAATATTTGACGGTTTTGACTTTCAGTTCCATGGTGGCCGGTTCGTCGCACACCACCACCGCTTTGGCGTGCAGCTGCAGGCAGCTGATGGTCCACATGTGGTTGATATTGCCTTCCACAGCGGCTTCCAGCGCCTGCGCCTTGGCGTGGCCGGTCACCAGGATCATCACTTCTTCGGCATCCAGCAGCGTGCCCACGCCGACGGTCAACGCATATTTCGGCACCAGGCTGACGTCGCCGCCGAAGAAGCGCGAGTTGGCGATGCGGGTGTCTTCGGTCAGCGTTTTGATGCGGGTGCGCGAAGCCAGGGACGAAGCCGGCTCGTTGAACGCGATATGGCCGTCGATACCCACGCCGCCCATGAACAGGTTAATTTTGCCGTAAGACTTGATCTTCTCTTCGTACTGGCGGCACTCGGCGTCGACATCCGCGGCGTTGCCGTTCAGCAGGTTGATATTTTCACGAGGGATATCAACGTGGTCAAAGAAGTTGCGGTACATGAAGGTGTGGTAGCTTTCCGGGTGTTCCTGCGGCAGGCCAACGTACTCGTCCATGTTGAAAGTCACAACATGCTTAAAGCTTACTTCACCTGCTTTGTGCATCGCAATCAGATGTTTGTAGGCTTCCAGCGGCGTGCCGCCGGTAGGCAGGCCGAGGACAAACGGGCGCTCTGCGGTTGGCTTGAATGCGTTGATGCGTTGAACGATATGACGCGCGGCCCATTTGCCGACTTGTGCGGTATCTTTCAGTGGGATAAGTCTCATCTAACACCTCTTGGGATAAGTAAACTAAAGCTATACTGTACGGGCCTGCGGGAGTCCTAAGCGTAACCCAGCTTTATGATTCTCGCGTGAATCGTCCGTCCGGTTGATTTTTTGAATGATAAAATAAGTTTTGTGTGATGGCCAGCAATCTGGGAGGGAAAGACTACTTTTTGGTGATATTTATCACAAAAAAGGAGGTTTTAATTTGCGATACAAAATAAATTTTTTACACTCGGCATGAGTGATACGTGCCAAGCATTGTTTCTAAAAAGGTAGTGAGAGCTCCAAATAAACTACTAATAGGGTCCGTCCGCGGACAACATAGGGGGAAAAGGTGAACATTCTTAGTTATTTGCAAAAGGTGGGACGGGCGCTGATGGTGCCGGTCGCCACGCTGCCCGCCGCCGCCATCTTGATGGGCGTCGGGTACTGGATTGACCCTGTTGGTTGGGGCGGCGACAACGCTTTCGCTGCCTTATTGATTAAGTCTGGCTCTGCGATTATCGATCATATGGCGGTGTTGTTCGCCGTTGGTGTCGCCTACGGCATGTCCAAAGATAAGGACGGCTCTGCCGCACTGACCGGTTTCGTCGGTTTCCTGGTGCTGACGACCCTCTGTTCACCGGCCGCTGTGTCGATGATTCAGAAGATCCCGCTCGATCAGGTGCCTGCCGCGTTCGGCAAGATTGAGAACCAGTTCGTTGGTATTCTGGTGGGTATCATCTCCGCCGAAGTGTACAACCGCTTCAGCGGTGTCGAGTTGCCTAAGGCGCTGTCGTTCTTCAGCGGCCGCCGTTTGGTGCCGATCCTCATTTCCTTCCTGATGATCCTGGTCGCTTACATCCTGATGTTCGTCTGGCCGGTCGTGTTCGGCGCTCTGGTGAGCTTCGGCGAACACATCCAAAAATTGGGCTCCGTCGGCGCGGGTATCTATGCCTTCTTCAACCGCCTGCTGATCCCGGTCGGCTTGCACCACGCGCTGAACTCGGTGTTCTGGTTCGACGTGGCCGGCATCAACGATATCCCTAACTTCCTCGGCGGCCAGCAGTCGATTGACGCGGGTAAAGCGGTTGTTGGCATCACCGGCCGTTATCAGGCGGGCTTCTTCCCGATCATGATGTTCGGTCTGCCGGGCGCGGCGCTGGCCATCTATCACTGCGCGCGTCCTGAGAATAAGGCGAAGGTGCTGGGGATCATGATGGCAGGGGCATTCGCTGCCTTCTTTACCGGCATCACCGAACCGCTGGAGTTCTCCTTCATGTTCGTGGCACCGGTGCTGTACGTGATCCACGCCGTACTGACCGGTATCTCGGTGTTCATCGCCGCTAACATGCATTGGATTTCAGGCTTCGGTTTCAGCGCCGGCCTGGTGGATATGATGCTGTGGGTGCGTAACCCGCTGGCGACCCACTGGTACATGCTGATCCCGCAGGGCCTGGTGTTCTTCGTTATCTACTATGTGGTGTTCCGCTTCACCATCAACAAGTTCAACCTGATGACCCCGGGCCGCGAGCTGGCGGTTGCCGGTGACGAAACCGACGGTTATGACGTCAACGTCAACAGCAGCGCCGGTAAAGACGAGAACGAAACCACCACGCTGGCCCGTCGCTACGTCGGCGCGATCGGCGGCTCCGACAACCTGACCGGCATCGACGCCTGCATCACCCGCCTGCGTTTGAACGTGAAGGACTCTGCGCTGGTGAACGACGCATTGGCGAAACGCCTTGGTGCGTCGGGCGTTATTCGTCTGAACAAGCAGAGCGTACAAGTGATCGTCGGCACCCGTGCCGAGCTGATTGCCAGCGCAATGCGCAACGTAATTGCGGCCGGCCCGGTAGCGGCTGCGGTGACTCCGGCGGCGGCCCCTGCCGCGGAAGTCAAACCGCAGGCGGTGCCGAACGCACCGAAAGTCGCGTTTGAAACGCTGGTGGCGCCGGTGACGGGTGAAGTCGTGGCGCTCGATCAGGTGCCGGACGAAGCTTTCGCCAGCAAGGCGGTCGGTGACGGCCTGGCGATTCGCCCGACCGACAAGATCGTGGTGGCGCCGGCGGATGGCACCGTGGTGAAAATCTTCAATACCAACCACGCGTTCTGCCTGGAAACCGACAAGGGCGCTGAGGTCGTGGTACACATGGGGATCGACACCGTCGCGCTGGAAGGCCAGGGCTTCAAACGCCTGGTGGAAGAGGGCGCGGAAGTGAAAGCCGGTCAACCGATTCTGGAACTGGATCTGGATTACCTGAACGCTAACGCGCGCTCGATGATAAGCCCGGTGGTGGTCAGCAACGCTGACGACTACGCCGGCCTGGCGGCGCTGGCCAGCGGCTCGGTGGTCGCCGGTCAGACCAAGCTGTACGAGATCCAAAAGTAAGGCCGTTTTTACCTGAGTAGTATCCGGGGCCGGTCACGCATCATGGCGGAGTTTGCCCCGACTTGGCGGGAAGAGAGCGATCTCTTCCCGCTTTTTTTATTCCGTTTCGCCCCATGGCGGTGCGCTGCGCGCCGATGGTGCAACGCGCCGCATTTTTCGTGAAACAAACGGTTGTTTCCAGACGTGGCTTGTTGGATCATAGGCGGTTATGTGTAGCGCTTTGCATTGAGGAACAGTGAAATGAGTGAGGCTGAAGCCCGCCCAACCAATTTTATCCGTCAGATCGTCGATGAAGATCTGGCGTCGGGGAAACACACGTCGGTACATACCCGCTTCCCGCCGGAGCCTAACGGCTATCTGCATATCGGCCACGCCAAGTCCATCTGCCTGAACTTCGGCATCGCCAAGGACTATCAGGGCCAGTGCAACCTGCGTTTCGATGACACCAACCCGGTGAAAGAAGACATCGAGTTCGTGGAGTCAATCAAGCACGATGTGGAGTGGCTGGGCTTTGAGTGGAGCGGCAACGTTCGTTACTCCTCAGACTATTTCGATCAGCTGCATCAGTATGCGGTTGAGCTGATCTCCAAGGGCCTGGCCTACGTCGATGAGCTGTCGCCGGAGCAGATCCGTGAATATCGCGGCACGCTGACCGCGCCGGGCAAAGACAGCCCGTACCGCGATCGCAGCGTGGAAGAGAACCTGGCGCTGTTCGAGAAGATGCGCAACGGCGAGTTTGCCGAAGGCGCCGCCTGCCTGCGCGCCAAGATCGATATGGCTTCGCCGTTTATCGTGATGCGCGATCCGGTGCTGTACCGCATCAAGTTCGCCGAACACCACCAGACCGGCAATAAATGGTGCATCTATCCGATGTACGATTTCACCCACTGCATTTCCGATGCGCTGGAAGGGATCACCCACTCGCTGTGTACTCTGGAATTCCAGGATAACCGCCGTCTGTATGACTGGGTGCTGGATAACATCACCATTCCTTGCCACCCGCGTCAGTACGAGTTTTCGCGCCTCAACCTCGAATACGCCATCATGTCGAAGCGCAAGCTGCACCAGTTGGTGGCCGAGAAGATCGTTGAGGGCTGGGACGATCCGCGTATGCCGACCGTTTCCGGTCTGCGCCGTCGCGGTTATACCGCCGCCTCTATCCGCGAGTTTTGCCTGCGCATCGGCGTGACCAAGCAAGACAACAACGTCGAGATGGTGGCGCTGGAATCCTGCATCCGTGACGATCTGAACGAGAACGCCCCGCGCGCCATGGCGGTGCTGGATCCGGTGAAAATCGTCATCGAGAACATGGGCGATGCGGTGGAAATGGTCACCATGCCTAACCACCCGAACAAACCGGAAATGGGCAGCCGCGATGTGCCGTTTAGCCGCGAAATCTATATCGATCGCGCCGACTTCCGCGAGGAAGCCAACAAGCAGTACAAGCGTCTGGTGCTGGGCAAAGAAGTGCGTCTGCGCAATGCGTACGTGATCAAGGCCGAGCGCGTCGAGAAGGACGAAGCGGGCGAGATCACCACCATCTTCTGCAGCTACGATGCGGAAACGCTGAGCAAAGATCCTGCCGACGGCCGCAAGGTGAAGGGCGTGATCCACTGGGTGTCTGCGGCGCACGCGCTGCCGGCGGAAATTCGCCTGTACGATCGCCTGTTCAGCGTGCCTAACCCGGGCGCGGCGGAGGACTTCCTCTCCACCATCAACCCGGAATCGCTGGTGATCAAGCACGGCTTCGTTGAGCCGAGCCTGGCGGCCGCACAGCCGGAGAAAGCCTACCAGTTCGAGCGTGAAGGCTACTTCTGCGCCGACAACCGTTACTCGTCGGCCGAGCATCTGGTATTTAACCGCACCGTCGGCCTGCGTGACACCTGGGCGAAAATCGAAGGCTAATCTTATTCGCCTCGAAAATTAATGAATCAGCGCGGCTTAGGCCGCGCTTTTTTATACCTGCGATTTAGCGAATAATCTATTCCTCTCACATTTATCTGGGCTGCGTTTAATTAATCGCAGCGCGTGAGGCCATAAGTTTTCTGATATTGGCCTTACTAATCTTAATTTTCACTTATATATTCGTGATGCGAATTAATTTCATTTAGAGAGCGCTCTCAATTTTTATCGTCTGCCTGACGAATTTAGTCAGGCTGAAACCATTAATCGTCTCTGGTTGACCTTGTATCTCAATTTATTCTGATTTAATTGAATTTTTTATTCGACACCTTCCATGATCGCCGGCGTAACAAAATATCACTGATATGTGCTCCTTGTCATACTTTGACAAATCTTCCGCATTTTTCATTTGATAATTCGCGTCGCGAAAAATAGTCTGTCTGTAGCAATTAGTGCTGTGGGAATAACATCTCGTCGGCAATATTTTTTACCCGTTCGGGTTTTTTATTGGCAGTCGTGCAGGGCAGTGGTGAACACAGGCGGCTGCAACTTTTAAGTTAAGTCAAAGAGGAATTTCACTATGGGTACGCACGGTGCTCAGCGTAAAACGCTGGCGCTCGCAGTCGCGGGCGCGCTGTTGGGAACAGGGTTTGCCATGGCGCCTGAGGCGAAAGCCGCAGGGTTTATCGATGATTCCACGCTGACCGGCGGCATTTATTACTGGCAACGTGAGCGCGACCGTAAAGATCTCAATCCGGACAGCAAGGATTACAACCAATACACCACCAACCTGTCGCACTCCACCGCCAACCTGAGCCTGGATTTCGCGTCGGGCTACGCCTGGGACATGTTCGGTCTGGACGTCGGCGCCTTTACCGCCATCGAGCTGGCGGAATCCAGCGCCAGCGGCCACCCGAACGAGATCGCATTCTCCTCTAAAAACCGTACCTACGACGAAGACTATTCCGGTGACAAAGGTGGCGTCAGCCTGTACAAAGCCGCCGCTAAATTCAAATACGGCCCGGTCTGGGCGCGTGCCGGTTACATTCAGCCGAGCGGCCAAACCCTGCTGGCGCCGCACTGGAGCTTTATGCCGGGCACCTATCAGGGGGCTGAAGCCGGCGCCAAGTTCGATTACGGCGATGCCGGCGCGTTGAGCTTCTCCTACATGTGGGCCGACAAATACAAGGCGCCGTGGCATATCGAGGTGGATGACTTCCGCCAGAACGATAAGAAAACCCGCGTCTCCTACCTGCACTCGCTGGGCGCCAAGTACGATTTCAAAAACGATTTGGTGCTGGAAGCTGCCTTCGGCCAGGCACAGGGGTATGTGAATCAATACTTCACCAAGGCGTCTTACAAATTCGATCTGCTGGGCAACCCGCTGACCACCAGTTATCAGTTCTACGGTGCGGAAGACCGCATCAGCGACAAGAACGATCCGAACAGCATCTACGACGGTCTGGCCTGGCTGCAGGCGCTGACCTTCGGTTACACCACCGGGCAGTTCAACTGGCGTTTGGAAGGCACCATGGTCAAGGCGGAAGGCAACCAGGGCTTCTTCCTGCAGCGCATGACCCCGACCTACGCTTCGTCCAACGGTCGTTTGGACGTGTGGTGGGATAACCGCTCCGACTTTAACGCCAACGGCGAGAAAGCGGTGTACGCCGGCGTGATGTATGACCTCAGCAACTGGAACCTGCCGGGCATGGCGGTCGGCGGCTCCTACGTTTACGCCTGGGACGCCAAGCCGAGCACCAACCCGATCTACGATCAGAGCCAGCGCCTGAAAGAGAGCGCCTGGAGCCTGGACGCGATGTATACCATCCAGGAAGGGCGCGCCAAGGGCACCCTGATCAAACTGCACTACACCCAGTATGACAACCACACCAACATCCCGAGCTGGGGCGGCGGTTACGGCAACATCTTCCAGGACGAGAAAGACGTCAAGTTCATGGTCATCGCGCCATTCACCATCTTCTGATGCGTTCCCCGGCCTCGCCGCCGGGGCAGTTAAGGGAATTCAACGATGAAAAAAATCATGCTGATGTTGGCGGCCGCTGCGGCCCTGAGCGCCTGCGCGCAACCCACCGCGCCGCCGGAAGACGCCAAGTTGAAGCAGGCTTACAGCGCCTGCATCAACACTGCCGAAGGCTCGCCGGAGCGTCTGCAGCCCTGTAAGGCGGTGCTGAACGTGCTGAAACAAGAGAAGCAGCACCAGCAGTTCGCCGCGCAGGAAACGGTGCGGGTGATGGATTATCAGAACTGCATTATGGCGGTGCACAGCGGTAACGGTCAGGCTTACGACGCCAAGTGCGTCAAGCTGTGGCAAGAAATTCGCGATAACAATAATTAAGAAGGATAAGAAGATGAACGCATTCAAACTGAGCGCGCTTGCCGCCTTGACGGCAACGATGGGATTCCTGGGCTGCATGGGGAGCGCCATGGCCGATCAACAGCTGGTGGATCAGCTTAGCCAGCTGAAGCTGAACGTGAAAATGCTGGATAACCGCGCCGGCGAAAACGGCGTGGATTGCGCGGCGCTGGGCGCTGACTGGGCCTCTTGCAACCGGGTGTTGTTCACCCTCAGCAACGACGGCCAGGCGATCGACGGCAAAGACTGGGTCATCTATTTCCACAGCCCGCGCCAGACCCTGCGGGTAGACAACGACCAGTTCAAGATCGCTCACCTCACCGGCGATCTGTACAAGCTGGAGCCGACCGCCAAATTCAGCGGCTTCCCGGCCGGTAAGGCGGTGGAAATCCCGGTGGTCGCCGAATATTGGCAGCTGTTCAGAAACGACTTCCTGCCGCGCTGGTATGCCACCTCCGGCGACGCTAAGCCGAAAATGCTGGCGAATACCGACACCGAAAACCTGGATCAGTTTGTGGCGCCGTTCACCGGCGACCAGTGGAAGCGCACCAAGGACGACAAAAACATTCTGATGACGCCGGCTTCGCGCTTTGTCAGCAATGCCGATCTGCAGACGCTGCCTGCCGGTGCGCTGCGCGGCCAGATCGTGCCGACGCCGATGCAGGTGAAAGTGCACGCGCAGGACGCCGATCTGCGCAAAGGGGTATCGCCGGATCTGAGCACGCTGGTCAAGCCGGCGGCGGACGTCGTCAACCAGCGCTTCGCGCTGTTGGGCGTGCCGGTTCAGGCCAACGGTTACCCGATCAAGACCGACATCCAGCCGGGCAAATTTAAAGGCGCGATGGCGGTGCCGGGCGCCTATGAGCTGAAAATTGGCAAGAAAGAGGCGCGGGTGATCGGTTTCGATCAGGCCGGGGTGTTCTACGGGCTGCAGTCGATCCTGTCGTTAGTGCCGAGCGACGGCAGCGGCAAGATCGCCACGCTGGACGCCAGCGACGCGCCGCGCTTCCAGTATCGCGGCATTTTCCTCGACGTGGCGCGCAACTTCCATAAGAAGGATGCGGTGCTGCGCCTGCTGGATCAGATGGCGGCCTACAAGCTCAACAAATTCCACTTCCACCTGAGCGATGACGAAGGCTGGCGCATCGAGATCCCCGGTTTGCCGGAGCTGACGGAAGTCGGCGGCCAGCGCTGCCACGATCTGAGCGAAACCACCTGCCTGTTGCCGCAGTACGGCCAGGGGCCGGACGTCTACGGCGGCTTCTTCAGCCGTCAGGACTATATCGACATCATCAAATATGCCCAGGCGCGCCAGATTGAGGTGATCCCGGAGATCGACATGCCGGCACACGCCCGCGCGGCGGTGGTCTCGATGGAAGCGCGCTACAAGAAACTGCATGCCGCCGGCAAAGAGCAGGAGGCCAACGAGTTCCGCCTGGTGGATCCGACCGATACCTCCAACACCACCTCCGTGCAATTCTTTAACCGCCAGAGCTACCTGAACCCGTGTCTGGATTCTTCCCAGCGCTTTGTCGACAAGGTGATTGGCGAGATTGCCCAGATGCATAAAGAAGCCGGCCAGCCGATCAAGACCTGGCACTTCGGTGGCGACGAAGCGAAAAACATTCGCCTGGGCGCCGGCTATACCGACAAGGCGAAACCGGAGCCGGGCAAAGGCATCATCGACCAGAGCAACGAAGACAAGCCGTGGGCCAAGTCGCAGGTTTGCCAGACGATGATCAAAGAGGGCAAGGTGGCCGACATGGAGCACCTGCCGAGCTACTTTGGCCAAGAGGTCAGCAAGTTGGTGAAAGCGCACGGCATCGACAGAATGCAGGCCTGGCAAGACGGCCTGAAAGACGCCGAGAGCGCGAAGGCGTTCGCCACCTCGCGCGTGGGCGTCAACTTCTGGGACACGTTGTACTGGGGCGGTTTCGATAGCGTCAACGACTGGGCCAACAAAGGGTATGAAGTGGTGGTCTCCAACCCGGACTACGTCTATATGGACTTCCCTTACGAGGTGAACCCGGACGAGCGCGGTTACTACTGGGGCACCCGCTTCAGCGACGAGCGCAAGGTGTTCAGCTTCGCGCCGGACAACATGCCGCAGAACGCGGAAACCTCGGTTGACCGAGACGGCAACCACTTCAACGCCAAGAGCGACAAGCCGTGGCCGGGCGCCTACGGGCTGTCCGCTCAGCTGTGGAGCGAAACCCAGCGCACCGACCCGCAGATGGAATACATGATCTTCCCACGCGCGCTCTCGGTGGCAGAACGTGCCTGGCACCGCGCCGGTTGGGAGCAGGACTATCGCGCCGGCCGCGAATACAAAGGCGGGGAAACCCACTTTGTCGATACCAAGACGCTGGAGAAAGACTGGCTGCGCTTTGCCAATATCCTGGGCCAGCGTGAACTGGCCAAGCTGGACAAGGGCGGCGTCGCTTACCGTCTGCCGGTGCCGGGCGCACGCGTAGCGGGCGGCAAGCTGGAGGCGAATATCGCGCTGCCGGGGTTGGGCATCGAGTACTCCACCGACGGTGGCAAGCAGTGGCAGCGCTATGATGCCAAGGCCAAGCCGGCGATCTCCGGTGACGTGCAGGTGCGTTCGGTCAGCCCGGACGGCAAACGCTACAGCCGCGCCGAGAAGGTCTAAGCCCGGTGCAACGGCCCGCTGCCCTGGCGGCGGCCGTATAACGAAGGGGGAATGCGTTCGCCCACGCGTGTCGGCGTAGGGCGGACGTTGTAGTGAGAGTAGTACGTGGAGTCGCTGTGCCGCTGCAATTGTGATATTTCATGACATGATTTTCCCCCGGCTTGTCCGGGGATTTTTTTGTCTGCTGTACGGCGGGCATAAAAAAACCGCCTCGGTGTGAGGCGGTTTTTCAAAGCCGGTCAGGGCTTACTTCTTGTCGTGCAGCGTTTCGTCTTCGCGGCAGTCACCGGTTTCACAGTGGCCGTACAGGTACAGGCTGTGGTTGGTGAGCTTGATACCGTGCTGCTTGGCGATATCACGCTGGCGCACTTCGATGGATTCGTCGCTGAATTCGATCACTTTGCCGCAGTCCAGGCAAATCAGGTGATCGTGGTGATGCTGTTGGGTCAGCTCGAACACGGACTTGCCGCCTTCGAAATTGTGACGTGTCACAATGCCCGCATCGTCAAACTGGTTCAGTACGCGATAAACCGTTGCCAGCCCGATCTCTTCGCCCATATCAATCAGTTTTTTGTACAAATCTTCCGCACTGACGTGATGGCATTCCGGATTTTGCAGTACTTCCAGGATTTTGAGTCGCGGAAGCGTGACTTTTAAGCCGGCCTTCTTCAATGCGATGTTGTTGTCGGTCATGCGAATTCAGTCCTGTTACTATGCTAATCAAGTTGAGGCGTACTCGCCTGTGGCATCGGTCGGCACAAAGAGTTAATGCGTCTCATTATAGAACCGGTTGTACTAAATGGAAACCGCCGGTTGTTAACAAAGATATAATTGCACTATTGCATGTTTTGCATGCAACGCCTTGATGGATGGGATAAACCGATATCTCAGTCTACCGTGACGGGGTGGGAAGTTACAAATCTGTAGCTTCTATCGCAGCAATCCCTGTTGCCGATGACGGCCCTGTCGGCACACTATGCACTTTACAGGGCCTTTGTTCAACCTTTCGCCAGTGCCGGGGTTTAGCCGACGATATCGGCCAGGCTCAGCTCTTCGACAATCTGTTTGACCCAAGCGTCCACGCGCTCGTTGGTCAGCTCCGGCTGACGGTCTTCGTCGATCGCCAGACCGATGAAGTGATCGTCGTCCGCCAGGCCTTTGGAGGCCTCGAAGTGGTAGCCTTTGGTCGGCCAGTGGCCCACGATGGCTGCGCCGCGCGGTTCGATGATGTCGCGGATGGTGCCCATCGCGTCACAGAAGTATTCCGCGTAGTCTTCCTGGTCGCCGCAGCCGAACAGCGCCACCAGTTTGCCGTTGAAGTCGACTTCTTCCAGCGTCGGGAAGAAATCATCCCAGTCACACTGCGCTTCACCGTAGTACCAGGTCGGGATACCCAGCAGCAGGATATCGAACCCTTCCAGGTCTTCTTTGCTGCTTTTAGCGATGTCATGCACTTCAGAGACGTCGTCGCCAAACTGTTTCTGGAGAATTTTCTGGATCATTTTGGCAATGTTTTCGGTATTGCCAGTGTCGCTGCCAAAGAAAATGCCTACAGTAGCCATATCGCGTATAACCTTTAAATTCAAGTAATTGCATTACTCGATGCCAGCACTGCCGCCGCTGACGCCGATTAAAATGATGCCATGGCAAGAGCCTTTCGCCTCCGGGGCGGGCGCCGACAGGCGCAGTCTCTTACCGGTAAATGCGTATCATGCCAGAAAGTGGCGCCGGGGTTTTATCGCATTTATGCGATGCCGGAGAATGAAGAAAAGCGGGGTCGATCCGGCGTTGTCCTTAACGCCGCGCCGCGCGTGCGGCCGAAGAGATCAATGTTCCGGCTGTTCTTCCGCCAGTTGCGCCAACAGCATCTGCTCGATGAGTTCGCTGCGGCTGATGTTGCGCTGTTCCGCCAGTTTGTTCAGGGCATCCACCGCGTCCGCGTTGATTTTCAGCTCTACGCGTCGCAATCCACGCACTTTATCGCGCCGTAACTGATTGCGCTTATTGATTCTAAGCTGTTCATCGCGGGAAAGCGGGTTGGTTTTCGGGCGCCCCGGACGGCGTTCATCTGCGAACAGATCCAGCGTCGTGCGATCCGTTTGTTCTTTTGCCATAGGTAGCGGTACTGCAAGGGAGTTTGCATCAAAAAGCGCTCGCACGCTTCCGGAGGCATCGGTTAACACACTTCGGGCCAATAAACCCTAACCCAAATTCACCTCCGAACCGGCGTTCGCGAACGCGCTGGCGCGGCGGCAAAATTATAGCGCGCCATATTACCCCAGCAGATGGAGCGGCGACAATGCCTAACTGCGGGCTAAACGCGCTAAGCCGTTATCTTTAGCGCGTTTTTTCGCCAGGTGAGTGCGTTTTTCAGGCTTCGCCGAGGAAACGGTGGATGGCGCGCAGCACCGCTTCCGGTTTTTCGGCGTGCACCCAATGGCCGGTGCCGGCGACGACGTGTGCGCGGGCCTGCGGGAACTGGCGGGCGATATCCGCACGGTAGCTGTCCTGCACGTACGGCGACAGGCCGCCGCGAATGAACAGAGTCGGATGCGGCCAGGCCGGGACTTCCTGCCAGCCGGTAATGTCTGCGTAGCGTTCGATCAGTACCGGCAGGTTGAAGCGCCATTCACCGTTGTGGAAGGACTTCAGCAGGAACTGGATCACGCCTTCTTCCTGCAGGTAGTCGCGCATCAGTTGGGCAGCCGCCTGGCGCTGGGTAATGCCGGCGGCGCTGACGGCCTTCAGCGCGGCGAAGATCTCGTCGTGGCGGCGGGTTTGGGCGACGTCGATGACGATCAGCCTGGCGATGC
Organism: Serratia sp. CY47444; assembly: GCF_052168635.1. Classification (NCBI taxonomy): domain Bacteria; kingdom Pseudomonadati; phylum Pseudomonadota; class Gammaproteobacteria; order Enterobacterales; family Yersiniaceae; genus Serratia; species Serratia sp. CY47444. The sequence continues at coordinate 83,563 of NZ_JBJNMH010000002.1, forward strand.
GCTCGGGCGCGATGGCGGTCAGTGCCATCGCCGCTTTGCCGCCCATCGAATGGCCGATGACGATCGCTTTTTCCAGCTGCAGTTCGTCGAGCAGCGCCAGCAGATCCTGCGCCATGGCGGGGTAGTTCATGTCGTCGGCGCGCGGGGAGAGGCCGTGGTTGCGCAGATCGACCTTGATCACCGTGTGCTGTTTATGCAGATCGCGCGCCAGCACGCCCAGGTTGTCCAGATTGCCGAACAGCCCGTGGATCAGCAGCACCGGCAGCGCGTCTGACTCGGCGGCCAGCAGTTGATAATGTAATTTCATGGCGAAGTTCATACTGAGAGAGATTCAGATTAGGGTATCATGATTGAATCGCACGATGAATCATGCGGAATTTTCGCGGCGCGGGCTTGGCAGTGCCGGCTATAGGTATTAGTCTGCATTTGCCGTCCGGAGGCACATTGTTGTGTTCGCCCCAGCGCTTTTAACCTTATAATCCCATGGCTTGAATGCAGGATCTGGCTTCAGGTTCTAAGTAGAAAAAACAGTATTGGATAAAGATGAAAACTATTGAAGTCGACGAAGAGCTTTACCGTTATATTGCCAGCCACACGCAACACATCGGTGAAAGCGCGTCCGATATTTTACGCCGCATGTTGAAATTCACCGCCGGGCAACCGGTGCGCGCGTTGCCTGCCGCCAGTGCGTCACAGTCCGTCGAGCTGGAAAAAGCGGTGCCGGCTCAGCGTCCGCGCGATCGCGTACGCGCCGTGCGTGAACTGCTGCTGTCGGATGAATACGCCGAGCAGAACAAAGCGGTCAACCGTTTCATGCTGGTGCTGTCCACGCTGTACACCCTCGATGCCGCCGGTTTCGCCGCCGCTACCGAGGCGTTGACCGGCCGTACCCGCACCTATTTCGCCGGCGATCAGCAGACCCTGCTGGCCAACGGCACGCACACCAAGCCGAAGCATGTACCGGGCACCCCTTACTGGGTGATCACCAATACCAATACCGGCCGCAAGCGCAGCATGATCGAACACATCATGCAGGCGATGCAGTTCCCGGCGGAACTGATCGAGAAAGTTTGCGGTACCGTCTAATTTAGCGAACAGCCCGTCATGATGGCCGTGCGCGACGTATTTGCCCGGTCACCGACAGGGATGAGGGAGATATGTCGATGGCGAATAATCCACGTGCCGGGCAGCCCGCCCGCCAAAGCGATCTGATCAACGTAGCCCAGCTGACGTCGCAGTACTATGTGCTGCAACCGGAAGCCGGCAATGCCGCACATGCGGTGAAGTTTGGTACCTCCGGCCACCGCGGCAGCGCGCAGCGCCACAGCTTCAACGAAGCGCACATCCTCGCCATCGCTCAGGCGATCGCCGAAGTTCGTCATCAGCAAGGCACTACCGGCCCGTGCTACGTGGGCAAAGACACCCATGCACTGTCCGAGCCGGCCTTCATTTCCGTGCTGGAAGTGCTGACCGCCAACGGCGTCGATGTGATCGTGCAGGAAAACAACGGCTTCACGCCAACGCCGGCGGTATCGCACGCCATTCTGTGCCACAACCGCCGCGGCGGCGCTCAGGCCGACGGCATCGTCATTACGCCGTCCCATAACCCGCCGGAAGACGGCGGCATCAAATACAATCCGCCGAACGGCGGCCCGGCTGACACCAACCTGACGTCGGTGATCGAGAAGCGCGCCAACGAACTGCTGGCGCAGCAGTTGAAAGGCGTTCAGCGTCAGTCGCTGGATAAGGCCTGGAACAGCGGCCACCTGCATGCCAAAGATCTGGTGCAGCCTTATGTCGAAGGCCTGGTTGACGTGGTCGACATGCCGGCCATTCAACGCGCCGGCCTGAAGCTGGGCGTGGATCCGCTCGGCGGCTCCGGCATCGCCTATTGGCAGCGGGTGGCGGAACACTACAAGCTGGATCTGACGCTGGTGAACGACTCCATCGATCAGACCTTCCGCTTTATGCACCTGGACCATGACGGCATCATCCGCATGGACTGCTCGTCCGAGTCGGCGATGGCCGGCCTGCTGGCGCTGCGCGACAAATTCGATCTGGCGTTCGCCAACGATCCGGATTACGACCGTCACGGCATCGTCACGCCGAAGGGCCTAATGAACCCGAACCACTATCTGGCGGTAGCCATCAACTACCTGTTCCAACATCGCCCGCAGTGGGGCGCCGATGTGGCGGTAGGTAAAACGCTGGTATCCAGCGCGATGATCGACCGCGTGGTGGCTGACCTGGGGCGCAAGCTGGTGGAAGTGCCGGTCGGCTTCAAGTGGTTCGTGGACGGCCTGTTCGACGGCAGCCTGGGCTTCGGCGGCGAAGAAAGCGCCGGGGCCTCGTTCCTGCGCTTCAACGGCCAGCCGTGGTCGACCGACAAAGACGGTATCATCATGTGCCTGCTGGCGGCTGAAATCACCGCGGTAACCGGTGAGAACCCGCAGCATCATTATGACGATCTGGCCAAGCGCTTCGGCGCGCCGAGCTACAACCGCATCCAGGCGCCGGCAACCCATGCGCAGAAAGCGGCGCTGTCCAAACTGTCGCCGGAGATGGTCAAGGCCAGTACGCTGGGCGGGGATCCGATCACCGCACGTCTGACCGCGGCGCCGGGCAACGGCGCGTCGATCGGCGGCTTGAAAGTGATGACTGACAATGGCTGGTTCGCGGCCCGTCCTTCCGGTACTGAAGAGGCTTACAAGATCTACTGCGAGAGCTTCCTCGGGGCGGAACACCGCGAGAAGATTGAGCACGAAGCGGTCGAGATCGTCAGCGAAGTGCTGGCTTCCGCCAAGTAATCGCTTTTCTTGATGGATAAAAAGCGCTGTTTTTACAGCGCTTTTTTTATGCCTGTAATTTAGATATATCTTTTTTACGGTACGTGCTTGCGCATTTAGATATATCGATCTAGATTAGCGCTATCGACGCTGTTTAGATATATCTAAACAACCTCGTATTGATGTTCACTGTTAAAGCGAGGTATCACCCTATGTTTCATCGATTAGGTTTACACCGGCATCACCACCACCATCATGAGTGCGAAGAGGGCCGCCGTCATCGCGGCGGACGCCATCACTTCGGCGGCGAAGGCGAAGAGCACGGCCGAGGTGGGCGCGGTGGCCGGGGCGGGCGTCATCGTCTGTTCGAACACGGCGATCTGCGCCTGGTGTTGCTGGCGCTGGTGGCGCGCAAGCCCAGCCACGGGTACGAATTGATCAAGGCGATCGAGGAAGCGTCATCCGGCCTGTACGTGCCGAGCCCGGGGGTGATTTACCCCACGCTGACGCTGCTGGAAGAACAGGATTTCCTTGAGCCGCTCACCACCGGCAACGGCCGCAAAAGCTACCGTATCACCGTGGCGGGCGAGCGCGAGCTGCAAAAGCATCAACAGGTGGTTGACGTCATTCTGGCGCGCCTGGCGGGCGCCGGCCGCGAGCATCATCGGCACGGCAACCTGGCGGAAGGCATCTACGACGCCATGAACCGTCTGCGCAGCCTGCTGCGCGGCAACGTGATGCGCGCCGATCTCACGCCGCAGCAGGTGGAGCGCATCAACGCCGCGTTGCTGACCGCCGTGGCGGCGATCGAAAGCGAAATGCATATTCAACCCACGCAGCAGGAGAAGAACTGATGCCCGGCCACCGTTTTAACATTACCGTTGAAGCCCTGAGCGATCGCCAGGGCAACCCCGTCGAGAAAGCACCGCTGAGTTTTGAGGTGACCAACCACGACGATATTCTCGAGATCGTCGAGCGCATTCGGGCGCGTGACGATCTGAACTTCGGCCCCGAGCAGAGCGCGGCCTTCGCCGTAGGATTGAAGCTGTTCTCCGAAGTGATGATCGAAAACCGCAAACACCCGGTGTTCGCTCCGCTGCGCGAGGCGTTTAAGGAATTTATGGTCGGATTGAAGAAGGGCCCGGCGGCGTAAAGGCGCGGCAAACCGCGCCCACCGGGGTTAAGGCATGAAGCGATAGCCGACGCCGGTTTCGGTCAGCAGGTGTTTGGGCCGGGCCGGATCGGCTTCGAGCTTCTGCCGCAAATGGCCCATGTAGATGCGCAGATAGTGGCTGTGCTCCACGTAGTTCGGCCCCCAGACGTGGCTCAACAGCTGGCGTTGGGTGATCACCTTGCCGGCGTTGGCCAGCAGCTCCGCCAGCAGGCGAAACTCGATCGGCGTCAGATGCAGATCTTCGTCGTTGCGCAGCACCCGGCGATTCACCAGATCGACGGTAATCGCCGAAAAGCTCACCAGCGGGCTTTCCTGTTGGTTAGCTGAGTGGCGGCGCAGTGCGACCCGCACCCGCGCCAGCAGCTCGCCGATGCCGAACGGTTTGCTGAGGTAGTCGTCGGCGCCGGCATCCAGCGCGGCGATCTTGTCCTCTTCGGCGTTGCGCGCCGACAGCACGATCACTGGAATGGCGCTCCACTGCCGCAGATCGCGGATGTAGCTCAGCCCGTCACCGTCCGGCAAGCCCAAATCCAGGATGATCAGATCCGGTTTGCGCGTGCCGGCTTCAATCAACCCGCGCTGCAGCGTTTCACTTTCAAATACCCGCAGGCCTTCGCTCTCCAGCGCGGTGCGCACGAAGCGGCGGATCTCTTTTTCATCTTCAACAATCAGAATGTTGGTTGGCGTTATGCTCACGTTTCCTCTGCGTTGATTACAGATCGAAGGCGTCGCCGTCGATCTCGGGCGGTTTTTCCAGCGGCAGCACGAAGCGGAAGCTGGCGCCGCCGTTGGCGCCGTTTTCCGCCCAGATGCGGCCGTCATGCACTTCAATAATGGCACGACAAATCGCTAACCCCAAGCCGACGCCGGGGATCGCCGACTCTTTATTGCCGCGTGAAAACTTGTCGAAAATTAGCTGCAGCTGATCGGCGGGGATGCCGGGGCCGTTATCCCAGACCTCGACTTCCAGCCACTCGGGCAGCGTGCGGGCGCGAATGCCGATGGTGGCCTCGGCGCCGGCGTATTTATTGGCGTTTTCCAACAGGTTGGTGAACACCCGTTCCAGCAGGCTACCGTCGCAGTTGACCAGGATCTGTTCCGGCGGCAGCTCGACCTCGATCGGATGCTGGCTGAGCAGCGGCTCCAGCATGTGCAGCGAAGCGCCGACGATCTCTTCCAGCGACTGCCACTCTTTGCGCAGGCTGAAACCGCCGGACTGGATGCGCGCCATATCCAGCAGGTTGTTCACCAGCCGGGTGGTGCTCAGCACCTGCTGGCGGATCTGGCTGGCCTGGGTGGCGTGATTGGAGCCTTCGGCCGCCAGGTCCAGCGTGAGGATTTCCGCCTGGCCGAACAGCACCGTCAGCGGCGTGCGCAGATCGTGCGACAGCGCCGCCAGCAGCGAGTTGCGCAGCTGTTCGCGTTCGGCGTCCAGCTTGGCTTCTTCGGCGCTGCGCGCCAGGTGCAGCCGTTCCAGCGCGCTGGCGATCAGCACTGCGAAGGTTTGCAGCAACCGCTGCTGTTCCGGCACCATCAGCTGGCGCAGGTTATTGGGCTCGATCGCCAACAGGCCGAAGGTCTGCTTGGGGGTATTGAGCGGTAGAAGTTGGTAAGGCACGCCGGGCAGGGTGTCGGTGCCGGCGCCGGCCGGCAAGCCTTTATCGAAACTCCAGCGCGCGATGGCTTCGTCTACCGACAGCAGCCCGCCTTCCTCGCCGACCATTTGCTGCAGCCGGCCGCCTTCCTGCGGCAGCAGCAGCACGGTTTTCGCCTGGAAGCTGCTGGAGAGGAAATGACGGCTGGTGTTGGCGATGTCGGCCACGGTCAGCGCGCGGCTCAGCCCGCGTGACATTTCGTACAGATGGCGCGCCCGCTGCTCGCGGTAGCGCGCCACCCGGGCCTGATAACGCACCCCGGCGGTCAGGTTGCCGATGATGATGCCGACGGCGAGCATCACGCCGAAGGTCAGCAGATACTGCATATCGCTGACGGCGAACGACCATTCGGGCTGAACGAAGAACAGATCGAAACTGGCGACGTTGATCACCGCCGCCAGCACCGATGGCCAGCGGCCGAAGAACAGTGCGACGATCGCCACGCCGAGCAGGTAGACCATCACCAGGTTGGCCTGATCGAAGCCCGGCAGCAGCCACTGCGAGAGCAGGGTGATCAGCGCGCACAGCGCCACCGCCACCGCGCAGCCGCGCAGCTGCATGCGCCATTTCTCATTGAAGCTGCGGCCGTCGTGCTCCTTGCCCGGCGGCGGCTGTGCGGCGTCGCTCTCCAGCGCGACGATCACCAGATCGAGATCCGGGCCCAGCCGGCCGAGGCGATCGGCGAAGCTGCCGCGCAGCTTCCAGCGCTGCTCGCTGCGGCGGCCGATGATGATTTTGCCGAGGTTATGTTCGCGGGCGTAGCGCAGCACCGCACGCTCTTCGGACGGATCGGCTAGGGTAGCGGTTTCGGCACCCAGTTCCTGCGCCAGCCGCAGCGCGCGCAGAATGGCGCGGCGCTGGTTTTCCGGCAGCCGGTGCAGCTTGGGGGTTTCCACGTAGACCGCATGCCAGTGGCAGCCAAGCCGCGCCGCCAGCCGGGCGGCGATGCGCACCAGCTTTTCGTTGCCGCTATTGTGGCCGACGCACAGCAGAATGCTGTCGCGGGTGTGCCACACTTTCTCGCGCCCCTGAGTGTCACGAAATTCGCGCATCTGGTCATCGACCCGATCGGCGGTGCGGCGCAGCGCCAGCTCGCGCAGGGCGATCAGGTTACCTTTGCGGAAGAAGTGCTCGATGGCGCGCTCGGCTTGGCCGGGAATATACACTTTGCCTTCGTGCAGCCGTCGGCGCAGATCGTCCGGCGGCAGATCGACCAGCACCACTTCGCTGGCCTCGTCAAACACGTGGTCGGGCACCGTTTCGCGCACCCGCACGCCGGTCACGCCGCCCACCACGTCGTTCAGACTTTCCAAATGTTGCACGTTGACGGTCGTCAGCACGTCGATGCCGGCGTCCAGCAGCTCTTCCACATCCTGCCAGCGTTTGGGGTGGCGCGAACCGTGGGCGTTGCTGTGCGCCAGTTCGTCCATCAAGATCAGCGCTGGGTGGCGCGCCAACGCGGCGTCGAGGTCGAATTCCTGCACCAGTCGCCCACGATGCTGGATGCGCTTTTGCGGCAGCAGCGCCAGGCCGTCGAGCAGGGCGGCGGTCTCGCTGCGGCCGTGGGTTTCCACCACGCCGACCAACACGTCCAGCCCCTGAGCGCGCAAGCGCTGGGCCTCCTGCAGCATGGCGTAGGTCTTGCCGACGCCGGCGCAGGCGCCGAAGAATACCTTCAACCGGCCGCGCGGTTTTTCATTGGCCAGCGCCAGCAGGCTGTCGGGATCGGGACGCTGCTGTTCTTCTTCGACCATGACAATTCCTTGTGTTACCAAGCAAAAAGGGGTTCGGCATGCCGAACCCTATCACTATGCTGAATACGGCGCGTTACTTCAACGCATCCAGCGCCAGGTTCAGCTTCAACACGTTCACCACCGATTCGCCCATGAAGTTGGGCGTGGCCCGATCGGTGTTGTCTTCGATCAGTTTGGCGACCTGTTTCGGCGGCAAATGACGCGCCGCCGCGACCCGCGCCAGCTGATACCGCGCCGCGGCGATCGAGATCTGCGGATCCAACCCACTGCCGGAGGCGGTCAGCAGATCGACCGGGATCGGGCCGCTCATCGCAGGGTTGGCCTGGCGCAGCAGCGCTGCGCGCTCGGCGGTAGCCTTATCCAACGCCGGGTTGGTGGCCGCCAGGTTGCTGCCGGCAGAGGCCAGTGGATTATAGGCCGAATCACCGGTGGCCGATGGGCGGCCCCAGAAATAGTCGGCGCGCGTGAAGTTCTGGCCGATCAGTGCGGAGCCGACCGCCTTGTCGCCCTGGTACAGCAGCGAACCGTTGGCCGCGCCCGAAAACAGCAGCTGCGCCAGCCCGGTGGTCAGCAGCGGATAGGCGATGCCGGTGATCAGAGTCAGCAGGATCAGCATCACCAGCGCAGGTCGTAAATACGTCATGTTCATTTCCCTCAATGGTTAACCGGCGACGTGCAGCGCGACCAGGATCAGGTCGATCAGTTTGATGCCGACGAACGGCACCAGCAGACCGCCGACCCCGTACAGCCACAGGTTGCGGCGCAGCAGGGCCGCGGCGCTCATCGGTTTGTAACTCACCCCTTTCAACGCCAGCGGGATCAGGAACACGATCACCAGGGCGTTGAAGATCACCGCCGACATGATGGCGGAGGCAGGGGAGTGCAGGTGCATCACGTTCAGCGCGTTCAGCTGCGGATAGGTGGCCGCGAACGCCGCCGGAATAATGGCGAAGTATTTGGCCACGTCGTTGGCGATGCTGAAGGTGGTCAGCGAGCCGCGCGTCATCAGCATCTGTTTGCCGATGTGTACCACTTCGATCAGCTTGGTCGGGTTGGAATCCAGATCGACCATGTTGCCCGCCTCTTTGGCGGCCTGGGTGCCGGAGTTCATCGCCACCGCCACATCGGCCTGCGCCAGCGCCGGGGCGTCGTTGGTGCCGTCGCCGGTCATCGCCACCAGACGGCCTTCCGCCTGATACTGGCGGATCAGCGCCAGCTTGGCTTCCGGCGTGGCTTCCGACAGGAAGTCGTCCACTCCGGCTTCGGCGGCGATCGCCGCCGCGGTCAGCGGGTTATCGCCGGTGATCATCACCGTTTTGATGCCCATCTTGCGCAGCTCATTGAAGCGTTCCTTGATGCCGCCCTTGACGATATCCTTCAGCGCCACCACGCCCAGCACTCGGGCGCCTTCCGCCACCACCAGCGGCGTGCCGCCGGTGCGCGCCACGCTTTCCACCAGATCGTCCACCGCCCGCGGGAAGTGCCCCTGATTGGTTTCGACGTGACGGCGAATGGCATCCACTGCGCCTTTACGGATCATGCGCTCCTGCACGTTGACGCCGCTCATGCGGGTCTGGGCGGAGAAGGGCACGAAGGTGGCGTTCAGCGCCTGCAGATCGCGTTCGCGCAGGTTGAAGCGCTGTTTGGCCAACACCACGATGCTGCGGCCTTCCGGCGTTTCGTCCGCCAGCGAGGCCAGCTGCGCGGCGTCCGCCAGCTCTTGCTCTTTCACGCCCGGCGCCGGCAGGAACTCTGAAGCCTGGCGGTTGCCCAGCGTGATGGTGCCGGTTTTATCCAGCAGAAGCACGTCCACGTCGCCGGCGGCTTCCACCGCGCGGCCGCTGGTGGCGATCACGTTGGCGCCGAGCATGCGGCTCATCCCGGCCACGCCGATGGCGGACAGCAGGCCACCGATGGTGGTGGGGATCAGGCAAACCAGCAAGGCGACCAGCACGGTGATGGTGACTACGCTGCCGCTGCCGGCTGCTTCCACGCTGTATTGCGAGAACGGGAACAGGGTGGCGGTGGCCAGGACGAACACGATGGTCAGCGCCACCAGCAGGATGGTCAGCGCGATCTCGTTCGGCGTTTTGCGGCGCTTGGCGCCTTCCACCATGGCGATCATGCGATCGAGGAAGGTTTCCCCCGGGTTGACGCTGCACTGTACCACCAGCCAGTCGGACAGCACGCGGGTGCCGCCGGTGACCGAGGAGAAGTCCCCGCCGGATTCGCGGATCACCGGGGCGGATTCGCCGGTGATGGCGCTTTCATCTACCGAGGCGCCGCCTTCCAGCACTTCGCCGTCGCACGGGACGGTATCGCCGGCTTCCACCAGTACGATATCGCCTTTGCGCAGGCTTTCGGCGGCCACTTTCTCCGTGGCGCCGTCGCGGCGCGGGCCGGCCAGCTTTTTTGCCCAGCTGGTTTTCTTGGTGCCTTTCAGGCTTTCCGCCTGGGCCTTGCTGCGGCCTTCGGCCAGCGCCTCGGCGAAGTTGGCGAACAGCACGGTGAACCACAACCACAGGGCGACGCTGCCGGTAAAGGCGGCGGCACCGTCGGTTTGGCCGGCGAGGATCGCCAGCCAGATGGCGGTGGTCAGCAGGCTGCCGATATACACCACGAACATCACCGGGTTGCGCCATTGAACGCGAGGATCCAGTTTTTTCACCGCATCGATCAGCGCGGTGCGCACCAGAGCCGGTTCAAACAGCGCGCGTTGTTTGCGAGTCATCTCTTATTCTCTCTCTGTGACGTCGGTTAGTTTGCCAACCAAAGCTGCAAATGCTCGGCCACCGGGCCTAGCGCCAGCGCCGGCACGAAGGTCAGTGCACCCACCAGCAATACGGTGCCGATCAGCAGGCCGATAAACAGCGGCCCATAGGTCGGCAGGGTGCCGTTGCCCGCCGGCTGGCGTTGTTTGGCGCTCAGCGAACCGGCGATCGCCAGCACCGGCAGGATCACCCCGAAGCGGCCGACGAACATGGCGAAGGCCAGCAGCAGGTTGTAAAACGGCGTATTGACGCTCAACCCGGCGAAGGCGCTGCCGTTGTTGTTGGCGGCGGAGGACAGGGCGTACAGCACTTCGCTGAAGCCGTGAGCGCCCGGGTTGAGGATGCCGGCGCGGCCCGCGTCGGTGCCGATGGCCAGCGCGCTGCCCAGCAACACCAGCGTCGGCGTGACCAGGATCGCCAGCGCGGTCATCTTCATGTCGTAAACGTCGATTTTCTTGCCCAGATATTCCGGGGTGCGGCCGATCATCAGGCCGGCGATAAATACCGTCAGCAGTACGAACAGCAGCATGCCGTACAGGCCGGAGCCTACGCCGCCGAACACCACTTCACCGATCTGCATCAGCCACATCGGTACCATGCCGCCCAGCGCGGTGAAGGAGTCGTGCATGGCGTTGACCGCCCCGCAGGACGCGGCGGTGGTCACCACCGAGAACAGGCTGGTGGCGAGAATGCCAAAGCGCGACTCTTTGCCTTCCATATTGATGTTGCTGTCGGCGCCCAGCGCGCTCAGGTGCGGGTTGCCCGCCAGCTCGGCGACCATCACCACCACCACCGCCACCACGAAGATCAGCGCCATCGCCCAGATCAGCGCGTGGCCCTGACGGTTTTCACCGGCCAACTGGCCGAAGGAGAAGCACAGCGCGCAGGGGATCAGGAAGATGGCCAGCATCTGCACGAAGTTGGTCAGCACGGTTGGGTTCTCGAACGGGTGCGCCGAGTTGGCGCCGAAGAAGCCGCCGCCGTTGGTGCCGAGCATCTTGATCGCTTCCTGCGAGGCCACTGGCCCCATCGGCAGCGTCTGCTGCGCACCTTCGAGCGTGGTGACGTGCAGGTAAGGCAGGAAGTTTTGCAGCGTGCCCTGGCTGACGAAGAACAGAGCGATCAGCAGCGCGATCGGCAGCAGCACATACAGCGTGATGCGGAATAGATCGGCCCAGGCGTTGCCGACGGTCTTGCCGGCGCGGCGGGTAAAGGCGCGGATCAGCGCAAAGGCCACGGCGATGCCGGTGGAGGCGGAGACGAAGTTCTGCACCGCCAGCCCGGCCATCTGGCTGAAATAGCTGAGAGTGCTTTCACCGCTGTAGGCCTGCCAGTTGGTGTTGGTGACGAAGCTGACGGCGGTGTTGAGCGCCAGATCCCAGGAGAGGCCCGGGAAGCCTTGCGGGTTGAGCGGCAGCGAGCCCTGCGTCATCAGCAGGGCGAACAGCAACGCCAGGCCGAGCAGGTTGAACGCCAGGATCGCCAGCGCGTACTGCCACCAGTTCATCTCGGTGGCGCGGATGCCGCAGGCGCGCCAGACGCCGGCTTCCACCCCGCGCAGCGTAGGCAGCGGCTCACCTTCGATCAGGCGCGCCATAAAACCGCCCAGCGGCCGGGCCAGCAGCAGAAGCACCAGCAGGAAACTGGCGATCAGTAAAAAGGCTGAAGCCGCCATCAGAAATCCTCCGCGTTAAACAGGGCGTAGACCAGATAGGCCAACAGCAGCAGGACCAACAGCGCACCACCAATAACGCTGAAACTCACGGGACACCTCCAGAGGTGTTGTTTTTGATAGAGGCAGTGTAGGGAGCGGGGTAGAAAGAAGATGAAAAAATCGCGCGGGCGGGTGTAAAAAAAGTATAAAAATGGCTGAAATTTCAGCGGAAATTGAGCATTTCAAGCAGCAGGTTGGCGGCGAGATTGCGCCTGATGAGTGAATAAGCAAGGGCAGAGGCGTGGAAGCAGGAACCGGATAATAACCACAATGTAACCCATGATAAGTTAAAAATTAACCTGGTTGTAACAAAATTACGAATCGTTGCGGCGATTAGCGATTTTTTGTGCGATTTAGTGGTCGGATGAGTAGTAAACTTTCATCAAGTGCGCTAAAATTTTGCTCAGTTACCAAATTACCGATTGTTCATTTGATACGCCGACGCCGTTTTCCCTGACAAATCAACGGCAGGCGTTTTTAAGGAGGTTCGCATGTCTACTACCTATCACGCTTATTCATTGCATCGGATTCTCCTGCGCCGCAGCGCAGTGGTTATCGCGGGCATTTTGGCCCTGCCGGTGATGCTGTTCCGCAGCGATCGCGGGCGTTTTTACAGCTACCTGCACCGCGTCTGGTCAAAAACCAGCGATAAGCCGGTCTGGCTGCAGCAGGCGGAACTGGCGTCCTGCGATTTCTACTGAGTCGCTGCCGATTCACGAAAAAACCCTCGCCCTGCGGCGGGGGTTTTTTTATGCCTCTGGCCGCCCCTATCAAGCGCAAGGTCGTATTCGGCAAGCCATTCTTCTACACTTTCCTCATCGGCCAACAACATGGGAGAGCGGTATGAGCGACAAGATCCCTATCGGCATCAGCGCCTGTTTACTGGGCGAGACGGTGCGTTTCGACGGCGGCCACAAGCGGCTGGCCTTTGCGGTGGAACAGTTGGCGCCCTATGTGCGCTTTGAGCCCGTTTGCCCGGAAATGGCGATCGGGCTGCCTACGCCGCGCCCGGCGCTGCGCCTGGTGAAACAGGCGCAGCCGTGGCCGGCGATGCGCTATAGCAACGACGCCGGCGTGGATCTGACCGAGGAGATGCGCGGCTTCTCCGCGCAGCGCGTGGCGGCGTTGCAGCACCTGTGCGGCTATATCGTCTGCGCCAAGTCGCCGAGCTGCGGCCTGGAACGGGTGCGGGTCTACAGCGAGAACGGCAAGGACTCGCGTAAAAACGGCGTTGGGCTGTTTACCGCCGAGCTGCTGCGTCAGATGCCGTGGCTGCCGGTGGAAGAAGATGGACGATTGCAGGATGCGGCGCTGCGGGAAAACTTTATCGAGCGAGTGTACGCGCTGTATGAGTTGAACATGCTGTGGCGTCAGGGGCTGACCCGCGGCGGGCTGATCGCGTTTCACAGCCGCTACAAGCTGTCGCTGCTGGCGCATTCGCAGCCGGCGTACCGCGAGCTGGGGCGCTTCGTCGCCGATATTCACCGCTGGGACTCGCTGGAGGCCTTCGCCGTGGAATACCGCAGCCGCCTGATGGCGCTGTTGGCGCACAAAGCGACGCGGCGCAACCACACCAACGTGTTAATGCACGTGCAGGGCTACTTCCGTCGTCAGCTTAGCGCGGCGCAGCGCCAGGAGCTGGCGCACCTGATCGATCGCTACCGGCAGGGCATGCAGCCGCTGCTGGCGCCGATCGCGCTGCTCAAGCATTACATGGCGGAATACCCCGATCGCTATCTGGCGGAACAACGCTATTTCGAACCTTACCCGGAGGCGCTGCGTTTGCGTTACGGCCATTGATTGACAAGGAGTTTTATGACCACGCATCTGGTCTGGTTGCGTAACGATCTGCGTATCACCGACAACAAAGCCCTGCACGCCGCCTGCAGCGATCCGAAAGCCCGGGTGCTGGCGGTGTTTATCGCCACACCGGAGCAGTGGCGGCAACATGAGATGGCGCCGCGGCAGGCGGCGCTGATCCACGCCAGCCTGCAGGCGGTGCAACAGGCGCTGGCGCAAAAGGGCATTGCGCTGCATTGCCATGCCTGTGCGGACTTTGCCGCGTCGATCGACTGGCTGGCGGACTATTGCGAGCGAGAGCAGGTAGATGCGCTGTTTTACAACCGCCAGTATGAACTGAATGAACGGCGACGCGATGTGCGGCTGGAGCAGCAGTTGAATGGACGGGTAACGTGCCACGGTTTTGATGACAGCCTGCTGTTGCCGCCGGGCAGCGTGCTCACCGGCGGCGGCGAGATGTACAAGGTTTATACGCCGTTTCGCAACGCCTTTATTCAGCGCCTGACCGAGTCCGACGTGAGCTGCCTGCCGGCGCCGAAGATCCGTGCCGATGGCGCGTTGCCTGCGCCTGAGGCGCCGGCGGCGTTCGATTATCCCGCGGCGGAAATTGGGGATGACTATCCCGCCGGCGAGGAGGCCGCGCTGCAGCGGCTGCGCGCCTTTTGTCGTGAGCAGGTGCAGGATTACCTTCGGCAGCGCGATCTGCCCGCCATCGCCGGCACCAGCAGCCTGTCGCCCTATCTGGCGATCGGTGCGCTGTCGCCGCGCCAGTGCTTCAACCGCCTGCGCGCCGAATGCCCGCAGCTGCTGGAAGATCGCGAGAGCGGCGCTTTCGCCTGGCTGAACGAGCTGATTTGGCGCGAGTTCTACCGCCATCTGCTGGTGGCCTATCCCGAGCTGTGTCGCCATCGGCCGTTTATCGCCTGGACGGACAAGGTGCGCTGGTGCGATGACGCGGCGAAGCTGCAGGCCTGGCAGCGGGGCGAAACCGGTTATCCGATCGTCGATGCCGCCATGCGCCAACTGAATGCCACCGGCTGGATGCACAACCGGCTGCGCATGATCAGCGCCAGTTTTCTGGTGAAAGATCTGCTGATCGACTGGCGCGCCGGGGAGCGCTATTTCATGTCGCAACTGCTGGACGGGGATCTGGCGGCCAACAACGGCGGCTGGCAGTGGGCGGCCTCCACCGGCACCGACGCCGCGCCGTATTTCCGCATCTTCAACCCGACCACCCAGGGTGAACGTTTTGATCCACAAGGCACTTTTATCCGTAAATGGTTGCCGGAACTGGCGGATGTGCCCGACAATGACATCCATCATCCCCATCGCTGGGCGGAAAAGCAGCGATGCACGCTGAACTACCCGCTGCCGATCGTCGATCACAAACAAGCCCGCATGGAGACGTTGGCGGCGTTCGAGGCGGCGAAACGGGGAGAGTCTTGAGGCAACTGCAAGGAGCGACGCAATGATGAAAAAAGTGCTGGCCCTGTGCCTGAGCGGCTATTCGGCGCTGGCGATAGCCGGCTTTGACGTGGTGGCGCTGGGCGTCGACGGCGGCGTTAGCGACGGCAACCTGACCTCTTATCTGATCCGCAGCGATAATCAGCCGCAGTATGTGGCGCTGGACGCCGGCTCGCTGCTACCGGGCATCGCCAAAGGGTTGGAGAAGGGCAGTTTCCCGCAGGTGACCCCCGAGCTGGCCGCGCCTTACACGCCGCAGGGCTATGTGTTCCGGCAGTTGATCGGCAGTTACTTTATCAGCCACGGCCATCTGGACCACGTGGCGGGGCTGATCGTCGGCTCGCCCGAGGACAATAAAAAAACCGTTTACGCCCAGGCGGACACCGTGCTGACCCTGCGTAATCACTACTTCAACTGGAAGGCCTGGCCGAACTTTACCGACGCCGGCAACGGTTCGCGGCTGGGCACTTACCGGCTGCAAACGGTGCGGCCGCAGCAGCGCTTTACCCTCGGCCTGACCGGGTTGACCGGCGTGATGTACCCGCTTAGCCACGATCGCTACCCGTCGTCGATGCTGCTGATTTCCAACGGCAGCGAGTTCTTCGCCTACTTCGGCGATACCGGGCCGGATAAGGTGGAGCAATCACGCGATCTCGATACCGTCTGGCGCACGCTGGGGCCGCTTGTCGAGCAGAAAAAGCTCAAAGGCATGATTATCGAAACCTCGTACCCCAATGGGATGGAGGATAAACATCTGTACGGCCATTTGACGCCGGCCTGGCTGCTGAAGGAGTTGAAGAACCTGACGCAGTACAGCGGCGGTGAAGGTTCGCTGAACGGTCTGCCGGTGGTGATCAGCCACATCAAGCCCAGCCTGAAGCAGGGCGAAGACACGCGCGCCGCCATTGCGCAGCAGCTGGCGCAGGGCAACGATCTGGGCGTGAAATTCATCCTGATGGCGCAGGGCGACCGGCAGACATTTTGACTATGAAGAGAGAAGAGAATGCGTAACCTCGATCTGGAACAACTGATCAATACGGAACTGAACGCCGCGGCGTTTCAGGACTACGCCCCTAACGGATTGCAGGTAGAAGGCCGCCCGCACGTGCAGCGCATCGTGACCGGCGTCACCGCCTGTCAGGCGCTGCTGGATGCCGCGGTGGCGCATCAGGCCGACGCGATTATCGTGCACCACGGCTATTTCTGGAAAAATGAGGCGCCGGCGGTGCGCGGCATGAAGCGCAATCGTCTGAAAACGCTGTTGACTCACGATATTAACCTGTACGGTTACCACCTGCCGCTGGACGCGCATCCGGTGCTGGGTAACAACGCGCAGCTTGCGCAGGCGCTGGGCATTCGGGTGATTGGCGACGTCGAGCCGCTGGTGCCACACGGCGAATTTGAACAGCCGCTGACCGGCGAGGCGCTGCAGCAGCGTATCGAAAGCCGGCTGGGGCGCGCGGTGCTGCACTGCGGCGATAACGCGCCTGAGCACATTCGCCGGGTGGCCTGGTGCACCGGCGGTGGCCAGGGCTTTATCGACAGCGCAGCGCGCTTCGGCGTCGATGCGTTCATCAGCGGTGAAGTGTCTGAGCAGACCATTCATAGCGCGCGCGAAATGGGCGTGCATTTCTTCGCCGCCGGTCACCATGCGACCGAGCGCGGTGGCGTGAAAGCGTTGGGGGACTGGCTGGCCCAGCACCACGGCTTTGATGTGACCTTTATCGATATCCCGAATCCCGCCTGATTTTTTTCTTCCCCGGATCCAGCCCGGCCTGTGCGCCGGCTGAATCCTTTTATCGCGCTATTTCCTTATTTTCCTTATGGTTGCGTTCTATTGACAGCCGGGGCCGCGTCACGCATAACTGGTGTGTTTTTCATCGCGATAATAATAAGGAGAATAAGGGTGCAACAAGCACGTTATTACCTGTTGGGTGAAAGAGCGGTAGTGCTTGAACTGTCGCCGCCGGTGACGTTACCGAGCCAGCAGCGCATCTGGGCGCTGGCGGAAAAGCTGAATCACCACCCCGACGTGCGGGAAGTGGTGCCGGGGATGAACAACCTGACGCTGTTGCTGCATACGCCGCAGGCCGACGCCGAAGCGATGCTTGCGTTGCTGCAGCAGGGCTGGGAAAGCAAAGAGCGCCTGACGCCGGAGTCGCGCCAGGTGGATATTCCGGTGGTCTACGGCGGGGAGCAAGGCCCCGATCTGGATGACGTGGCGCGCCATACCGGCATGACGCCGCGGCAGGTGGTGGAATGCCACGCGGCGGCGGCCTATGTGGTCTATTTCCTCGGCTTTCAGCCGGGCTTCTCCTATTTGGGCGGCATGCCGGAAAAATTGGCGACGCCGCGCCGCGCCGAACCGCGTCTGGCGGTGGCGGCCGGCTCCGTCGGCATCGGCGGCGGCCAGACCGGCATCTATCCGCTGGTGACGCCCGGCGGCTGGCAACTGATTGGCCGCACGCCGCTGGCGCTGTTCAATCCGCATGAAATGCCGCCGACGCTGCTGCGCCCGGGCGATAGCGTGCGCTTCGTGCCGCAGAAGGAGGGCGTATGCTGATTATTCTGCGTGCCGGCATCTATACCACGGTGCAGGATTTGGGCCGCGAGGGATTCCGCCGCCTGGGCATCAGCACCGGCGGGGCGTTGGATCAACCGGCGCTGAAGATCGCCAACCTGCTGGTGGGCAACGCGCCGGAGGCCGCCGGGCTGGAGATCACGCTCGGCCAGTTCAGCGCCGAGTTTACCCGCTCTGGCTGGATTGCCCTGACCGGCGCCGGCTGCGACGCGCAGCTGGACGGCAAGCCGCTGTGGACCGGCTGGCGCTACCCGGTGAAAAAGGGGCAGCGGCTGGCGCTGGGCACGCCGAAACGCGGCATGCGCAGCTACCTGGCGATCTCGGGCGGTATCGCCGTGCCGGAAATGCTGGGCTCGTGCAGCACCGACATGAAAGCCGCCTTTGGCGGCCACGAAGGCCGTAACCTGAAGGACGGCGATCGGCTGCCGCTGGGCAAATCAGCCGCTCAACCGCAACATCGCTGCGGCGTGAAACAGCTGCTGTTCACCAACCGCATCCGCGCGCTGCCGGGGCCGGAGTACGCCGAATTCAGCGAAGAGGCGCAGGATACGTTTTGGCGCACCGCCTGGCAGCTCAGCCCGCAGAGCAACCGCATGGGCTACCGCCTGCACGGCGGTACGCCGCTGGAGCGCACCACCGACCGCGAGATGCTGTCGCATGGCCTGATGCCCGGCGTGGTGCAGGTGCCGCATAACGGCCAGCCGATCGTGCTGATGGCCGATGCGCAAACCACCGGCGGTTACCCGCGTATCGCCTGCGTGATCGAAGCCGATCTCTACCACTTGGCGCAGATCCGCCTCGGCGAACCGATCCACTTCGTTCTCTGCTCACTGACGGAGGCGCAGCGCGCCAAAGCCGAGCAGGATCTCTTCCTTCGACAGATTGCCTGGGGGTTACATGATCGTTGATTTGAACGCCGATCTTGGCGAAGGCTGCGCCAACGATCAGGCGCTGTTGCAATTGGTGAGCTCGGCCAACATCGCCTGCGGCTTCCACGCCGGCGATGCGCAGACCATGCGTCAATCGGTGCGCTGGGCATTGCAGTACGGCGTGGCGATCGGCGCCCATCCGAGTTTTCCCGATCGGGAGAACTTCGGCCGCACCCGCATGCAGCTGCCGGCGGAAACGGTGTACGCGCAGGTGGTGTATCAGCTCGGGGCGCTGGCGGCGATCGCCCGCGCTGAGGGGGGAGTGATGGTACATGTTAAGCCGCATGGCATGCTGTATAACCAGGCGGCGGTTGAACCGGCGCTGGCGGAAGCGATCGCCCGGGCGGTGCAGGCGGTCGATCCGGCGCTGCGGCTGGTGGGGCTGGCCGGCAGCGAGCTGATCCGCGCCGGGCAACGGCTCGGTCTGACCACCCGGCAGGAGGTGTTCGCCGATCGCGGTTATCAGGCCGACGGCACGCTGGTGCCGCGCGGTTTGCCGGGGGCATTGATCGAGGATGACGAACAGGCGCTGGCGCAAACGCTGGAGATGGTGCGCCATCACCGGGTGCGCAGCGTGGATGGCGTCTGGGCCGCCGTTCAGGCGGAAACTGTCTGCCTGCACGGGGACGGCGAGCATGCGCTGGCGTATGCGCGCAAGCTGCGGGACAGTTTTGTTCAACAGGGTATTCGCGTCAGCGCGGAGCAATAAAGCCGTAAAGCAAGACACAACATCACAAGCAAAAAACTATTAGAAAATATCGAGGGAAGACTATGGAACAGGCTGTGAATCTCTGGCCACTGATCGGCATCGCCGCCATCGTGGTCGGGTTTGTATTGCGTTTCAACCCGGTGCTGGTGGTGATCGCCGCCGGTATCATCACCGGTTTGGCGGCGCTGATGCCGCTGGACGTCATTCTGGAAAAGCTCGGCGAGGGCTTTCTCAACACCCGCAACCTGCCGCTGATCCTGCTGCTGCCGCTGGCGGTGATCGGCCTGCTGGAGCGCCACGGGCTGAAAGAGCGGGCGCAGGCGTGGATCGCCAAGATCAAAAGCGCCACCGCCGGCCGTTTGCTGATCGTGTACCTGTTCGTGCGCGAGATCACCGCGGCGATGGGGCTGACCAGCCTGGGCGGGCACCCGCAAATGGTGCGGCCGCTGCTGGCGCCGATGGCGGAAGGGGCAACGGAAAACCGCTATGGCGAACTGCCGGAGCGTACGCGCCACCGCCTGCGCGCCATGTCGGCCGCGACCGACAACGTCGGGCTGTTTTTCGGTGAGGATATCTTCGTGGCCTTCGGCGCGATCATCTTCATGCACAACTTTATGCTGGAGTCCGGCGGCATCCAGACCGAGCCGCTGCATATCGCGCTGTGGGGCATTCCGACCGCCATTTTCGCTTTCCTGATCCACGCATTCCGGCTGTATCGAATGGATAAACAGCTGAGCGCCGAGCTGGCGCAGCTGAATCAGTCGGCGCTGCAGGCGAAGGGGGAGGCACGATGAATTTCCAGCAACAATATCTCTACTGGCTGGCCGGCGCGGTGCTGCTGATTGTGGCGGTGATGTCCTTCCGCGATCGCGCCAACCCGCGCCGCATCACCACCGGGCTGTTTTGGGGGTTGTACGGCCTGGTATTTCTGGTCGGCGACTGGACTTACCGCCTGCTGGGCGACGTGCTCGGCGAAGGCAGCAACGAGAAACGCATGCTGCACATCATCGTTGGCGGGGTGGTGGTGGTGATGGCCCTGATCGCCGGCTTCGGCGGCGTGCGCCTCGGCAGCTATCATCAGCGAACGCCGCAGGAGCGCGAGACCAGCGCCAAGCGTTTGGGCAACAAGCTGTTTATCCCCGCACTGGCGATCCCGGTGGTGACGGTGATCGGTGTGCTGCTGTTCAACAACGTGCCGGCGTTGCAAAGCGCGGTGTTCGGCAGCGGTAACCACGCGACGCTGATCACCCTGTTCTCGATGACCGTCGGCTGCCTGATCGGTCTGGCGATCGCGGTGAAAATGACCCATGAGAAGGCCCTGCAGCCGGTGCAGGAAGCGCGGCGCCTGCTGGATTCGATCGGCTGGGCGTTCATTCTGCCGCAGATCCTCGCCACGCTGGGGCTGCTGTTTACCGTCGCTGGCGTTGGTACTGCGATCTCGCATTTGACCCAGGAGTATCTGGCGGTCGATAACCGCTTTATCGCCGTGGCGGTCTACGCTATCGGTATGGCGGTGCTGACCATGGTGATGGGCAACGCCTTCGCCGCTTTCCCGATCGTTACCGCCGGCATAGGCATTCCGATCCTGGTATTGCAGCATGGCGGCAACCCGGCGGTGATGGCGGCGATCGGTATGTTCTCCGGCTATTGCGGCACCCTGATGACGCCGATGGCGGCGAACTTCAACATCGTGCCGGCGGCGCTGCTGGAGTTGCCGGACAAGAATGCGGTGATCAAGGCGCAGGTGCCGACCGGCGTGCTGTTGCTGTTGGTTAACGTGTTCCTGCTGTATTTCCTGATGTTCCTGTAGGAGTAAGGATGCAAAAAGTATTGATTACCGGCTTTGAGCCGTTTGGCGGAGAACGCCTTAACCCCTCCTGGGAAGTGGTGAAGCAGCTCAATGATATGGAGCTGGTCGGCACGCGCATCGTGGCGCGCCAGCTGCCGTGCGTGTTCGGCGCGGCGCTGGAGGCGCTCAACGCGGCGATCGATGAGGTGCAGCCGGTGATGGTGCTGGCTATCGGCCAGGCCGGCGGCCGCACCGATATCACGATTGAACGGGTGGCGATCAACGTCGACGATGCGCGCATTCCCGACAATCAGGGGCAGCAGCCGGTGGACGAGCCGATCGTCGCCGGCGGTCCGGCGGCCTATTTCAGCACCTTGCCGATCAAAGCGATGGTCAGTTCGATGCGCGAAGCTGGCATTCCGGCCGCCGTTTCGCAGACTGCCGGCACCTACGTGTGCAACCATGTGATGTATGGGCTGCTGCACCGTTTGAGCGGCCAGCGTGAGGTGAAGGGCGGCTTTATCCATATTCCGTACCTGCCGGAACAGGCGGCGGCCCACCCCGGTGCGCCGAGCATGGCGGCTTCGACGGTGCTGTTTGCGCTGGAGCTGGCCGTTTCCATTGCTTTGCAGGTGGAACACGATCTGAAAGTGGTGGGCGGCGCGACGCATTAATCAAGAGAATCCCCGGCGCATCGGGCTGCGCCGGGTCTACGCAAGGAGTGGTCTATGCCGGAAGGACCGGAGATTCGCCGGGCGGCGGACAAACTGGCGGCGGCGGTGATCGATCAGCCGTTGACCGCCGTCGATTTCGCTTTTCCTCAGTTGAAACACTATCGCCAGCGTCTGATCGGCGAGCGTATCGTCGCCATCGAGCCGCGCGGCAAGGCGCTGCTGACCCATTTCTCCAATGGGCTGACGATGTACAGCCATAACCAGCTGTATGGCGTGTGGAAAGTGGCGGCGGCAGGAGAGACGCCGGAGACCAAACGCGATCTGCGGGTGCGACTGGAAACCGCCCGCAGCGCGATATTGCTCTACAGCGCTTCCGACATTACCGTCGGGCCGCGCGAGGAAATAGAACAGCACCCGTTTTTGCAACGCATCGGCCCTGACGTGTTGGACATGTCGCTGACGGTAGACGCCGTGGCGGAGCGGTTGCTGACGCCGCGTTTTCGCCGCAGGCAGCTGAGCGGCATGCTGCTCGACCAGGCATTTCTTGCCGGATTGGGCAATTATCTGCGTGCCGAAATCCTGTGGCAGGCCGAACTGGCGCCGCAGCATAAACCGCAGGATTTGACGCCAGAGGCGCTGCGCCGTCTGGCGGAGGCGTTGCTGGCAGTGCCGCGCCTTTCCTACCAGACGCGCGGGCAGGCGGATGACAACCGGCATCACGGCGCGCTGTTTCGCTTCAAGGTATTTCATCGCAGCGGTGAGCCTTGCGAACGCTGCGGCGCGATGATTGTGCGCACCGAGCTGTCATCGCGGCCGTTTTATTGGTGCCCGGGTTGCCAGAAATAACCAAAAAAAACGCCGCCCGAAGGGGCGGCGCTGTGCGGTTTCAGCCAGGAAAGCGGCTTACTTGTTTTTCAGCTGGGATTTGAAATCACGCTCGGCATAGCCGGTGTACAGCTGACGCGGACGGGCAATTTTGATGCCTTCGTCGTGCATTTCGTTCCAGTGGGCGATCCAGCCGATGGTGCGTGCGATGGCGAAGATCACGGTGAACATGGAAGAAGGAATGCCCATCGCCTTCAGGATGATGCCTGAGTAGAAGTCGACGTTCGGGTACAGTTTCTTCTCGATGAAGTACGGGTCGTTCAGCGCGATGTGTTCCAGCTCCATCGCGACCTGCAGCAGGTTGTCGTCCTTCTTGTTCAGCTCTTTCAGCACTTCGTGACAGGTTTCGCGCATCACGGTGGCGCGCGGATCGTAGTTCTTGTACACGCGGTGGCCGAAGCCCATCAGGCGGAAGGAGTCGTTCTTGTCCTTGGCGCGCTTGATGAACTCTGGAATGTGCTCGACGGTCTTGATCTCTTCCAGCATTTTCAGCGCCGCTTCGTTGGCGCCGCCGTGTGCCGGCCCCCACAGGGAGGCGATACCGGCCGCGATGCAGGCGAACGGGTTGGCGCCGGAAGAGCCGGCGGTGCGCACGGTCGAGGTAGAGGCGTTCTGCTCATGGTCGGCGTGTAGGATCAGGATGCGGTCCATGGCGCGTTCCAGCACCGGGTTCACCACGTACTCTTCGCACGGGGTGGCGAACATCATGTGCAGGAAGTTGCCGGCATAGGACAGATCGTTGCGCGGGTAAACGAACGGCTGGCCCAGGGAGTATTTGTAGCACATCGCGGCCACGGTCGGCATTTTGGACAGCAGACGGAACGCGGTGATTTCGCGGTGACGTTCGTTGTTGACGTCCAGCGCATCGTGGTAGAACGCCGCCAGCGCACCGGTCACGCCGCACAGCACCGCCATCGGGTGCGAGTCGCGACGGAAGCCACGGAACAGATGGGTGATCTGGTCGTGGATCATGGTGTGACGGGTTACGGTCGTCTTGAAGGTTTCGAACTCTTCCGGCGTTGGGGTCTCGCCGTACAGCAGGATGTAGCACACTTCCAGGTAGGAAGATTCTTTCGCCAGCTGCTCGATAGGGAAGCCGCGGTGCAGCAGCACGCCTTTGTCGCCGTCGATGAAGGTAATCTTGGATTCGCAAGAAGCGGTGGAGGTAAAGCCGGGATCAAATGTGAAATAACCTTTGGAACCCAGAGCGCGGACATCGAGGACATCAGGGCCCAGTGTCGGTGTCAATACGCCCAGTTCGATCGGAGCTTCGCTGTCGTTAATGGTTAGCGTCGCTTTCTTATCAGTCATTTACTGTCTCCTTAGCGCCTTATTTTAAAAAACCACTAACAACTGAAATACCTTAAATCTCTGCAGGTTGCCCGCAAAAAATGGTGCGGACGCTAACTCTGTGAGCGACTGCGCAACTGTGCGCGGGTAGGGTACAGAGTGCTGACCAGGCGAACGAGACGGGTGACCAGTTGTTAACGATTCAGAGTAATTCGTTATAGTCTGTTAATCTTACCTATGAGCTGTTCGAAGAGATGTGAACCTATCCCAATAATCTGTTTTTATGTGCTTTATTTGCTTTTGACGCCGGCAAACTCGAGCGGGAAACAACGTCTATTGGGATAGGTTCGCCAAATACACTGTTGCATAACTCGAACCCGGGAGGAAGTGTATCTGCTGACCCATAGCGCATCATAGGACCGTTTGTGCCCCTATATGTAATGGAAATGTTGATCTCTTGTCAAATCAGATAATTAATTTTGCACTAATTGTGAAATCCGTGATCTGAATCACTGTTCGGGGGAAATGTTATCAAAGCGGTTGTATGAGAATTGTAATCAGAATGTGATCCTCCTATACTGCCGCCAGGTCTCCGGATTACCCTGAAGTAGGAGCACCCAGCGTTATAAATGCGCGCCGTTTGAGCACAGAGGATGTTGATGTTTGAGCGCGTGACGTGTAAGGGTTTTAGGCTCTTAACGCTGTCTGATCCCCGCCCAGGCCCGGAGGAAGGAAAATAATAAGAGCTGTGTGGGCAAATACGTGAAAAAACAACGACCTGTCAACTTGGATCTGCAAACGATCCGGTTCCCCGTAACTGCGATAGCGTCTATCTTACACCGAGTCTCTGGCGTAATTACCTTCGTTGCCGTGGGTATCCTCCTCTGGCTGCTGGGCCTGTCACTCTCTTCCCAAGAGGGGTTCCTGCAGGCGGCCGCCATCATGAATAGCTTCATCGTCAAATTCATATTCTGGGGCATCCTCACGGCGCTGGCCTATCACATTTGCGGTGGCATCCGTCACTTGTTAATGGATTTTGGCTACATCGAAGAGAGTTTGGCCGCCGGTACCCGTTCCGCCCAGGTGGCGATCGGTCTGACCGTCGTGCTGTCAGTTCTGGCTGGAGTCCTCGTATGGTAAACAACGTTTCTGCATTAGGGCGCAACGGCGTGCACGATTGGCTGCTGCTGCGTGCTTCCGCGATCATCATCACCCTGTACGTCCTGTATATCCTGGGCTTTTTCGTCACGGCTCCGGAACTCACTTATGACATTTGGCGCGGTTTCTTCGCCACTTCCATTACGAAAGTGTTCACTCTGCTGACCTTGCTGTCGATTCTGGTGCACGCCTGGATCGGGCTGTGGCAGGTGCTGACGGACTACGTCAAGCCGCTGGCTGTTCGCCTGGTGTTGCAGCTGGCTGTCGTGGTCGCGTTGCTGGTCTATTTACTGTACGGAACAATCGTAGTGTGGGGTGCTTAAATGAAACTGCCAGTCAGAGAGTTTGATGCCGTCGTAATCGGCGCCGGCGGTGCGGGCATGCGTGCCGCGCTGCAAATTTCCCAAGCGGGCTCGACCTGTGCCCTGCTGTCCAAAGTTTTCCCGACCCGTTCCCATACCGTGTCTGCACAGGGCGGCATTACCGTCGCGCTGGGCAACAGCCACGAGGACAACTGGGAATGGCATATGTACGACACGGTGAAAGGGTCCGACTATATCGGTGACCAGGACGCCATCGAATATATGTGTAAAACCGGCCCGGAAGCAATTCTGGAACTGGAACACATGGGCCTGCCGTTCTCTCGTCTGGACGACGGCCGCATTTATCAGCGCCCGTTCGGCGGTCAGTCGCTGAACTTCGGCGGCGAGCAGGCGGCGCGTACCGCAGCCGCAGCCGACCGTACCGGTCACGCGCTGTTGCACACCCTGTACCAACAGAACCTGAAAAACCACACCACCATCTTCTCCGAGTGGTATGCGCTCGATCTGGTGAAAAACCAGGATGGCGCGGTGGTCGGCACCACGGCTATCTGCATCGAAACCGGTGAAGTGGTTTACTTCAAAGCCAAGGCCACCGTGCTGGCGACCGGCGGCGCAGGCCGTATTTATCAGTCCACCACCAACGCCCACATCAACACCGGCGACGGTGTCGGCATGGCGCTGCGCGCTGGCGTGCCGGTGCAGGACATGGAAATGTGGCAGTTCCACCCGACCGGCATCGCTGGCGCGGGCGTACTGGTGACTGAAGGCTGCCGCGGCGAAGGCGGTTACCTGCTGAACAAACACGGCGAGCGCTTCATGGAGCGTTATGCGCCGAATGCCAAAGATCTGGCGGGCCGCGACGTGGTTGCCCGTTCGATCATGATCGAAATCCGCGAAGGCCGCGGTTGCGACGGTCCTTGGGGCCCGCACGCCAAGCTGAAGCTGGATCACCTGGGCAAAGAGGTACTGGAATCCCGTCTGCCGGGCATTCTGGAGCTGTCCCGCACCTTCGCGCACGTCGATCCGGTGAAAGAGCCGATCCCGGTTATCCCAACCTGTCACTATATGATGGGCGGCATTCCGACCAAGGTGACCGGCCAGGCGCTGACCGTGAACGAGAAGGGTGAAGACGTGGTGATCCCGGGGCTGTTCGCCGTGGGCGAAATCGCCTGCGTATCGGTGCACGGCGCCAATCGCCTGGGCGGCAACTCGCTGCTCGACCTGGTGGTGTTCGGCCGTTCCGCCGGCATGCACCTGCAGGAATCGCTGGAAGAGCAGGGCGTGAGCCGTGACGCCAGCGACTCCGACGTGGAAGCCTCGTTGGACCGTCTGAACCGTTGGAACAACACCCGTTCCGGTGAAGACCCGGTCGAAATTCGCAAAGCGCTGCAGTCTTGCATGCAGCACAACTTCTCGGTATTCCGTGAAGGCGATGCGATGGCCAAGGGCCTGGAAGAACTGAAAGTGATCCGTGAACGTCTGAAGAACGCACGCCTGGACGATACCTCCAGCGAGTTCAACACCCAGCGCATCGAGTGCCTGGAGTTGGATAACCTGATGGAGACCGCGTATTCCACCGCTGTGTCGGCCAACTTCCGTACCGAGAGCCGTGGCGCACACAGCCGCTTCGACTACCCGGAACGCGATGACGCCAACTGGCTGTGCCATTCGCTGTATCTGCCGCAATCGGAAAGCATGACGCGTCGTGAAGTGAACATGCAACCGAAGCTGCGCCCGGCATTCCCGCCGAAAGTGCGTTCTTACTAATTGCGGAGATCGACAGATGAAACTCGAATTTTCCATTTATCGCTACAACCCGGATGTCGATGACGCGCCGCACATGCAGGATTACACCCTGGAAGCGGAAGAAGGTCGCGACATGATGCTGCTGGATGCGTTGATCCAGTTGAAAGAAAAAGACCCGACCCTGTCGTTCCGTCGCTCATGCCGTGAAGGCGTATGCGGTTCCGATGGCCTGAACATGAACGGTAAAAACGGCCTGGCGTGCATCACCCCGATTTCGTCGCTGCGCAAAGGCAACGGCAAGATCGTGATCCGTCCGCTGCCGGGCCTGCCGGTGGTGCGCGATCTGGTGGTGGATATGGGCCAGTTCTATACCCAGTATGAAAAGATCAAGCCATACCTGCTGAACGACGGCAAGAACCCGCCGGCGCGCGAGCACCTGCAGTCGCCGGACCAACGCGCCAAGCTGGACGGTCTGTACGAGTGCATCCTGTGCGCCTGCTGCTCGACCTCTTGCCCATCGTTCTGGTGGAACCCGGACAAGTTCATTGGCCCAGCCGGTCTGTTGGCGGCGTATCGCTTCCTGATCGACAGCCGTGACACGGAAACGCAAGAACGTTTAGATGATCTGGACGACGCTTTTAGTGTTTTCCGCTGCCATAGCATTATGAATTGTGTCAGTGTATGTCCTAAAGGCTTGAACCCGACGCGTGCGATCGGGCATATCAAGTCCATGCTGCTGCAACGCGGCGCATAAACGGAATGAGATGCTGCGCCGGGCTCTTTTCCGGCGCACATCCCATAGGGGAGGGAACCTCTAAAAACTGACCCGCGGCTGCGGCGCTATGCAGCCTGGTTCTTCCGCCGGTTTTTAGAGGTTCCTTGTAAGGGACCGCAAGGTCCATAACAGAACGTATCGGGCCGTCATGGCCGCAAGTACGTCGAGTGAACCGTTTTACGGCAAACCGTATTCATCACGGTAATTATGTTAACCACGGCGAAAACTAAAGCTTCAAAGCTTAAGGGATCATGATGCAGAACGGCGCAATGAAGGCCTGGCTGGATTCCTCCTATCTGGCGGGCGCGAACCAGTCTTACATAGAACAGCTCTATGAAGACTTCTTAACCGATCCGGGTTCCGTTGAAGATAGCTGGCGTTCCATTTTTCAACAGCTACCAACCGCGGGTGTCAAACCCGATCAGCTTCACTCTCAAACGCGCGATTACTTCCGCCGCCTGGCGAAAGACTCCGCGCGCTACAATACCACCATCACCGATCCGGAAACCGACGCCAAACAGGTCAAGGTACTGCAGCTTATCAACGCCTTCCGCTTCCGCGGGCATCAGCATGCCAACCTCGATCCGCTCGGCCTGTGGCAGCGCGAGCAAGTTCCTGACCTTGATCCCGCTTACCACAACCTGACCGAAGCCGATTTCCAGGAAACCTTCAACGTGGGCTCTTTCGCCATCGGCAAAGAAACCATGAAACTGGGCGATCTGTACGCCGCGCTGAAGCAGACCTATTGCGGGTCGATCGGTGCTGAGTACATGCATATCACCAACACCGAAGAGAAACGCTGGATCCAGCAGCGCATCGAATCGGTGGTGGGGCGCGCCAGCTTTACCGCCGACGAAAAACGCCGTTTCCTGAACGAGCTGACTGCGGCGGAAGGCCTGGAACGCTACCTGGGCGCCAAATTCCCGGGCGCCAAACGCTTCTCGCTGGAAGGCGGCGACGCGTTGGTGCCGATGCTGAAAGAGATGGTGCGCCACGCCGGTAAGAACGGCACGCGCGAAGTGGTGTTGGGCATGGCCCACCGCGGCCGTCTGAACGTGCTGATCAACGTGCTGGGCAAAAAGCCGGCCGATCTGTTCGACGAATTCGCCGGTAAGCATAAAGAACACCTCGGCACCGGTGACGTGAAATATCACCAGGGCTTCTCTTCCGACGTGGAAACCGAAGGCGGCATGGTTCACCTGGCGCTGGCGTTCAACCCGTCGCACCTGGAGATCGTCAGCCCGGTGGTCATGGGCTCGGTACGTGCCCGTCGCGATCGTCTGGACGAAGCGCGCAGCAACATGGTGCTGCCGATCACCATCCACGGCGACGCCGCCATCACCGGCCAGGGCGTGGTTCAGGAAACCCTGAACATGTCTCAGGCTCGCGGTTATGAAGTGGGCGGCACCGTGCGTATCGTCATCAACAACCAGGTTGGCTTCACCACCTCCAACCCGCTGGATGCGCGCTCTACCGAATACTGCACCGACATCGCCAAAATGGTTCAGTCGCCGATCTTCCACGTTAACGCGGACGATCCGGAGGCCGTGGCCTTCGTCACCCGCCTGGCGTTGGATTTCCGTAACACCTTTAAGCGTGACGTGATGATCGATCTGGTCTGCTACCGTCGCCATGGGCACAACGAGGCCGACGAGCCGAGCGCTACCCAGCCGGTGATGTATCAGAAGATCAAGAAACACCCTACGCCGCGCAAAATCTACGCTGACGTGCTGACCGAGCAGAAAGTGGCCAGCCTGGAAGATGCCACGGAAATGGTCAACCTGTACCGCGACGCGCTCGACCGCGGCGATTGCGTGGTTGAAGAGTGGCGTCCGATGAACCTGCACTCCTTCACCTGGTCACCGTATCTGAACCACGAGTGGGACGAAGAGTACCCGAGCAAGGTTGAGATGAAGCGCCTGCAAGAGCTGGCACGTCGCATCAGCACCGTGCCGGAAGCGATTGAAATGCAGTCGCGCGTGGCGAAAATCTACGCTGACCGCGCCGAGATGGCGGCGGGCAACAAGCCGTTCGACTGGGGCGCTGCCGAAACGCTGGCTTACGCGACCATGGCGGATGAAGGCATCCCGATCCGCATCTCCGGTGAAGACGCCGGCCGCGGCACCTTCTTCCACCGTCACGCGGTGGTGCACAACCAGAAAAACGGTTCCGTCTATGTTCCGCTGGCGAATATTCACAGCGGCCAGGGCGAATTCAAGGTCTGGGACTCCGTGCTGTCTGAAGAGGCGGTGCTGGCGTTCGAATACGGCTACGCCACGGCGGAACCGCGCACGCTGACCATCTGGGAAGCGCAGTTCGGTGACTTCGCCAACGGCGCACAGGTCGTTATCGACCAGTTCATCAGCTCCGGCGAGCAAAAATGGGGCCGTATGTGCGGCCTGGTGATGCTGCTGCCGCACGGCTATGAAGGCCAGGGCCCTGAGCACTCTTCCGCGCGTCTGGAACGCTATCTGCAGCTGTGCGCAGAGCAGAACATGCAGGTGTGCGTCCCGTCTACGCCGGCGCAGGTTTACCATATGCTGCGTCGTCAGGCGCTGCGCGGTATGCGCCGTCCGCTGGTGGTGATGTCGCCGAAGTCGCTGCTGCGTCACCCGCTGGCGATTTCTTCGCTGGACGAGCTGGCCAACGGCACCTTCCTGCCGGCGATCGGCGAGATCGACGACTTGGATCCGAAAGCGGTCAAGCGCGTCGTGCTGTGCTCCGGCAAGGTCTACTACGACCTGCTGGAACAGCGTCGCAAGAACGAGCAGAAAGACGTGGCCATCGTGCGTATCGAGCAGCTGTATCCGTTCCCGCATCAGGCCGTGCAGGCCGTGCTGGAACAATACTCGCACGTGCATGATTTCGTCTGGTGTCAGGAAGAGCCGCTGAACCAGGGCGCCTGGTACTGCAGCCAACACAACTTCCGTGAAGTGGTGCCGTTCGGGGCTTCTTTACGTTACGCAGGACGTCCGGCCTCCGCCTCTCCGGCAGTGGGCTATATGTCCGTACACCAGAAGCAGCAGCAGGCTCTGGTGAACGACGCGCTGAATATTGACTAATGTTCGCTCGCTTGCCGGCCGAGGGCCGGCAAGCAGATGATAAAAAACTTAAGGGAAAGCTAAATGAGTAGCGTAGATATTCTGGTTCCTGACCTTCCTGAATCGGTTGCCGATGCGACCGTAGCCACCTGGCACAAAAAACCGGGCGACAGCGTGCAGCGTGATGAAGTCCTGGTTGAAATCGAAACCGACAAAGTGGTGTTGGAAGTGCCGGCCAGTGAAGCGGGTATTCTCGATGCTATCGTGGAAGAAGAGGGCGCGACCGTGCTGTCTCGCCAGCTGCTCGGCCGCATCCGTCCGGGCGACAGCTCCGGCAAGCCGACCGCTGAGAAGAGCCAAGAGAAAGAAGCCACGCCTGCACAGCGCGCTACCGCGAGCCTGGAAGAAGAAAGCAATGACGCGCTCAGCCCGGCGATTCGCCGCCTGATCGCCGAACACGATCTCGATGCTGGCGCCATCAAAGGCACCGGCGTGGGTGGCCGCATCACGCGTGAAGACGTGGAAGCGCACCTGGCCAAAGGCGGCGCCGCTGCCAAACCGGCCGCCGCCGCTGAAACCGCACCGCAGCCTGCTCTGGCCGGCCGCAGCGAAAAACGCGTGCCGATGACCCGCCTGCGCAAACGCGTTGCCGAGCGTCTGCTGGAAGCGAAGAACAGCACCGCGATGCTGACCACCTTCAACGAAATCAACATGCAGCCGATCATGGACCTGCGCAAGCAGTACGGCGAAGCCTTCGAGAAGCGCCACGGCGTGCGTCTGGGCTTCATGTCCTTCTACATCAAGGCCGTGGTTGAAGCGCTGAAGCGCTTCCCGGAAGTGAACGCGTCGATCGACGGTTCCGACGTGGTTTACCACAACTACTTCGACATCAGCATCGCGGTTTCTACCCCGCGCGGCCTGGTGACGCCGGTACTGCGCGATGTAGACGCCATGAGCATGGCTGACATCGAGAAGAAAATCAAAGAGCTGGCCGTTAAGGGCCGCGACGGCAAACTGACCGTTGAAGAGCTGACCGGCGGTAACTTCACCATTACCAACGGCGGCGTATTCGGCTCCCTGATGTCTACCCCGATCATCAACCCGCCGCAGAGCGCCATCCTGGGCATGCACGCCATCAAAGATCGCCCAATGGCGGTCAATGGTCAGGTGGTGATCCAGCCGATGATGTATCTGGCGCTGTCTTATGACCACCGCCTGATCGACGGTAAAGAATCCGTCGGCTATCTGGTGACGGTCAAAGAGATGCTGGAAGATCCGGCTCGTCTGCTGCTGGACGTCTAGTAACCCTTGCCGGGCGCGGCGTGCCGCGCCCGCACTCTGTGCTATGTGGCCGGAAAACCATGCGGTTTACCGCGTAATAATGGTCCGGCTAAAAACCTTCAGAACTGAATGGATAGAACATCATGAATTTACACGAATATCAGGCAAAACAGCTGTTTGCTCGGTATGGCATGCCGGCACCAACCGGTTACGCCTGTACCACTCCGCGTGAAGCAGAAGAAGCCGCATCCAAAATCGGCTCCGGCCCGTGGGTGGTGAAATGTCAGGTTCATGCTGGCGGCCGTGGTAAAGCGGGCGGCGTTAAAGTCGTCAACAGCAAAGAAGATATCCGTGCTTTCGCGGAAGCCTGGTTGGGCAAGCGTCTGGTGACTTACCAGACTGACGCGCTGGGCCAGCCGGTTCACCAGATCCTGGTAGAAGCGGCGACCGACATCGATAAAGAGCTGTACCTGGGCGCGGTAGTGGATCGTTCTACCCGTCGCGTGGTGTTCATGGCGTCTACCGAAGGCGGCGTGGAAATCGAGAAGGTGGCGGAAGAAACCCCAGAACTGATCCACAAAATGACCATCGATCCGCTGGCGGGTCCACAGCCTTATCAGGGCCGTGAGCTGGCCTTCAAACTGGGCCTGACCGGTAAGCAAGTCAGCCAGTTCGCCAAGATCTTCATGGGCCTGGCGACGCTGTTCCTGGAGCGCGATCTGGCGATGGTTGAGATCAACCCGCTGGTGATCACCAAGCAGGGCGATCTGGTGTGCCTGGACGGCAAACTGGGCGCCGACGGCAATGCCCTGTTCCGCCAGCCGGAACTGCGTGAAATGCGTGACCCTTCTCAGGAAGACGAGCGCGAATCCCGTGCGGCTCAGTGGGAGCTGAACTACGTTGCCCTCGACGGCAACATCGGCTGCATGGTTAACGGCGCCGGTCTGGCGATGGGCACCATGGACATCGTTAAACTGCACGGCGGCGAACCGGCCAACTTCCTGGACGTTGGCGGCGGCGCGACCAAAGAGCGCGTGACCGAAGCGTTCAAAATCATCCTGTCCGATGACAAGGTGAAAGCGGTTCTGGTTAATATCTTCGGTGGTATCGTACGTTGCGATCTGATCGCCGACGGCATCATCGGCGCAGTGGCCGAAGTGGGCGTTAACGTCCCGGTCGTGGTGCGTCTGGAAGGGAACAACGCCGAACTGGGCGCCAAGAAACTGGCGGACAGCGGCCTGAATATCATTGCTGCGACCAGCCTGACTGATGCGGCTCAGCAAGTTGTTGCAGCAGTGGAGGGTAAATAATGTCCATTTTAATCGATAAGAACACCAAAGTAATTTGCCAGGGCTTCACCGGTAGCCAGGGGACTTTCCACTCCGAACAAGCTATCGCTTACGGCACCAAAATGGTTGGCGGCGTAACCCCGGGCAAAGGCGGCACTCAGCATCTGGGTCTGCCGGTGTTCAACACCGTGCGCGAAGCGGTTGAAGCGACCGGCGCGACTGCCTCGGTCATCTACGTTCCAGCGCCTTTCTGCAAAGACTCCATCCTGGAAGCGATCGATGCCGGCATCAAACTGATCATCACCATCACCGAAGGCATCCCGACCCTGGACATGCTGACCGTGAAAGTGAAGCTGGACGAAGCCGGCGTGCGCATGATCGGGCCGAACTGCCCTGGCGTGATCACCCCGGGCGAGTGCAAAATCGGCATCATGCCTGGCCACATCCACCTGCCGGGCAAAGTGGGCATCGTTTCCCGCTCCGGTACCCTGACCTATGAAGCGGTGAAACAAACCACCGATGCCGGTCTGGGCCAGTCCACCTGCGTGGGCATCGGCGGCGACCCGATCCCGGGCTCCAACTTCATCGATATCCTGAAGATGTTCCAGCAGGATCCGCAGACCGAAGCGATCGTGATGATCGGTGAGATCGGCGGCAGCGCTGAAGAAGAAGCGGCAGCTTACATCAAAGAACACGTCACCAAACCGGTTGTCGGCTACATCGCCGGCGTAACCGCGCCGAAAGGCAAGCGTATGGGCCACGCGGGCGCCATCATCGCAGGCGGCAAAGGCACGGCGGACGAGAAGTTTGCTGCGCTGGAAGCGGCGGGCGTGAAAACCGTTCGCAGCCTGGCGGACATCGGCGACGCGGTAAAAGCGGTGCTGAAGCGCTAAGATCTTAGTACGAAATAATAATATCTCGACATGTTTGGCCACCCATTGGGTGGCCTTTTTTATGGGGGAAGATCAGAAATCGTTGAGTGCTTTGATCAGCGCGATCCGATCCTGCAGGCGGCGCTGTTGCACCGGATCCGCGGCGGTTTGCCGCTGTTTTTCCAGCGAGGTGAGGGCGGTGCGGTAATCGTCGGCGTTGCGGAACAGCGCGTCTTTGACGTTGATCGAGGCGACGTTGGTGTAGCGGCCATCGTCGGTGGTCGGCACCTGGATAACGCCTTCATTGAGCAGCCGTTTGACGATCGCCCGCTGCGGTTCGTACCCCTCCATGCCGACCAGCTTCCAGCGCTGCGGCGTCACGCCCTGATACTGGCCGTGTTTCACTTCCGCCAGGTAGCGCAGAGCCAGGTGGCGAATGGTGCCTTCTTCTTCACCGTATTGCGCTTTGCTGTCAAACAGCACCGGGAAGGATTGCCCCTCCAACGCGCCGCCCTTTTGCGTCAGGTGGCCCATGCGGTAACTGTTCATGCCCAGGCGGATCGGCATGTCGTCGGTGACCGGTGTGCCGTCCGCCAGGCGCAGATCGACGATGCGCGAACCGGCGGGCTGGCGCAGATCGATGGTGTAAGTGACGCCGTCGAAGAAATCGTTGGTGGAATATTTGGACGATCGCCGCGCCGGGTTAAAGCTGTAGGTGACGTCGCCCGGCTGCAGCTGATTGAAATAGTCGGCGGACCACTCCATGTAGCGTTTAAGCGCTTTGCCGTTGAGCTGATAAACGGTGATCTCGCCGCCGGCGTATTGGTAGTTAAAGGCGATGTCCTTGGCCTTGATGTCGCCGACGTTCAATTTGGCGCGATCGTTGTCGATCTGCAGGGCGATCACCTGAGCCAGCGGCGCATAGTGGCGGGCGGCCTGCTGGAACAGCGCGCTGATGCCGGTATCCTGCACGTGAACCTGGGGAATGCCGCGAAACTCGTCGGCGGGCACCAGATCGCTGCCGCTCAGCTTCGCCACGACCCGGTTGGCGTTGGCGCGCAAAATGTCATGGTACGGCTGGTAGAGCGCTTGCATGGCGCTGTCCGGCGCCAGCCCTTTGATCGGGTAGGTGTAGCTGTTTTTGTCGATCAGCGTGAATTTGCCGTCGCGGCGTTCAAACTGCAGGTCGATGCGCGACAGCGCGCGGCCGTATTTATCCGGCTCGGTGATGATGACGCCGTTAACCACCGCTTTGTCGATCTTAACATGCATGTGGCCGGCGACGATCGCCGCCAGCTCCGGGTTGGCGTTGGCGATGTCGGCCACGCCGGTGCCGGGGCGCTGGTTCTCGTTGTCGATGCCCATATGCGCCACCAGCACGATGGCGTCGACCTGGCCGTCGATTTGCCTGATGACCTGTTTCACCGCCTGCACCGGATCGGTGAAGTTCAACCCTTTGATGCGATCGGTGCCCTTGGCGAATTCCGCGGTCATCGGCGTGTCCATGCCGATAATGCCAATTTTCACCCCCTGGCGTTCGACGATGGTGTAGGCCGGCAGGTAGGGCTTGCCGTTGTCCCAGACGATATTGCCCGCCAGCGCCGCGCCTTTGAACTGCTTGAGCGGCGTAGCCAGTACCGGTAGGCCGAAGTCGAACTCGTGGTTACCCATCACCCAGACATCATAATTGAGCGCGTTGAGGCCCAGCATCATCGGGCTGACGGCCTCATGCTTGAAGGTTTCGACGAAATTGCCCTGAATGGTGTCGCCGGCGTCCACCAGGATCAGGTTGGGCTGCTCGGCCCGCACCTGTTTGACCTGAGTGGCTATCTGGCTCAGGCTGCCCGCCAGATTTTCCGTGTCGCTGGCGTAGTCCCAGGGCACGAAAGTGCCGTGCAGATCGGAAGTACCCAGCAAGGTGATATTTACCGTTTCGGCGGCCATGACGTTTCCCGAGAGTCCCAATACAGAGGCAAAGATGATTTTTTTCATAAGTTATTGTCACTCAATGTAATTTTAACATTAGTGGTCATTTTGCTACAAAATCGCAACCTTTACGATCCCATCGCGAGAAATAGACTAATATTGGAGAGAGATTTGTTGTTTTGTGACTGCTATCACTGTCACGGCTTATTGGAAATAAAAGGTTAATTATGTCGCATAATAAGCGCGTAATAATACAATGGCGGCTCTTTTAAATTACATTTATTTAACACAAAAATATCATTAAAAAACAATTAAACCATTGCGCAACATGACCCTAAGAAAATTATGCGAAATGTGCTGATGAATATGGAAATAAGATGCGGATAGGCTTAAATTGTCTCAGATCAAATTAGCCCGAAGTACCTCTTTCGGCTAAGATTTGACCTGTAACCAAAAGTCTAACCCACGTCACGTAAAAACCTATTTATTGTGTGGGATTGGGCGAGTATCATCCATGTTGTGATTATGGATGGTTGATCTTGTTGCATTTGTTACCCGTTGTCGGTTTTCAGTGGCGTGCTTGTCGAGGGCCCGAGGGGCTATTGGCCGAGTGTGCGGTTGAAAGCGGAGAAGCTGGATCAAATTTGTTGTGTTTAAGGGCATTCACTGCGGGGCGTTACTGGCAGCTTTGAAAGAAGCGTGCCGATAACCGCGTGTCGGAGTCTTCCTGCGAGGAGCAAGGAGTCAAGATGTTTGATATTGTCGAACTGTCGCGCTTACAGTTTGCTTTAACGGCGATGTACCATTTCTTATTTGTCCCATTAACGCTCGGTATGGCGTTCTTGCTGGCAATTATGGAAACGGTATATGTCCTGTCTGGCAAACAAATTTATAAAGACATGACCAAATTCTGGGGAAAGTTATTTGCGATTAACTTTGCTCTGGGTGTGGCCACCGGTTTGACCATGGAGTTCCAGTTCGGGACTAACTGGTCGTATTTCTCTCACTACGTCGGCGATATCTTCGGGGCCCCTCTGGCTATCGAAGGTCTGATGGCGTTCTTCCTTGAATCGACGCTGGTCGGCCTGTTCTTCTTCGGCTGGGATCGTCTGAGCAAGGTGCAGCACATGGCGGTAACCTGGTTCGTGGCCCTCGGCTCCA
Organism: Serratia sp. CY47444; assembly: GCF_052168635.1. NCBI lineage: Bacteria > Pseudomonadati > Pseudomonadota > Gammaproteobacteria > Enterobacterales > Yersiniaceae > Serratia > Serratia sp. CY47444. The sequence continues at coordinate 121,110 of NZ_JBJNMH010000002.1, forward strand.
ACCTGTCCGCGCTGTGGATCCTGGTCGCCAACGGCTGGATGCAGAACCCGATCGCTTCGGATTTCAACTTCGAAACCATGCGCATGGAGATGGTCAGCTTCTCCGAACTGGTGCTGAACCCGGTTGCGCAGGTGAAATTCGTTCACACCGTGGCTTCCGGCTACACCTGCGGCGCGATGTTCGTGCTGGGTATCAGTTCCTACTATCTGCTGAAAGGCCGCGACATCGCCTTTGCCAAGCGCTCCTTCGCCATCGCTGCCAGCTTTGGTATGGCTGCCATTCTGTCCGTTATCGTTCTGGGTGATGAATCCGGCTACGAAATGGGCGACGTGCAGAAAACCAAACTGGCCGCTATCGAAGCGGAATGGGACACCCAGCCGGCACCGGCGTCCTTCACCCTGTTCGGCATTCCCGATCAGGACAAGATGGAAAACTCCTTCTCTATTCAGATCCCGTATGCGCTTGGCCTGATCGCCACCCGCTCCACGGACACTCAGGTCACCGGCCTGAAAGATCTGATGGCGCAGCATGAAGTGCGCATCCGCAACGGGATGAAAGCCTACCAGCTGCTGGAAGAGCTGCGCGGCGGCAATACCGATCCTGCGGTGCGTGCCGAATTCAACAAAACCAAGCAAGACCTGGGCTACGGCATGCTGCTGAAGCGCTATACCCCGAACGTCACCGACGCGACGGAAGCGCAAATCCAGCTGGCGACCAAGGACTCCATTCCGCGCGTGGCGCCGCTGTACTTCGCCTTCCGCATCATGGTGGCCTGTGGCGTGATCATGCTGTTGATTATCGGCCTGTCGTTCTGGAACGTGATCCGCGGCCGCATCGGCCAGAAAAAATGGCTGCACCGCGCGGCGCTGTACGGTTTGCCGCTGCCTTGGATCGCGATCGAGTCGGGTTGGTTCGTGGCGGAATACGGCCGTCAACCGTGGGCGATTGGTGAGGTGCTGCCGACGGCGGTCGCCAACTCTTCGCTGACCGCGGGCGACATTCTGTTCTCAATGGGGCTGATCTGCGGCTTGTACACCCTGTTCCTGGTGGCTGAATTGTACCTGATGTTCAAGTTTGCGCGTCTGGGTCCAAGCAGCCTGAAAACCGGCCGCTATCACTTTGAACAACCGACTGCCGCCGTGCAGGAAGCGCGCTAAACAGGAGTCCACGTATGTTTGACTATGAAGTACTGCGATTTATTTGGTGGGTCCTGGTTGGCGTTCTGCTGATCGGCTTCGCCGTCACCGACGGTTTCGACATGGGCGTCGGCATTCTGGTGCGCATCATCGGCAAAACCGACACCGAGCGCCGGGTGATGATCAACTCCATCGCTCCGCACTGGGACGGTAACCAGGTGTGGCTGATCACCGCCGGCGGCGCGCTGTTCGCCGCCTGGCCGATGGTCTACGCAGCGGCCTTCTCCGGCTTCTACGTCGCCATGATCCTGGTGCTGGCCGCCTTGTTCTTCCGCCCGGTCGGTTTCGACTACCGTTCCAAGCTGGAGAGCAGCCGCTGGCGCAACATGTGGGACTGGGGCATCTTCATCGGCTCCTTCGTGCCTGCAGTGGTATTCGGCGTGGCGTTCGGCAACCTGCTGCAGGGCGTGCCGTTCCACATGGACGAGTACATGCGCCTGTTCTACACCGGCAACTTCTTCCAACTGCTGAACCCGTTCGGTCTGTTGGCGGGCGTGGTCAGCCTGACCATGCTGGTCACTCAGGGCGCGACCTACCTGCAAATGCGCACCACCGGCGAGATCCACCTGCGTTCACGCGCTGCGGCACAGATCGCGACGCTGATCATGGCGGTATGTTTCCTGCTGGCGGGCGTATGGCTGGTGAAAGGCATCGACGGCTTCGTTGTGACGTCGGCGTTGGACACCCTGGCGGAATCCAACCCGATGCGTAAAGAAGTGGCGCATCAGGCCGGTGCCTGGCTGATCAACTTCAACAAGTATCCGCTGCTGTGGGCCTTGCCTGCGCTGGGCGTGGTGCTGCCGTTGTTCACCATCCTGTTCTCGCGTCTGGAGAAGGGCGCGCTGGCGTTCGTCACCTCGTCGCTGACCATCGCCTGCGTCATCCTCACCGCCGGGGTCACCATGTTCCCGTTCGTGATGCCGTCGAGCACTGTGCCTAACGTCAGCCTGACCATGTGGGATGCGACCTCGAGCCTGTTGACGCTGAAAGTGATGACCGTCGTGGCGGCGATCTTCGTGCCTATCGTTTTGGCGTACACCAGCTGGTCGTACTACAAAATGTTCGGTCGCCTCGACAAGAACTACATCGAAAACAACAAGCACTCGCTGTACTAAGGATAAGGAGCTAAACCATGTGGTATTTTGCCTGGATTCTCGGAACGCTTCTTGCCTGCGCCTTCGGCATTATCACGGCGCTGGCGCTTGAGCAGAGCGAAGCGACCAAAGCTCAGCAAGACGGTAAGTGATGAGCTCGTCCGTGATTGACAAGCTGTACGCTGTCACCGACAAGGGCCCGATCCGGGCCCTTTCCCTGGTGCTGGCGTTGATTTTGGCGGGGTGCGTGTTCTGGGATCCGACGCGTTTCGCCGCCAAAACCAGCTCGCTGGAGATTTGGGAAGGGCTGTTGCTGATTTGGGCGGTGTGCGCCGGGGTGATCCACGGTTTCGGATTCCGCCCACAGCGCAGCGTCTGGCGCGCTTTTTTCGCGCCGCTTCCCGCCATTGTGATCTTGTTCGCAGGATTACTTTACGTTTCTTTATAATCTCCCCGATGTCCCCTTGTTATGGGCCCTCACGGCCCATAATTATTTTCATTCCCATCTTGTAACCCATTCCCAACCCGATCCGTCTTGCGTATAGTAGCAGCGTTAAATTGCATTGCTGGGAAGTAGAGTGAGTAATACGTTGTTTCGATGGCCGGTTCGCGTTTACTACGAGGATACCGATGCCAGTGGTGTGGTCTATCACGCCCGCTACGTCGCCTTTTTTGAAAGAGCGCGCACAGAGATGCTGCGTCAGCACAACTTTCATCAACAGCAGCTGCTCAGTGAACAAGTCGCTTTTGTCGTCCGGCGCATGACGGTGGATTATCTGGCTCCGGCTCGTCTCGACGAGCAACTGGAGGTCCAGAGCGAAATCACCTGTCTGCGCGGGGCTTCTCTCACGTTTGCTCAACGCATTGTCAATTCTGACGGGGCCCTACTGAGCCAGGCAGATGTCCTGATTGCCTGTATTGATCCACACCAAATGAAGCCAAGAGCGCTTCCTAAGTCTATTGTCGCGGAGTTTAAGCAGTGACTGACATGAACATCCTAGATTTATTCTTGAAGGCGAGCCTGCTGGTTAAGCTTATCATGTTGATTTTGATATGCTTCTCGGTAGCTTCTTGGGCGATCATCATTCAGCGCACCCGCATCCTCAATGCGGCGACGCGTGACGCCGAAGCCTTTGAAGACAAATTCTGGTCCGGTATCGAGCTTTCCCGTCTGTACCAGGAAAGTCAGGCGCGTCGCGATAGCCTGACCGGTTCCGAGCAGATCTTCCATTCCGGCTTCAAAGAGTTCGCTCGCCTGCACCGCGCCAACAACCATGCGCCGGAGTCGGTGATCGAAGGGGCGTCGCGCGCGATGCGCATTTCGATGAACCGCGAGCTGGAAACGCTGGAAACCCATATTCCGTTCCTCGGCACCGTCGGTTCGATCAGCCCGTACATCGGCCTGTTCGGCACCGTGTGGGGGATCATGCACGCCTTTATCGCGCTGGGCGCGGTGAAACAAGCCACGCTGCAGATGGTAGCGCCGGGTATCGCCGAAGCGCTGATCGCCACCGCGATCGGTCTGTTCGCCGCTATCCCGGCGGTAATGGCCTACAACCGCCTCAACCAGCGCGTCAACAAGCTTGAGCAGAATTACGACAACTTTATGGAAGAGTTCACCGCTATTCTGCATCGTCAGGCCTTCTCCAGCGACAGCAAATAAGTAGGAGGTAGCATGGCGAGAGTACGTGGACGTAGTCGGCGCGAGCTGAAGTCCGAAATTAACATCGTTCCGCTGCTCGACGTGTTGCTGGTGCTGCTGCTGATCTTTATGGCAACCGCGCCAATCATCACGCAGAGCGTGGAGGTTGACCTGCCGGACGCCACCGATTCCAAAACGGTGTCCAGCGATGACAATCCGCCGGTGATCCTTGAGGTTTCCGGCGTAGGTCAATACACCCTGGTGGTGGACCATAACCGTATGGAGCTGCTGCCGCCTGAGCAAGTCGCGGCCGAAGCCAAGTCGCGTTTGGCGGCTAACCCGAAAACGGTCTTTTTGATCGGCGGTGCGAAGGAAGTCCCTTACGATGAGATTATTAAGGCATTGAATATTCTCCATCAGGCGGGCGTGGCTTCCGTGGGGCTGATGACCCAGCCGATCTGACCGTGAGGCGAACGGCAACCCGGTTCCTGCGCTGCGGCCCAGGAACCCCGTATAAGCAACACCAGTTTTTGGGAATCTATTTTGGTAAAGGCAACTGAGCAAAACGATAAGCTGAACCGCGCCGTTATTGTTTCGGTCGTTCTGCACTTCATATTGATTGCCCTGCTGATTTGGGGATCGCTGCAGGAAAAGGTCGACATGGGCGCCGGCGGTGGCGGTGATGGCACCGTGGTGGGCGCAGTGATGGTCGATCCTGGCGCGGTGGTGGAGCAATACAACCGCCAGCAGCAGCAGAGCAACGATGCGCAGCGTGCCGAGAAGCAGCGCCAGAAAAAGGCGGAGCAACAGGCCGAAGAGCTTCAGCAGAAGCAGGCGGAGCAGCAGCAGCGCCTGAAGGAGCTGGAGAAAGAGCGTTTGGCGGCGCAGGAGAAAGCTGCGCAGGACGCCAAGGCGCAGGCTGAGCAACAGCAGAAGGCAGCGGAGCAGCAGAAACAGGCCGCCGAGCAGCAAAAAGCGGCGGAAGCCGCCGCAGCCAAGGCCAAAGAGCAACAGAAGGTCGCCGAAGCCGCCGCCGCCAAGGCGAAGGCCGAAGCGGAAAAGGTCGCCAAGGCACAGGCGGACGCGCAGAAGAAAGCCGAAGCGGAAGCCAAGAAAGAAGCGGCCGCCGCTGCCGCCGCCAAGAAACAGGCGGAAGAGGCGAAGAAAGCCGCAGCTGCCGCCGCAGAGCAAAAAGCCGCAGAGGCCGCGGAGAAGAAAGCGGCCGCTGAAGCCGAGAAAAAAGCCGCAGCGGAAGCCGAGAAGAAGGCTGCCGCTGAGGCAGAGAAGAAAGCGGCCGCCGCTGAGAAAGCTGCGGCAGCCAAGAAAGCCGCTGCGGACGCCAAGAAGAAGGCCGCCGCTGAGGCTGCGAAACAATCGGATGAAGTGAGCGATCTGTTTGGCGGCCTGGCGGACGGCAAGAACGCGCCGAAGGGCGGCGGTGCCAAATCGAAAGGTGATGGTAAACCGGCCGGGCAGGGCAATGCCAAGGCGGCAGGCGCCAGCGGGGCGGATATCAATGGTTATATTGGGCAGGTTAAAAACGCGATTGAAAGCAAGTTCTATGACGCCAGTTCGTTCGCCGGAAAAACCTGTGACCTGCGTATCAAGCTGGCGCCGGACGGCCTGCTGATAAGTGTACAACCGGCGGGAGGCGATCCGGCATTGTGCCAGGCCGCGGTATCTGCCGCCAAGTTGGCGCATATACCGAAGCCGCCGAGCGATGCCGTTTATCAGCATGTTAAGAATGCTACCCTTGAATTCAAACCTTAATAATGGTTGTTTGAGCTGAGTAAGATCACAGGGATGTACTAAGGTAACCAACAGGGATTATGTAGTTTTACGTAAGTTGGTTTGTTAAAATTCTGCTAATTTATCGCAGGCATCCCGCCTGGATAAGGGAGATGAGATGAAGCAGGCATTTCGAGTAGCGCTAGGTTTTTTAATTCTGTGGGCGTCCGTGCTGCACGCGGAAGTTCGCATTGAAATCACCCAAGGGGTCGACTCCGCTCGCCCGATTGGCGTGGTGCCGTTTAAGTGGGCGGGCCCAGGCACGCCGCCGGAAGATATCGGCAAGATTGTCGGCGCGGATCTGCGTAACAGCGGCAAATTCAACCCGATCGACGTGGCGCGCATGCCGCAGCAACCGACCTCCGCGTCTGAAGTGACGCCGGCGGCCTGGACTGCATTGGGCATCGACGCCGTGGTTGTCGGTCAGGTTCAACCTGGCGCCGACGGCAGCTACCTGATCTCCTACCAGCTGGTGGACACCTCGGGTTCGCCGGGCACCGTATTGGCGCAGAACCAGTATAAAGTGACCAAACAGTGGTTGCGTTATTCTGCCCATACCGCCAGCGACGAAGTGTTCGAAAAGCTGACCGGCATCAAGGGCGCGTTCCGTACCCGTATCGCCTACGTCGTGCAGACCAACGGCGGGAAATTCCCGTATGAGCTGCGCGTAGCGGATTACGACGGTTACAACCAGTTCACGGTGCACCGTTCGCCTGAGCCGCTGATGTCGCCGGCCTGGTCGCCGGACGGCAGCAAACTGGCTTACGTGACCTTCGAGAGCGGCCGTTCCGCGCTGGTGGTGCAAACCCTGGCTAACGGCGCAATCCGCCAGATCGCCTCGTTCCCGCGCCACAACGGTGCGCCGGCGTTCTCGCCGGACGGCAGCAAGCTGGCCTTCGCGCTGTCCAAGAGCGGGAGCCTGAACCTGTACGTGATGAACCTCGGCTCCGGCCAGATCACGCAGCTGACCGATGGTCGCAACAACAACACCGAACCGACCTGGTTCCCGGATGGCCAGTCGCTGGCGTTTACTTCCGACCAGGGCGGGCGTCCGCAGATTTATAAAATCAGCGCCAGCGGCGGTGCCGCACAGCGTCTGACGTGGGAAGGCTCTCAGAACCAGGATTCTGAAGTCAGCTCCGACGGTAAATTCCTGGTGATGGTGAGCACCAACAGTGGTGCACAACACATCGCCAAACAAGATCTTGGATCGGGCGCCGTTCAGGTTTTGACCGGCACCTTCCTGGATGAAACGCCTAGTATTGCGCCAAACGGCACCATGGTGATCTATAGCTCCACGCAAGGTATGGGCTCCGTGCTGCAGTTGGTGTCAACTGATGGGCGTTTCAAAGCGCGTCTTCCGGCAACTGATGGACAGGTCAAATTCCCTGCCTGGTCGCCGTATCTGTGATGCATGTGTAAATATGTATGGCAAACTATAAAAGGATCAAAGAAATGCAACTGAACAAAGTGCTGAAAGGGCTTCTGCTGGCACTGCCAGTTCTGGCTGTAGCAGCTTGTAGTTCTAACAAAAGCGCGAACAACGACCAATCTGGTATGGGCGCTGGCACTGGTATGGAAAACGGCAGCAGCAACCTGTCTTCCGAAGAACAAGCTCGTCTGCAGATGCAAGAACTGCAGAAGAACAACATCGTTTACTTCGGCCTGGACAAGTATGACGTTAGCTCCGAATTCGCTCAGATGCTGGACGCGCACGCTGCATTCCTGCGTAACAACCCGTCTTACAAAGTGACCGTTGAAGGCCACGCTGACGAACGCGGCACGCCGGAATACAACATCGCTCTGGGTGAGCGCCGTGCTAACGCCGTTAAAATGTACCTGCAGGGTAAAGGCGTTTCCGCTGACCAGATCTCTATCGTTTCTTACGGTAAAGAAAAACCAGCAGTACTGGGCCACGACGAAGCGGCTTATGCTAAAAACCGTCGTGCCGTTCTGGTTTACTAAGAGAATCGCATGAACAGTAACTTCAGACGTCACCTGTTGAGTCTGTCGTTACTGGTTGGCGTAGCGGCCCCCTGGGCCGCTACTGCCCAAGCGCCAATCAGTAATGTCGGCTCCGGCTCGGTCGAAGACCGCGTCACCTCGCTTGAGCGCATCAGCAATGCTCAAGGCCAGCTTTTAAACCAACTCCAGCAACAACTCTCTGATAACCAACGCGACATTGATTCTCTCCGTGGGCAAATCCAGGAAAGTCAGTACCAGTTGAATCAGGTGGTTGAACGCCAGAAGCAAATCTATCAGCAGATGGATAGCCTCAGCCAGGGTGGCGCTCAGAGCGCCTCTGCGGCCGCGGGCGCTGCCGGTGGGGCAGCCGCAGGCGCATCTTCCGATGCGGGCAGCAGCGCGCCTGCAGCCGCGTCTGCAACGCCGAGCGGCGGTGATGAGAACAGCGACTACAACGCCGCTGTTTCTCTGGCGCTGGAAAAAAAACAGTATGACCAGGCGATTTCTGCCTTTCAGTCCTTCGTAAAACAGTACCCGAAGTCTACCTATCAGCCCAACGCCAACTATTGGCTGGGTCAGTTGTTCTACAACAAGGGTAAAAAAGATGATGCGGCCTACTATTTTGCGGTGGTGGTGAAGAATTACGCTAAATCACCGAAGGCGCCGGACGCCATGTACAAGGTGGGTATCATCATGCAGGAGAAAGGGCAGGCCGATAAAGCCAAAGCCGTGTTCCAGCAGGTGATTAAACAATACCCAACCAGTGCGGCGGCCAAACAGGCGAAAAGTCGCGTAGGCGGTTAACAGTCAGAAAAATGAGCCCAGAAGTTAGTCGATTTGACCGATTTCTGGGCTCATTCGCGTGAAGAACAAGCAGTTGAACGTATCAGTAAAAAATTTAGGTTGCGCTGCCAAGATAAATTAGTAATATATGCCGCCGTTGCCAAGACATCTTGCAAGATGTTAAAGCGGCAGGGAAATTGGGTCGTTAGCTCAGTTGGTAGAGCAGTTGACTTTTAATCAATTGGTCGCAGGTTCGAATCCTGCACGACCCACCAATTTCTGAAGTAGCAGTAACCACAACAGTGGGTGATTAGCTCAGTTGGTAGAGCATCTCCTTTACACGGAGGGGGTCGGCGGTTCGAGCCCGTCATCACCCACCACTGTTATGGGTCGTTAGCTCAGTTGGTAGAGCAGTTGACTTTTAATCAATTGGTCGCAGGTTCGAATCCTGCACGACCCACCATTCTTCGAGAATGGCTGCGATAGAGAATCGTAAAGGATGAGAACCGTAAAGGTTCGAGTCTCGCGTAGCGAGACAACATCACTCCGGTGATGGCCCGCAAGGGCGAGGCCAAAGGCCGAGTTATCCTGCACGACCCACCATTCTTTAAGAATGGCAGCTTCAGAATCGGTTTGATGTGGCAAAGTAAAGGTCCGAGTCGAGTACCCGTCGAGTTGTCCTGAACATCCCCATCCTTGTTTTCCGCGAGTCGGTTCCAATAACCTATTCGCCATCAGCAGTAAACCACATCAGTGGGTCGTTAGCTCAGTTGGTAGAGCAGTTGACTTTTAATCAATTGGTCGCAGGTTCGAATCCTGCACGACCCACCACTCTTTAATAGAGCAAGGTGTTAAATCGTCAGGATGAGAACCGTAAAGGTTCGAGTCTCGCAAAGCGAGACAACATCACTCAGGTGATGGCCCGAAGGGCGAGGCCAAAGGCCGAGTTATCCTGCACGACCCACCACTCTTTAATAGAGCAAGGTGTTAAAAATAGCAGTACCACAGCAGTGGGTGATTAGCTCAGTTGGTAGAGCATCTCCTTTACACGGAGGGGGTCGGCGGTTCGAGCCCGTCATCACCCACCACACTGCGGGTCGTTAGCTCAGTTGGTAGAGCAGTTGACTTTTAATCAATTGGTCGCAGGTTCGAATCCTGCACGACCCACCAATTCAGAAAAAAGCGCCTTTTGGCGCTTTTTTCGTTTTTGTAACATCCAAACCTGACCTCATCTTCTCGCTAACATAGTTCACCGAGTCGTGCGGGTGAGATCCTGCGTTCAGGTTCGAGCATCGCGCAGCGATACGACAACGCGCAGCGTTGCCCGCAGGGTGAGGCCACAGGCCGAATCAATCCTGCACGACCCACCAATTCAGAAAAAAGCGCCTTTTGGCGCTTTTTTCGCATCTGCGTCATCGCAATCTAAATCCGCTGCTTTCTCGTTTCAATACCACACCGATCGTCATCCCGCTCTTTTCTGAACGGCTATACGTTCTCGCCAGGCTGTTAATTCGCTGTGAACTGCGCGGTAACGCCTGTTTTTTTAATTCATTAAACAATAGGTGCGCAAATATGAAAATATCAGCGGACTTTTCGCGCAGTTTTAGGTATTTTGTTTAGTATATAAAACGAAGGGCGTTGCGGCAGGCGATATTCACGCGGCAGGCGCCCAGCCTAGCATGAGATTGCAGCGATGAGTGAAATGTTTGATGTCAATGCGGCGGTGTATCCCTTCCCGCCTAAACCGGTACCGCTGGACGTAGCCGAAAAAGCCTTTTATCGCGAGAAGATCAAAACCCTGCTCAAGCAGCGCAATGCGGTGATGGTCGCCCACTATTATACCGATCCGGAAATTCAGGCGCTGGCGGAAGAAACCGGCGGCTGCGTGGCGGATTCGCTGGAAATGGCGCGCTTCGGCAGCGCTCATCCGGCTTCTACACTGTTGGTGGCCGGCGTGCGTTTCATGGGGGAAACCGCCAAAATCCTCAGCCCGGAAAAGCAGGTGCTGATGCCGACGCTGTTTGCCGAATGTTCGCTGGATCTAGGCTGCCCGGAAGAGGAGTTTCAGGCGTTTTGCGACAGCCATCCCGATCGTACCGTGGTGGTCTATGCGAACACCTCGGCGGCGGTTAAAGCGCGCGCCGACTGGGTCGTCACTTCCAGCATCGCCGTTGAGCTGATCGAACACCTGGACAGCCTGGGCGAGAAGATCATTTGGGCGCCGGATCGCCATCTCGGCAGCTACGTGCAAAAGCAGACCGGTGCCGACGTGCTGTGCTGGCAAGGCGCCTGCATTGTGCATGACGAGTTCAAGACCCAGGCGCTGCGGCGTATGAAGGCGCTTTATCCGCAGGCGGCGATCCTGGTACATCCCGAATCGCCTCAGGCGGTGGTCGAGCTGGCGGATGCGGTGGGGTCTACCAGCCAACTGATTCAGGCGGCGAAAACATTGCCGCATCAACAGCTGATTGTCGCCACCGATCGCGGTATCTTTTACAAGATGCAGCAGGCCTGCCCGGACAAGGAGTTGTTCGAAGCACCGACCGCCGGAGAAGGGGCGACCTGCCGCAGCTGCGCGCATTGCCCGTGGATGGCGATGAATGGCCTGAAGGCAATTGCCGAAGGGCTGGAGCAAGGGGGCGCGCAGCATGAGATCCACGTGGACGCCGCGCTGCGTGAGAAGGCACTGGTGCCGCTGAATCGCATGCTGGATTTCGCCGCTCAGCTTAAGATGCAGGTTAAAGGCAACGCTTAACCGTTTAAAAGGATGACCTCATGAGCTTCTTCAGTACCAGCAATATTCTGGTGCACATTCCGCTGGGCGCAGGCGGTTACGATCTGTCGTGGATCGAAGCTATCGGCACATTGTTCGGGTTGCTGTGCATCTGGTATGCCAGCAAGGAAAAAATCATCAACTACCTGTTCGGCCTGATCAACGTCACGCTGTTCGCGGTGATTTTCTTCCAGATCCAGCTGTACGCCAGCCTGCTGCTGCAGCTGTTCTTCTTCGGTGCCAACATTTACGGTTGGTATGCCTGGAGCCGCCAGACCCAGGATAATCAGGCTGAGCTGCAGATCCGCTGGCTGCCGCTGCCGAAAGCGTTGGCCTGGGCGGCGGTCTGCGTCATCGGCATCGGCCTGATGACCTTTAACATCGACCGCGTGTTCGCCTGGCTGACGCAGGTTGCGGTGGCGGTGATGCAAGGGCTGGGGCTGAACGTGCAGATGCCTGAGCTGCAGCCGGACGCGTTCCCGTTTTGGGATTCGGCGATGATGGTGCTCTCCATCGTGGCGATGATCCTGATGACGCGCAAGTACGTGGAAAACTGGCTGCTGTGGGTGGTTATTGATGTCATCAGCGTGGCGATCTTCGCCTACCAAGGGGTGTACGCGATGGCGCTGGAGTACGTCATTCTGACGCTGATCGCCCTGAACGGCTCCTGGCTGTGGATCAAGAGCGCCGGGCGCAACCATTCCAATCCGTTATCTTCCGCTCCGTAACAACGCAGAGGGCGCCGTGGTGGCGCCCTCTTGGCTTAGTGGCGATGTCCCAGATGGGAATGCGCTTCGGCATGTGAGTGTTCACTCGGCTCCGGCGCCCGGTTGATACCGCAGTCCGGCGTCTCGCAGTGCTGGTACTCCATCTGAATGGTCACGTGGCCAATTTTGTAGTGTTCCAACAGATAAGCCTGAATGCGTTGCAACAGCCCATCGTGGTCATGCGGCGGGATCACCTGCGCATGCAGCGTCATCAGCTTCTGGTCGCCAATCTGCCAGACGTGTACGTGGTGGATATTGCGCACTTCCGGGATGTTCAGGCACAGGTCTTTTTGCAGCTTGGCGATGTCGACCTCCTGCGGCGTGCCTTCCAGCAGCTCGTGGAAGCTCTCCTTCAGCAGCCGCCAGGCGCTGCGCAGCACCAGGCAGGAGACCAGCACCGACAGGATCGGGTCAATCGGCGTCCAGCCGGTGGCGAGAATGACGATGGCGGCGACGATGGCGCCCACCGAGCCGAGCAGGTCGCCCAACACATGCAGCGCGGCCGCCCTCACGTTGATATTTTTCTCTTCGCTGCCGCGATGCAGCAGCCAGAAGGCGAACAGGTTCGCCAGCAGCCCCGCTATGGCGATGATCAGCATCGGAGTACCCATCACCGGCTGTGGTTCGAAGAAACGCCGTATCGCCTCCCACAGGATGAATACCACGATCACCAGCAGCGCCGCGGCGTTGAGGAAAGCCGCCAGGGTAGTGAGGCGCAGATAGCCGAAGGTATGGCGCGCGTTGGGCTTGCGCTGGGAGAAATGTACCGCCATCAGCGCCACCAGTAGCGCAGCGGCATCGGTCAGCATGTGGCCGGCATCGGCTAACAGCGCCAGCGAGCCGGACAACAGGCCGCCGACCACCTCGGCCACCATAAAGACCGCGGTGACTAAAAAAGCGGTCAGTAGGCGTTTACTATTACTGTCTTTCGGCAGGTGTACGTGTGGAGTGTCCGACATTATTCATCCTTATGCATAAAAGAGGGGGCGGCGGCGAGCAGAGCGTCCAGCTCCGACACTATCCGCGCCACTGACGCCTTTAATTTAGTATAAGCGGCGGCGGCAAGCTCGCCCCGACGTGCGGTATCCACCAGCTGCTGGCACAGCTGCGCGGTTTCCGGCAGCTGCAGCATCAGCAGGCTGCCCTTGATGCGGTGCGCCGCCTGCTCCAGGCGCGGCCAGTCGTTCGCATCGACGGCGTCCGCGAGTCGCTGCCGGTCTTGCCGCAGCGTATCGCCGAGCGTCTGCGCCAGCCGCTGCAGCATGGCGCGATCGCCACCTGCCATTTCGGCCAGCGTTTGTCGCAGGTCAGTAAGGACTGACTTTTCTTCCTGAGCCTGCGGCTGTTGAGCCAATACCTGGCCGATCGCCGCCAGTGAAATCGGTTTGGTCAGGAAGTGGTCGATCGCCACCAGCCCTGGCGGGATGCGGGTAAACTCCTGCACGTCTGCCGAGCAGAGCACGATGCGGCAAGGCGGGCGCTGCAGCCGCTGTTCGTCGCGTCGGATCAGTCTGGCCAGCGTCAGGCCGTCCGGGCGCGGCATGTTATAGTCGATAAACAGCAGATCGAACGGCTGCCGGCGCTGGGCCTTCAGCAGCGCATAGCCTTGTTCGAAGCGGGCCGGCTGTAATCCGAAGTGGCGCAGCTGGCGTTCCATCAGCAACAGATTGGTGGGATGATCGTCGATCAGCGCGGTACGTAAGGCGGAAGACGGCAGATCAAAAGTGCGCTCTGCCGGGGCGACAGCCGGCAGCGCGCCGCTCAGCTCGACCGGTATCGCGACCTTGACACGGGTACCGACGCCCGGCTGCGAGTGCAGTTCGATGCGGCCGCCCATCTGTTCGACGATTTCTTTGCAGATCGACAGCCCCAAACCGGTGCCCTGCACCGAGATGCGTTGCGCGCCGCGTGCACGGTAAAACGGTTGGAACAACTTGCCTATTTCATCGGCGGCGATGCCGCAGCCGCTGTCGTTTACCGTTAACTGCAACTCTCCCTGCCGTTCATCCTGCGCGCGCCAGCCGACCTCGACCTGAATAGCGCCGCGTGGCGTGAACTTTATCGCGTTGTTTATCAAGTTATTAGCCACCTGAAGTAAACGCTCACCATCAATAATCACCCCCTCCGGCAGCGCCGGATCCGCCACTACGCTCAGCGTCAACGGCCGTTCGCCGATCAGCGGCCGGTAGAGGGCGTCGATGCGCGCGACCCAGGGGCGCAGCGCCACCGGTTTCGGCGCCAGCGTCAGCGAACCGGTTTCCAGCCGAGCGTGATCCTGCAGGTCGTTGAGCAGGTTGAGCAGCGAAGAGGCCGAGCTGTATATCACCGGCAGGCCTTCCTGCGCGGGTTGGCGTTTGAGCTCCAGTTCCAGCAGGCCGAGGATGGCGTGCATCGGCGTGCGCAACTCGTGGCTGACGGTGGCGAGGAATTTGCTCTTCATGCGGTTTTCCGCTTCGGCGCGGCGGCGCGCCTGCTCGAGCTCTTCGCGTTCGCGTTTTTCACGGCGCTGCAGCATGAAACGGCGCAGCGTCAGCGCCAACAGCAGCACGGTGGCGGCGGCCAGCAGCGCCAGCAGCCAGGTAGTCTGCGGTGGCATGCGGTTATCGTTCACCGCATCGATCAGGTTGCTGCGATCGACGATCCACTCGTCGCGCAGCGATTGCAGGGTGTCCGCCGGGATCTGCATCAGGTTCTTATCGAGGATTGCCAGTAGCAGCGTCTGATCGCGACGCACGCCGAAGGCCACCGGATAGGGGATATTGTTGGCGGCGAAGGCCAGTTTGATGGCGCCGGAATAGCGCGACAGCGCCAAAAAGTTGGCGGAAATGACGTTATCCACCAGCGCATCCAACTGGCCGTTGGCCAGCGCGTCGTACATCGACTTGCTGTCGGCGAAGCTGACGGTCTGCTCCTGTTCCGGTACCAGCCCCCGCGCCAAATCGCCCTGCAGCACGCCGATACGCTTACCGGCCAAATCGCTCCAGGTTGAGATGCCGTTGGCGTATTGGCCGACGTAAACGCCCCACAGCGAACGGTGGATCGGCATGCTGGCACCGTAGCGCGCCTTGACGCCGCGCGCCAGCGGCAGGGCGGCGCGGAAGCTGGCCTGGCCGGACTGCACCAGCTCATCGGCCTGCTCGGCGTTGCGCGCCCACAGTGGCGCGAAACGCAGCCCGGTGTTTTGCGCGATGATGTTGAGAATGTCGATGGCGTAGCCACGCGGCTGGCCGTCGGAGCCGCGGTAGGCGAACGGGAAGTTGTTCTCGATGGCGGCGTAGTAAACCACGCGGTGGCTCGCCACCCAGTTTTTCTCCATCGCCGTCAGATCGGCATTGCCGGTGTCGAGGTAGCTGGGGATCTTTTTGCTCCAGCGGCTCTGCAGGGCATTCATCAGCTCCATCGGCGCGTCGGCGATGGCGGTGTCCAGCGTGTCTATCAGGCGCGGATCGGCGGCGGCGAACACGAAGGAGAGGTTGCCCAGGTTCTCGTTGCTTTCAATCTGATAGAGCTGGCCGAGCTGCAGCTGGTCGATGATAAAGCTGGCGCTGGCCTCGTCGGCGATAAAGTAGTCGCTGCTGCCGTTGAGCAGCGAATAGACCGCCTGCAGGTTGTTGTCGTAGCGCTGGATCTGCGATGCCACCGCCTGCAGGGCGCCGCCGGACTGCATGTCGGTCAGCGCGCCGATCGCGACGCGGGCGTTGGCGGAATTGAGCATCACCGGCCGATCGTTGCTGCGATCGCGCAATACGCGCAGATTGCTGACGTAGTAGGGCTGAGAGATCTCCAGCCCGTGCAGCGCTTCACTCTGCGGGATGCCGTACAGCAGATCGACCTTGCCGTCGTACAGCGCCTGCTCCAGCTGCGTCAGGTCGGCGAAGCCGTAAATGGCGAAGCGGATGCCGGTCACCTGCTGAATATAGCCGAGGTAGTCGGCGTTCAGCCCATACAGATCGTCGTCCACGATGATGTTGTATGGGCTGGTGTTCTCACTGATGATGCCGACGCGCAGCGTGCGATCGCGCCAGGGATTTTTCTCGCCGACGATCAGCATGTTCTCGGGGGTATTCAGGTTGCTGACCAACTGATAGCGCACCGGCTCCGCCGCCTGCGCCAGGCCGCACCACAGGATCAGCAGCAGCAGGGCGCGGCGCATCATGGCGCCAGCTCTTTAAACACCGCCACCAGCTCCAGCAGGTTGCCGGCGCCGGTTTTACGCTGGATGTTTTTTTTGTGCGTGCTGACGGTCTTGTTGCTGATGTGCAGCCGGTCGGCGATCTGCAGGTTGGACAGCCCCTGGCTCAGCAAGCCCAGCACCTCGAGCTCCTTGGGGGTGAGCTGCCCGCCGTCCGCCGTCGGTGGCTCTTCGGCCAGCGCGGCGGCGGGGAAGCGGGTTTCACCGTCCAGCACCTGCTCGATCGCCTGCACCAACTCCGCCAGCGAGCTGCCTTTATTGACGAAACCGTCGGCGCCGGCGGCATGCGCCATGCGCGCATAGACATCGGCTTCCTGCGCGGTATAGATCAGGATTTTTTGTTGCGGATAGCGGCGGCGGATTTTTTTCAACAGCTGCAGCCCGTCGGCCTGCGGCAGGCCGATATCCAGGATCACCAGGCCAAAAGCGGCCTCGGCCAGCAGGGCCAGCGCCTGTACGTCATCCTGTGCCGCCTGCAGGCGGTAGGGGCGGGATGATTTCATTAGCGCCGCTTCCAGTGCGACATGAACCACCGGGTGGTCATCAACTAATAGCAGAGAGGGCATGTTCAACTCGGGTCACTTTATATTCTGATCGCTAGCATAGCGAAAAAGGAGGCTCTGCGCTCGCCAGATGAAACAGCACAATCTGCTGTTAATTTGGCGGTTCCAGCGGTGGGGGGCAAAGGTGATTTACAGCGCCATTCTCACAGGCTAGATTGTTGGGATCTACACCGTTACGCACTGCGAAATACCCCACGATACCGAATGGAAAAGCTATGAATTACCAAAACGACGATTTACGCATTAATGATATTAAGGAACTCCTGCCGCCGGTGGCTCTGCTGGAGAAATTCCCGGCTACCGAACGCGCGGCAAAGACGGTGTCCCAGGCCCGCAGCGCAATTCACAATATCCTCCGCGGCAGCGACGATCGCCTGCTGGTGGTGATTGGCCCTTGCTCCATCCATGATACCCAAGCCGCCAAAGAGTACGCGGGGCGCCTGCTGGCGCTGCGTGAAGAACTGAGCGGCGAGCTGGAAGTGGTGATGCGCGTGTACTTCGAAAAACCGCGCACCACCGTGGGCTGGAAAGGCCTGATCAACGATCCGCAAATGGACAATAGCTTCAACATCAACGATGGTTTGCGACTGGCGCGCAAGCTGCTGGTGGAGATCAACGACAGCGGCCTGCCGGCCGCCGGCGAATTCCTCGACATGATCACGCCGCAGTACCTGGCGGATCTGATGAGCTGGGGTGCCATCGGCGCGCGCACCACGGAATCGCAGGTGCACCGTGAACTGGCTTCCGGCCTCTCTTGCCCGGTTGGCTTCAAGAATGGCACCGACGGCACCATCAAGGTGGCGATCGACGCCATCAACGCCGCCGGCGCGCCGCACTGCTTCCTCTCGGTGACCAAATGGGGCCACTCGGCGATCGTTAACACCAGCGGCAACGGTGACTGCCACATTATCCTGCGCGGCGGTAAAGAGCCAAACTACAGCGCGGCGCACGTGAAGGACGTCAAAGCCGGCCTGAGCAAAGCCGGGTTGCCGGCGCAGGTGATGATCGACTTCAGCCATGCCAACAGCAGCAAACAGTTCAAAAAGCAGATGGACGTGAGCGCCGATGTTTGCGGGCAAATTGGCGGCGGTGAAAAAGCGATTATCGGCGTGATGATCGAAAGCCATCTGGTGGAAGGCAACCAGAGCCTCGAAAGCGGCGAACCGCTGGTTTACGGCAAGAGCGTCACCGACGGCTGCATCGGCTGGCAGGATACCGAAACCGTGCTGCGCGATCTGGCGGCGGCGGTGAAAGCGCGCCGCGGTTAATCGCGTAAAGAAGGGCTCGCCAGCGGGCCCTTTTCTATTTATCTTAAATTTTTATATCTCCTGTCAATTTAAGGCCTACAGTTAATGGGCTTATTAAATCATTAAGCGACCGTCTTCGCATTATTCCTATTTAATAAAAGAATAATTGTCACCGCTCTCGGCATTGTGCTTATATAAGACGCTTTTTTATTCCACAAACTCCGCATGACGAATAAGCGGGGAGTGGTATGACCTATTCCTTTCAGGACGAAAGAATTATGACAAGTAATACCTCGCAGCCGCTGGGGCTGCACCGGATTAAATTCCATGGGAAAGGTGGTGAGTACTTCGCTATTTGGTTAGTCAACGCGTTATTGACGGCTCTGACCCTGGGCATCTATTCCGCCTGGGCGACGGTGCGTCGTCGTCGCTATTTTTACGGCAACACGGAATTGGATGGCGATCGTTTCGATTATCATGCACAACCGCTGCAAATTCTGAAAGGGCGGCTGTTGGTGATCGGCGGCATCATCGTGTTTTATATCTTGCTGGCGATAACGCCTCTGCTGGGGCTGCTGGCTTTGCTGGTGTTGCTTGCCCTGTTGCCGTGGATCGTTATCCGCAGCTGGCGTTACAATGCGATTATGTCGAGCTATCGCGGCGTGCGTTTTAATTATGTCTGCCGCACCGGGCGCGCCTATTGGGCTTTACTGTTCTGCCCGTTATTGCTGATTATCGGGCTGTATGTCGGTCTGATCGTCTTGCTCGGCATTGGCAGCGGTCTTGGCAGCATCAACGCTATTGCTTTTATGCTGGTGCTGACGCTGATTTTGGCCGTGCCGGCATTTGCGGCGGTAAACGGCATTATTAGCGCACTGCAGCATGACTTGTACGTTAATAACCTGTTTTTCGGGAAGACACCGTTTATTGCCGAACTGAAGAAATCGGCCTTTATCAAATTTGCCTTGGTTGGCCTGCTCATATTCCTGCCGTTCATGTTGGTCGCGCTGGTGTGCATCGGTTCGTTCTTCCTTACCCTCTATCAGATGGTGTTGATGGGCATGTTGACCAATGAAGCCATTGATGTGCTGGTGCTGGACAATATCAGCAGCCTGCTGCTGATGATGGTGGTGCTGCTGATCGGCGCCCTGGTGGCCAGCAGTTACCAGGTTGTCGCCCAACGCAACTACCTGTTTAACCAGGCAAGGCTGAACGGCGACATCAAGCTGCATTCCTCAATGAAAACGATGCCGTACATGGGATTGTTGATCACCAATACCCTGATTACCCTGTTCTCGCTCGGTTTGGCGGCGCCGGTGGCGGAAGTGCGCCATGCCCGTTATCTGGCGGCCTGCACGGCGGTTGAAGGCGATTTGGCGCTGCTGAACATTACTGCGCATCAGGAAACTGCCAACAGCGCGGTGGCCGAAGAAGCGGTGCAGGCGCTGGATCTGGGCGGCAGCTTCTGAGGCGCCGATGATCCTTGAAGGCGCTTATCAATTGCCGGGGCGGGCCGCACGTGAGGCGGCCCGTTTACTGGTGAACGAAAGCGGCGAAGGCGTGACGCTGCAGCGGCAGGATGAACAGCGTTACATCCCGCTGGCGGACATCACCGTTTCTGCCGCGCTGGGCAATATTCCGCTGACGCTCACCTTTAGCGACGGTGCGCGCTTTGTGCCGGATGACGATGCGGCCTTTCGCCGCTGGTTCTATCAGCGTCGTTCGCCGGGGTGGGTACATCGGCTGGAACGCCATAAACGCGGCGTTGCCCTGGCGCTGCTGATGACGCTGCTGGCGGTAGTGGCTTACGTTTACGTGGTGCTGCCGTGGGCGAGCAGCGAGATCGCCATGCGCATCCCCACCTCGGTGGAACAGACGCTGGGCGAGCATACACAGACGTTTTTGGACCAGAGCGGCTTCGCGCCCTCCGCACTCCCGGCCGAGCGGCAGCAGGCGTTGCAACAGCTGTTCCGGCAGGTGATGCCGCCTGAGATGCGCCAGGAGCGCACGCCGCTGTCGCTGAAGTTGATGGCGGTGCCCGGTGCGCCGAACGCCTTTATGTTGCCAGACGGCACGCTGGTGCTCAGCGATGAGCTGGTCACTTTGTCGAAAAACGACGATGGCTTGGCGGCGGTGATGCTGCACGAAATGGGGCATCACGCTTATCGTCATCCGATGCGCATGCTGGTGCGTTCGTCACTGGTGGCGTTGACGCTGATGTGGATGACGGGTGACGTCAGCGGCATCGGCGACACGTTGCTGCAGTCCGCGTCCTTCGTGAATGAGATGCAGTTTTCTCGCGGGATGGAGCGTGAGGCCGATGCGTTTGCGATAGCGGAAATGCAGCGCCAGGGGCGTTCGCTGGCGGAAATGGCGGCGATCTATCGCGCGTTGGCGCAGGCGCCTGAACGAGAAAAGACCGATGACTGGGCGCTGCCTGCCTGGCTCAGCACCCATCCGGCGATGCAGGAACGGCTGGACGCGGTGAACGAGGCGATGGCGCAGCAGCCGCGACAGTAATAAAAAAGCCCCCGGTGAAAACCGGGGGCTTTTTCGTTAACGGGCGAAATTACTTCGCTTTACCCTGGTTCGCCACGGCGGCCGCTTTTGCAGCGATTTCGTCGGCGTTACCCAGGTAGTAACGTTTGGTTGGCTTGAAGTTCTCATCGAACTCATACACCAACGGCACGCCGGTTGGGATGTTCAGTTCGAGGATTTCGTCTTCGCTCAGGTTATCCAGGTATTTCACCAGCGCGCGCAGCGAGTTGCCGTGCGCCGCAACGATCACGCGTTCGCCGCTCTTGATGCGTGGCAGGATCTCTTCGTCCCAGTAAGGGATAACGCGATCGATGGTCAGCGCCAGGCTCTCGGTCAGCGGCAGCTCTTGCTCGCTCAGCGAGGCGTAGCGCGGATCGTGGCCAGGGTAACGTTCGTCTTCTTTGGTCAGCTCCGGCGGGGTCACCGCGAAGCCGCGACGCCATTGTTTCACCTGCTCGTCGCCGTATTTTTCAGCGGTTTCGGCTTTGTTCAGACCCTGCAGCGCGCCGTAGTGACGTTCGTTCAGCTTCCAGGATTTTTCGGTTGGCAACCAGGCCTGATCCAGCTCGTCGAGGATGTTCCACAGGGTGTGGATCGCGCGCTTCAGTACGGAGGTGTAAGCGAAGTCGAAAGTGAAACCTTCTTCTTTCAACAGCTTGCCTGCTGCTTTCGCTTCGGTGCGGCCCTTGTCGGACAGATCAACATCATACCAACCGGTGAAGCGGTTTTCTTGGTTCCACTGGCTTTCGCCGTGACGCACCAGAACCAGCTTAGTTACAGCCATAGCTTAACTCCTTAATAATCTGACATTTCAATGATAACGAAAATCATTATATTGCCGCGGGCCGGGGCTCGGCAATCGATAGTGTCTAACCATAGCCAATTTCTTGCCGCAAAGTAAGGGCTGGCGAAAGGAAAAAGCTGAATCGTTCAGGCTGGCGCTGTGAGGGGGAAACGGCGCGCCGAAATCGCTCCGGGCGCGCCGTGGCGTGGGGGAAATCAGGCCGATTTTTTCAGGCAGTTGCTCATGAAGGTTTTACGCGCGTCGCCCTTCAGATCCTTGGTCTTGGCGTCGGCGTTGCAGCTTTTCATTTTCTGCTGCTGCGGCGTCAGGGTTTTGCCCGCCGCGGCGGAGCCTTCGGATTTCAGACAGGTGCTCATGAAGGTGGAGCGATCGGCGCCTTTCAGCGATTTGGTGGATGCCTGCTGGTTGCAATCGGTCATGCGTTTCTGTTGGGCGGCCTGCGCCGGAGAAGGCGTTTTCGTCGCCGTCGTCGCGTCGGCCGCCATCAGATTGGTGCTCAGCATTAAGCCCGCCAGCAATGGAAGTGCAGTAATCAGACGCATAGGTGTTCCTTCAGCTATTGATTGGCCGCCATCGGCCGAAAATGGTGACGTTGCACAAGGCGTTGTGCTTATCACGGTAGCCTGAGTGTAGTGCGCGCTTTGGAATAAGGGAAGGTGGGCGCCGGTAGGGGGATAGCGCTAAAAGGTAAGCATTTATAACAAATTGCCCCCGGCCGCACGGCGAGGGGCGTAGCGGGTCAGATAGGATAAAACTGATAATGCGTGGCGCTGCGGTAGCGACTCCCCGGTTGCAGCCAGCAGTCCGGCTGCGGCCACTCGGGATGGTGCGGGCTGTCCGGCAAAAACTCGCTCTCCAGCGCCACGCCGGCATGGTTGGCGTAGCTGCCGCCATCGCGCGCCGGCGTGCCGGCCAGAAAATTGCCGCTGTAGAGTTGCAGTGCAGGCGCGTCGGTGAACACGCTCATTTGCACCTGGCCGTCGGCGGACCACAAATGGGCTGCCGGGCTCTCCAGCGCGCCGCAGGTGCGGTGCAGCAAGAATGCGTGATCGTAGCCTTTTACCCGCTGCTGGTCGCGATCGCGCAGGAAATCCTGCAGCAGCGTTTTCGGCTGACGAAAATCCATGCCGCTGTCGTCCACCGGCGTCAGATCGGCGCAGGGAAGGCCCTCGGCGTCGACGGGCAGATAGCGATCGGCGAACAGCTGCAGCCGTTGGGCGCGGGCGTCGGTGCCGGCGCCGTCCAGATTGAAATAGGCGTGGTTGGTCAGGTTGACCGGGCAGGGGCGATCGACCTGTGCCAGATAGCTGATTTCCAAACGATTATCCGGGGTCAGACGGTAGCAGACCTGCACGTCGAGATTGCCGGGGAAACCCTGATCGCCCTCCGCCGAGTGCAGCGCATAGCAGACCTGTTGCGCATCCTGCTGGACCCGGCGCCAGCGGCGGGCATGAAAACCGTCGGGGCCGCCGTGCAGCTGGTGGACGCCCTGATTGGCGGCCAGCGCATGGGGAGTCCCATCGATGGGCAGGCTGGCGTTGGCGATGCGGTTGGCGTAACGGCCGACGGTGGCGCCCAGATAGGCGCCCTGGCGCGGGTAGTCTGCCGGGCTGCGGCAGCCGAGCAGCAGTTCGCGTTTTTCACCGGATTTGAGCGGCAAGACGGCGGACAGCCAGGTGGCGCCCCAGTCCATCAGCGTCACCGTCATGCCGGCGGCGTTTTGCAGCTGCGTCAGCTGATAAGGCTCCCCATCGGGCGCCGCTGCCGTGTTCATCGTCAGCATGTACCGGCCCCCTGCGAAGCCTGGCAGACATAGAACGTTTCCTGTAATCCGCCGGTTTGCCGCGGATACTCGTGCGCCACGGCGGCACGCACCGTCTCCACGAGATCCTGTGGCATCAGCGCGACGATGCAACCGCCAAAGCCGCCGCCGGTCATGCGCACGCCACCGCGCGAGCCGATCGTCGCTTTGACAATCTCGACCAACCGATCGATTGGCGCCACGGTGATTTCGAAGTCGTCACGCATCGAGGCGTGGGACTCCGCCATCAGCCGGCCCATGCGTTGCAGATCGCCGGCCGCCAGCGCATCGGCCGCCGCCAGCGTGCGGGTATTCTCGCTGATGACATGGCGCGCGCGTTTGGCCACCAACGGATCCAACTGATGTTGACGTGCTTCAAACTGTTCCGGGCTGACGTCACGCAGCGCCTTGACGCCGAAGAACCGAGCCGCTTCTTCACACTGTTTGCGGCGGGTGTTGTACTCGCTGTCCACCAGCCCGCGCTGCACATTGGAGTTGATGATCACTACCGCGACGCTGTCCGGCATCGGCACCGCACGGGTCTCCAGCGAGCGGCAGTCGATCAGCAGAGCGCTGTCGCGCCGGCCGAGCGCGGAGATCAGCTGGTCCATGATGCCGCAGTTGCAGCCGACGAACTGGTTTTCCGCCTCCTGGCCGTTCAGCGCCAGCGCCACGCCGTCCAGCGGCAGCTGATAGAGCGCCTGCAGCGCCTGGCCTACCGCCACTTCCAGCGCGGCGGAGGAGCTGAGCCCCGCGCCCTGCGGCACATTGCCGGCGATCACCAGATCCGCGCCGCCGAAATCGGGGTTGCGTCGCTGAAGATGTTTCACCACGCCGCGCACATAGTCGGACCAGCGCTGATCGGGGTGGTTGACGATCGGCTCGTCGAGCGAGAATTGATCCTGCTGATTCTGATAATCGGCGGCCAGTACGCGGATCTGGCGGTCGTCGCGCTTGGCGCAGGCGATGACGGTTTGGTAATCGATGGCGCAGGGCAACACGAAGCCGTCGTTGTAATCGGTATGCTCGCCGATCAAATTCACCCGCCCCGGCGCCTGGATGGTCAACGCCGGCGCGTAGCCGAAGTGTTCGGTAAACAGGGAATGGGTAAGCGGTTTCAGGCTCATGCTTGGGCTCCGGCTTCACGGTAATGAATATCGCTGACGGCGCGCAAACGCTCTGCGGCCTGTTCGGCGGTCAGATCGCGCTGGGTTTCCGCCAGCATCTCGTAACCGACCATAAATTTACGCACGCTGGCTGAACGCAGCAGCGGCGGATAGAAATGGGCGTGCAGCTGCCAGTGTCGGTTGTCGGCGCCGTTGAACGGCGCGCCGTGCCATCCCATCGAATAGGGGAAAGAACACTGGAACAGGTTGTCGTAGCGGCTGGTCAGCTTCTTCAGCGCCAGCGCCAGATCGCGGCTCTGCGCCGCGCTGAGATCGGTGATGCGCTGCACCGCCGTTTTCGGCAGCAGCAGCGTTTCAAACGGCCAGGCGGCCCAGTAGGGCACCACCGCCAGCCAGTGTTCGGTGTTCACCACGATGCGTTCGCCTGCGGCCAGCTCGCGCTGCGCATAATCCAGCAGCAGCGGGGAGGCATGTTCCCGGAAATAGTCGTGTTGCAGGCGATCTTCGCGCTCGGCCTCGTTTGGCAGAAAACTGTTGGCCCAGACCTGCCCGTGCGGGTGCGGGTTGGAGCAGCCCATCGCCGCGCCTTTGTTTTCGAACAATTGCACCCAGGGGTAGTGCTTGCCCAGCTCCTCGGTTTGCGCCTGCCAGGTGGTGACCACCTGCTCCAGCGCCGGCAGCGTCAGTTCGGGCAGAGTCTTGCTGTGATCGGGAGAGAAGCAGATCACCCGGCTGACGCCGCGCGCGCTCTGGCTGCGCATCAGCGGATCGTGACTGTCGGGCGCCGGCGGCGTATCGCTCATCAGTGCGGCGAAATCGTTGGTAAAGACATAGGTGCCGCGATATTCCGGATTGCGATCGCCGGTGACGCGCGCGTTGCCCGGGCACAGGAAACAGTCGGGATCGTGCGCCGGCAGCGTTTCCGTGGGGACAGTCTCCTGCTGGCCCTGCCAGGGGCGCTTGGCGCGGTGCGGTGAGACCAGCACCCACTGGCCGCTCAGCGGGTTAAAGCGGCGGTGCGGATGGTCGATAGGGTTAAATTCCGTCATACGGTTCCTTCTTGGCGTCGACAAGGGTGTAATCGCTTCCAATTACCGTTTTAATACGCCCGTTGCTGAACAGGGAGAAGTCATTGCGCAAAAAGATAGCACGCTCGCGACGGTAAAAAGGTGATCTAACGCGAAAAATGGAATCGTTTACACTTCATTGAAAAGCACTGTACGGGCGGAGAAAAGCAGGGGGCGGCATGATTGAGGTCATACGGTGAGGTGCTAGTGATAGCGTTTTCACCCGACCAGCCGGCAGAAAGGGGCTCTCTGCCGGCGTCAGCCGTTAAGAATGCTGATACAGCGGGTAGGTGAAGAACAGCAGATGGGTCAGATTAAGCCCGAAATGGAACAGAATCGGCACCCACAGACGGCCGCTCCACATCCACGCCAGGCCGTAGATCACCCCGGCGAGGGTTGCGAAGATCACCATCAGCATACCGCCCGCCAAATGTGCGGCGCCGAACACCAGGGAGGCGACGATCAGCGCCGGCCAGGCGCCTAGCCACTGGCTGAGGCGCTGTTGCAGGTAGCCGCGAAACAGCGCTTCCTCGGCCATGCAGACGAAGAACAGGTTCGCCATCACGAAAGGCAGGATCCAGGCGGGCGCATGCAGCTCGATTTTTAAGCCGCCCAGCGCCACGGCCAGCAGCAACAGCGCCGGCACGGCCAGCAGCAGCGCAATCCAGCCCACTTTGCCGGCGTTGCCGCCGGGTTCGGCGGAAAACAGCGTGGGCAAGCAGGCGAACAGCAGGAAGGGCACCATCGCCTTGTCGAAATTGTAATACATGGTGAACGGCGCGCTGAGCGGGCCGGCTTTCTCGCCGTCGATCATCAGCTGGTTGTGGATGCCCGGCACCAGATGCAAGAACAGCGCCACGCAGCCGGCGACCACCAACCCTTCGAACGCGATCGCCAGATTGCGCTGCGCGCGAAAATGGTGACGCAACCCCGCTAGCGCTACGATCGCCAGCATATAACTCAGGCTGAGCGGCGTCAGTACCCCATGATAAAGCCCCATACCCGCCGAGGCGGCCAGGATCACCCAGGCTATCAGCCGGTTAAACGGCAAGAAAAATAACGAAGCAGCCAGTACGCCCCACATAATATGTCCCTTTAAAATATGTACACGGCGCTCAGCGCCTTTGCGGCGTGCGATGATGGCGAAATTGAGCGCTAGAGCGGATAGTAGCACACCAGGATGACGCTAAAGGTCGGGGCAGTGATGCATTCGTGCATGATGCCGGCCCACACGATCGGCGGCGATGCGGGTCAGCCTTTCATCCATGCCTGCGAACGGGTGATTTCGGCCAGGTTTTGCAGGGTATCCAGACTCTGCTGGTGGATCTCCTGCGTAGGGGCTGCGCACAGATCGTGCAGTACGGTCACCTGAAAGCCGGCGTCGTGCGCCTGACGCGCGGTGCTCTCGATGGCGAGCGGTGTACTGATACCCGCCAGCAGCAAATGGTGGCACCGATGTTGCCGCAGCCAGGCTAACAAATTGTTACCGGAGAAGGCGCTAACCGCCGTTTTTTCAAACTGCAGATCGGTCTCTTCCTGATGCAGTTCGGGCACCCAGCGGCAGCCCGGGCCATTTAGCCGCAGCGCACCGATCTGCTTGAGATGGTTGAACAACGGCGAGTGGGGCGGGATATCATGATAATCGTCGGCGAATCCCACCCGCACCCAGATCACCGGAATTTTTCGCACCCGGGCATAGGCCGTGGCGGCATTGACGTTAGCGAGCAGGTGGGTTGCCACCACCTGTTCACGGCAGTGGTTGGCGCGCCCTTTGGGCCCGATCAGATCCTCGATCAGGTCGATGATAATCAACGCAGCGGACATGGCGTCTCCAGAAAATGGCCTTCTTTCTTTCTATGATAAAAGGCCAAATGTGATGTGCTGCGGTGAAGTGTTGCCGGATATGTTTACGCCGCGTTTCAGGCGGAGGCCGCCTCCAGCCGCTGGTGTTGATAGCCGTAGCCGCCCTCGCCGTCGGGCACGAAGCTGAGGCGGTGAGTGATGCACTGCGGCGCGTCTTCGGCATGGTGCGAAACGAACAGCAACTGGGTGGCGCCCTGGCCGATCAGCACGTCGATGAAGCGGCGCACCAGCTGGCGATTGAGCGGATCCAGCCCTTGCAGCGGTTCGTCGAGGATCAGCAGCGCCGGGTGT
The DNA here is from genome assembly GCF_052168635.1 of Serratia sp. CY47444. Classification (NCBI taxonomy): domain Bacteria; kingdom Pseudomonadati; phylum Pseudomonadota; class Gammaproteobacteria; order Enterobacterales; family Yersiniaceae; genus Serratia; species Serratia sp. CY47444. Next base: position 148,612 of record NZ_JBJNMH010000002.1, read on the forward strand.
TTCACCAGCGCACGGGCGATCAGCGCCAGCCGCTGTTGGCCCCAGGAAAGGCTATGGAACGGGGCATCACCGCGCGCGCCGTCGAGCCCGAGCAGCGCCAGCCATTGCTCGGTCAGCTGCCGCTGACGATCCGAGACCGCCTGATAAATGCCGATCGAATCGAAGAACCCCGACAGCACCACGTTGCGCACGCTGGTGTTGACGCGATAATCCAGATGCAGACTGCTGCTGACGTAGCCGATATGGCGCTTGATCTCCCAGATGGTTTCCCCGCTGCCGCGACGGCGGCCGAACAGCGTCAGATCGTTGCTGTAGCCCTGTGGATGATCGCCGGTGATCAAGCTGAGCAGCGTGGATTTTCCGGCGCCGTTCGGGCCGATGATTTGCCAGTGCTCGCCGGGGTTAACCTGCCAGTTGAGGTGATTGAGGATCGGCCGATCGTTATAGCTGACCACGCCGTCGCGCAGGACGATCAGCGGCCGGTCCGTCGGCAGGGCTACTTTTTGCGTCGGATCCTCGGTTTCCGGCAGCGCCAGCCCGCTGAGGTTTTCGCTGTGCGCCAGCTGCGCCACCAGCGCGTCCGCCATCACCTGGCTGCGCGGCCCGCGGCTGGTTAGGGTGCAGTCCGCCAGCACGCCCACCTGCCGGACAAAATCCGGTATTTCGTCGAACCGGTTGAGCACCAGCACCACGGTCTGGCCCTGGGAGGAAAGCTCGCTCAGCAACGCGGCGAGCTGTGCGCGCGAGTGCACGTCCAGCCCGTCGAAGGGTTCGTCGAGGATCAGCAGGTCAGGCTCGGGCATCAGCGCCCGGCACAGCAGGGTCTTGCGCGTTTCGCCGGTGGAGAGGTATTTAAAGCGGCGGGTCAGCAGGGCGGTGATGCCGAACTGCGCGGCTAGCCGCTCACAGCGCGCGGCGTCTTTCACCTCTTCCTGAATGATCTCCGCCGCGGTGCGGCCGGTATCGTCCTCGTCCGCGCTGAGCAGGTCGGTGTTGTTGCGTTGCCACTCGTCGCTGACCATTTTTTGCAGCTGTTCGAAGGAGATGCGCACCGCATGCTGAAAGTCGCTGCGGCGTTCACCGCTCAGCAGAACCAGTTCGTCGGCCAGCGCGCGCGCCAGGGCGGATTTGCCGCTGCCGTTGGCGCCGACGAAGGCCCAGCTGTCGCCGGCCTGGATCGCCAGTGCATCCAGCGTCAGGGTACGGGTATCGCTTAAGCGGAATGAACCTTGCGAAATGTGCAACGACGACATCACCTGTTCCTTTTTTTGCAATTATTTGCCTTAGAAATAGGCGCATTGCACGGTGATGTCAATCAGCAAAAACGCAACATCACGTTGCGCTTAACACAACGTGGCGATAATCACGTGGTCGGCGTTGAACAGGGCGTGTACGGCGGTACCGACGCTCAGCTGCAGGCGCTGCAACTCCGCCGTCGTCAGGGTGGCGCACAGGGTTTCGCCCCCCGCCAGCGTCACCAGCACCTCGCTGTGTTCGGCCCCCGGCTGAATGCCGGCTACCACGCCCGCCAGCGCGTTATCCGCACCGGTATGCTCCCCCGTCTCGACGCTTAACCGCACCCAGGGCGCTTTGATCAGCGCCAGCACCTCTTTGCCGGGCGTCAGCTGCAGCCGGTCGGCGCTTTGCTGAGTGATGGCCGCCGTCAGGCGAGTGGTGCCGTCGTTCAACAAAATCGCCAGGTGCTGCTGCACCTGCTGATGATCGCGTTCGATCACGGTGCCGAAGAACTGATTGCGCGCGCTGGTTTGCAGCGAGAAGCGCGAGATGGCCGCCAGCAGGCTGTCGAGCGGCAGATCGTCCTGCTGCAACACGTCGAAGGCCTTTTGCTGCACCTGGCCCAGCAGGTCATACAGCTGGATCAGCCGTTGACCGTAGTGCGTCAGCTGCGCGCCGCCGCCGCCTTTGCCGCCGGTGGCGCGGTCCACCACCGTGTGTTCCGCCAGCTGGTTCATCTCATTGATGGCGTCCCAGGCGCTTTTGTAGCTGATGCCCGCCAGTTTGGCGCCCTGGCTGATGGAGCCAGTGTGCTGAACCTGTTTCAGCAGCGCGATGCGGCGCGGATCGGCGAACAGCTTTTGCTGGAGTTTGAGAGTCAGAAGAATTTCGGCCTGCATAGCGCATCCTGTCGGCGGCAAAAACCGTATTGTCGCCGATTTGGCGGCAAAGCGCCAAACGCCGTGCGTGGGAGAGTGGGGCAATAAAGACTGGTATTGCAATATTGTAATAATATAACATAACAGAAAAACGATAAGGCTTTACGCCGGCTGCGGCCGGTTTTTATTTCACCACAGGGATGCTCCACATGAGTACGACACGCCGGCGTCTTGGCACGCCCAAAAAACCTTTATGCCTTGCCGCCGCATGGATCGGCGGCACACTGACAGCGCCGCTGGCTTTCGCCGCCGACTGCGATAAAGCCCGCAATGCCACGGGGTGTGAAGAACAGCTCACCGTGGAGGCGGCGGCCCCCGCCGGGCGTTACGATGCGTTGAACGCCGTGAGCCGCAGCGCTTCGCAGATCGGGCTGACCGCTCGGGAGACGCCGCGCAGCGTCGATATTATCAGCGCGCGGGCGATCCAACAGCGGGGCGATCGTTCGCTGGCCGCCGCCGTCGAGTACGCTACCGGTCTGTCCGGCGTCGCTTCGCCAACGTTGTCCAACAACTTTTCCGCACGCGGTTTTCGGCCGATCGCCTGGCTGTATAACGGCGTAGAGATGCCCGGCAGTACGCTGCAACTGGGCGATCCGGCGCATTACGACAGCATCGAGGTGCTGCGTGGGCCGGGGTCGGCCTTGAACGGGCTGAGCGCCGCAGGCGGCAGCGTCAACCTGATCTCGCGGCGGCCGACCTTCAACCGGCAGCCGTTCGAGCTCGATTATGGCCTCGGCAGCTACCGCAGCCAGCGTTTGCATCTGGGTGCCGGCGGCGCGCTGGTGGACGATGTGATGGCGTACCGGTTGGACGTCAGCGGCAACGACAGCGGCAGCAACGTGCAGTATGAACGCGATCGGCAGAAGCGGGTATCCGGCTCGCTGCTGTTTAAATTGACGGACGATGCGCTGCTGACGCTGAGCCTGGACCGCATGCTCAACCGCACCAACAATCCTTACTACGGCACGCCGCTGCTGAATGGGCGCATTGCCGGCGAGCTGCGCGACATCAATTACAACAACCTGACCGACAGCCGTATCCAGAGCAACGCCACCGCATTTCAGGCCAGTCTGGACTGGTTTATGACGCCCGAAGTGGAGTGGCATAACCAATTCTATTACTACAGCGGCTTTCGCGAATGGCGCAACGTCGAGCGTTTCCGCGTCGCGGCGGCGGCCCGGCCCGGCGACGTCAACCGCGACTCTTTCGGCGCTCTGGCGCACGACGACGATCTGATCGGCAACCGCAGTTCGCTGGTGTTCGATCACGCTATCGCCGGTTTCGATAATCGGTTACTGGTCGGCTTCGATCTGAGCAAGCGGCATTTTCAGTACTACTCCAACGGTTTCCCCGGCTCCGAGGACGTGCCGCTCGGCGCGCCGCCCAGAGAGCCGTTCGCTCAGGGCACCGCCAGCCAGCGTGCGCCGGTGCGCCACGTCACTCAGAATCAGTACGCCGCCTTTCTTGAAGACCGCTTCAGCCTGACCGAGCGTTTAGCGCTGCTGGGCCAGCTGCGCTACAACCATATGAACATGGATTGGCGCTTCCAGGGGCCGCAGGAAGAGAGCCGCGCCCACACTTATGTTTTCAGCACCTGGAGCCTGGGCCCCAGCTATGCATTGACCGATAACCTCACGCTCTACGCCAACTACACCACCGGCCAGGAGCCGGGCAACGATCTGTTCTTCCTCAGCCCAACGCAGACCGATCTGCCGCTGACGCGAGCGCGCCAGTGGGAGGCCGGCGCCAAAGGGCAGTTCTGGGGGAACAAGGGCGAGGCGACGCTGGCGCTGTACGAACTGCGCAAGGACAACCTGTTTGTGCCCGACGCGCAGCGGCCGGATGCGTTGAACGCGGTAGGCAGGCAGACGTCGCGTGGCATCGAGCTTGGCGTGGTGCTGCGTCCCGACGATCGTTGGGAGCTGGCCGGCAATGCCGCCTACACGCACGCCCGCTACGACGACTATCGCGGCGGTAGCCCGCTGCGCAGCTACAACGGCAATCGCCCGGCCTATATCCCGGACTGGACCGCCAACCTCAGCGTGCATTATCAGGCGACGGCGCGCCTGGGGCTGGCTTCTTCGCTGCGCTACGTCGGCAGCAGTTATAACGACGACGCCAACCGGCGCAAGATGCGCGCGTACACCACGCTCGATCTGGCGGCGGATTATCAGCTGACGCCGATCGTCGATGTCGGTTTCCGCATTCGCAACGCCACCAACCAGCTGTACGCCTATCAGCGCACCTACCCGGATCAGGCGCTGATCGCGCCGCCGCGCAGCTATGAAACCTTCGTGTCGGTCAGGTTCTGACGGCGTGAAACGCCGGCTTTGCCTGTTGTTGTGCGCCCTGGGGTTGGGCGGGGGCGTGCCGCTGCGTGCCGATAGCGTCAGCCTGCAAAATTGCGGGGTCACGCGCGATTACCCGCAGCCGCCGCAGCGGGTGCTGGTTTATGCCAATCCGGCGCTGGAAAACCTGCTGGCGCTGGGGCTGGCCGCCCGTGCAATCGGCGTGGTCGGGTATGACCGCATGCGCGATCCCGCGCCGACGGCGTCGGCCGATGCGCTGCGGGCGCCCACCAGCCCGGCGCCGCCCACGGCGGAAGCGTTGCTGCTGATGCGGCCGGATTTTGTCTATTCGGCCAGCTATTACTGGCTGCACAGCCCGGAAACGCCCGATCGGACGCGGCTGGCGGAATGGGGCATCGGCACTTACCTCTCTCCCGGCGCCTGCAGCGGCCAGCAAAGCGCGATCGCCGCTGCGCTGACGTTTGAAGACATCTTCACCGAGCTGCGGGAGCTTGCGCGCATTTTCAACGTCAGCCGCGGCGGTGAAGCGCCGATCGCGCGGCTACGTGGGCAACTCCAGGCGTTTGAGGCGCAGCGCGCGCCGCTGCCGCATTTACGTCTGCTGTGGTGGTATGCCGGCACGCAGACGCCCTACGTGGCGGGCTGCTGCGGCGCACCAGGTTTGCTGAGCCGAAGCGTCGGCAGCGAGAACCTGTTCGGCGATCTGCCCGAGCTGTGGCCGACGGTATCCTGGGAGGTTATCGCCGCCCGCGATCCGGATGCGATCGTGCTTGGCGATCTGCCGCGCGGCGGCTTCGGGGACAGCGCGGCCGACAAGATCGCCTTTCTGGAGCATCACCCGCTGACCGCGACGCTGCGCGCCGTGCGTCAGCGGCGCTACGTGATCCTCCCCGGTTACGACATGGACCCTTCCGCCCGCACCGTGGCGGCGCTGGGCCGTTTGATTCGAGGCCTGGCGGCCTTGCCGCCGCAGGCTACGACTTTTTCCAACAAGGAACCTTGATATGACTGCCGTTTCATTATCTTCGCTGCTGGACTCCTGGGATCGCCAGCAGGCGGCCTACATCGCCGAGCGGGAAGCGCGTTTTAACGCCCAGCTGGAGGTGCTGGCGCTGGCCGCCGGCCAGGATTTTCACGTGGTGGATCTAGCCTGTGGCCCGGGATCGCTGAGCCTGCGCATTTTGCAGCGCTTTCCGCAGGCCAGGGTAACCGCCATCGATCTCGATCCGTTGCTGCTGGCGGTGGCGCGCGGCGCACTGGCGGAGTATGGCGATCGGATCCGCATTCTGCAGGCCGATCTGGCGGATCCTGCCTGTTTTTCCGCGCTGTCCGGCCCCGCGCCGCAGGCGGCGGTGTCCAGCACGGCGCTGCACTGGCTGATGCCGGAGCAGCAACTGGCGCTGTACCGCAACGTCGCCGGGCTGTTGGCCGACGGCGGTGTATTCCTCAATGCCGATCATCAGCGCTATGACCACCGTCAGCCACGGCTGAAGGCGTTGGCCGAGCGGCACGATGAGCAGACCCAGCAACGCGCCTGGGACAACGGCGTCGAGGATTGGGATCGCTGGTTCGCCAGCGCGCTGCAATTGCCGGCGTTGGCCGCTTATCAGGCCGAGCGTGAGGCGCTGTTCGCCGGCCGCCCGGTGCCGCCGCCGACGCCGGTGGATTTCCAGCTCGCGGCCCTCAGGCAGGCCGGTTTCAGCGAGGCGGGGACGGTGTGGCAGCTGTTGGACGACTATGTGATCGCAGGCTGGAAATAGCATGAGCCGGCGGTTACTGCCCGGCCGTGAGGCCGGCTGGCTGCTGTTGCTGGCGGCGGCGCTGCCGATGGCCCTGCTGAGCGCCACCTTGTCGGGGCCTGCGCCGATCGCGTGGCACGACGCCTGGCGCATCGTATTCGGCGTCAGCGGCGGCGCGGCGACCGATGCCGAGGTGTATCAGCGCATCATCTGGTCGCTGCGGATGCCGCGCGCGCTGCTGGCGGCGGTGGCCGGTGCCGGGCTGGCGTTGGCGGGCACCGTGCTGCAGTCGCTGACCCGCAACCCGCTGGCCGATCCCTGGGTGCTGGGGATCTCCTCCGGCGCGGGCGTGGGGGCGGTGACGGTGCTGGTATTGGGGCTGGGGGGCGGCCTGCTGTCGGTGTCCGGCGGGGCGTTTAGCGGCGCGCTGGGGGCGTTTGCGCTGGTGATGTTGCTGGCCGGGCGTTCGCTGCAGGGGGAGTCCACGCTGTTTATTCTGGCCGGGGTGGCGGTGACGCAACTGCTCTCCGCACTGACTTCGCTGATCACCCTCTGGCAGGCAGACGCCAACGCCACGCGCGGCGTGATGTTCTGGCTGCTGGGATCGTTCAGCGACGCGCGCTGGCCACAGGTCGGGCTGTGCGGGCTGGCGCTGGCGGCGACGCTGCTGCTTTGCTGGCTGCGGGCGGGTGAGCTGGACGCGCTGGCGTTCGGCGGCGTGACCGCCGCTTCGCTGGGGGTGGCGGTGGCCCCGCTGAAGCTGCTGCTGTATGTGGCGACCACCGCGCTAACGGCGGCGATCGTCGCGTTCAGCGGCGCGGTGGGGTTTATCGGGTTGACGGTGCCGCACGTCGCCCGGCGGCTGGTCGGCTCGCGGCATCGTCAGCTGTTGCCGGCCAGCGCGCTGTGCGGCGCTTTGTTCGCCGTGGCGGCGGACACGCTGGCCAGAACGCTGTTTGCCCCGCGCGAACTGCCGGTCGGCGTGTTGACGGCGCTATTGGGAGTGCCGGTATTCCTGCTGTTGCTGTATCGGAAGGTCAATGCATGACGGTTGAAAAAACGCAATTCGGTCTGTGCGCCGAGGGGGTAAGTTGGCGAGTGGGCGCGCGCACGGTGCTGGAAAACCTCAGTTTCTGCGCCTTGCCCGGTGAGATCACCGGCGTGCTCGGCGTCAACGGCAGCGGTAAATCCACGCTGCTCAAGCTGTTGGCCGGGCTGCAGCCCGCCGGCGGCGGCCGCGTTTGGCTGGAAGGGCGCGAGATCGCCGCGTTTACCGGGCGGGAACGCGCCAGGCGCATCGCTTTTCTCGAGCAATCCGCCCCCGGCACCTTCGCGCTGCCGGTGAAGGAGGCGGTATTGTTAGGGCGGCTGGCCCATATCGGCCGCTGGCGCGGTTTTGGTACCGAGGATCGCCGCCTCGCCGGGCAGGCGATGGAGCAGGTGGGCATCAGCCACCTGGCCGATCGCGATTGGCAGCGGCTGTCCGGCGGTGAACAGCAGCGGGTGCACCTGGCGCGCGCGCTGGCGCAGCAAACGCCGTGGCTGCTGCTGGACGAACCCGCCAACCACCTGGATATCGCTCATCAGCAGCAGTTTATGGCATTGCTGCGGCGGCTGAAGCTCAGCGTGGTGGTGACGCTGCACGATCTGAATCTGGCGGCCTGTTATTGCGATCGGGTCGCGCTGCTGCAGCGGGGCGGGATCTGTGCGGCGGGCACGCCGCAGCAGGCGCTGACGCCGGAGCACATTCGCGCGGTATACGGGGTGGAGGCCCGGCTGGCGGCGCCCGCCGGCTATGCGCCGCCGCTGATCTATTACCCCGCGGCGGGATGAGATCGGTCAAAAGGGCACGTTTGGCCGATCACAATTTCGCCTCGCTGGCTAAAATAACTCCGGTTTTAGCGATTTTTTTGGGTTAGAATAACCCGATATGCGGTGAAAGGCATTTGCCGCTCAATGGGCAGTTAAGCGAGGCTATCATGTTGGAATTATTGAAAAGTCTGTTATTCGCCGTGGTGATGGTGCCGGTGGTCATGGCGCTCATTCTCGGTCTGATCTACGGTTTTGGCGAAGTGTTCAACGTCTTCTCCAAAGTGGGCCGTTCGAAAGAAAACCGCACCCAGCACTGACCGTTCCCTATCCCGATACCCGTCGGCATCGCCCGGCGGGCATTCCTCAAGTTATCTCACGCTTTGCCGATAAACCGCATGACAAGCTTTCGCGCCGCGTTATATTATTTTTTATATAACGAAGAGTGATAATGCACGTTAACTTGCGGAGAAAAACAATGAAACAGCAATGGACCCAATGGGTTGGCGGGATCGTGTTGGCATCGGGCCTGGTGGCTCAGGCCTCGGCGGCGGAAAAGATCACCGTGTTCGCCGCCGCGTCGCTGACCAACGCGCTGCAGGACATCGCCACCCAATATCAAAAAGGCAAGGACGTGCAGGTGGTTTCCTCCTTCGCGTCGTCTTCTACGCTGGCGCGCCAAATTGAGCAGGGCGCCCCGGCCGATCTGTTTATCTCCGCCGATCAGCAGTGGATGGATTATGCCATCGACAAGCAGCAGATGGTGAAAGACACCCGTTACACGCTGCTGGGTAACGAGCTGGTGCTGATCGCCGCCAAGAGCGATAAACAAGACAAGATCGCCATCGACAAGCAGACCGACTGGGCCAAGTTGCTCAGCGGCGGCCGCCTGGCGGTGGGCGATCCGGATCACGTGCCGGCCGGCATCTACGCCAAAGAGGCGCTGGAGCATCTGGGCGCCTGGCGCACGCTGGAGCCGAAACTGGCGCGCGCCAACAACGTGCGCAGCGCGATGGCGCTGGTGGAGCGCGGTGAAGCGCCGCTCGGCATCGTCTACGGCTCCGACGCGGTCGCCAGCGACAAGGTGAAAGTGGTAGGCGTGTTCCCGGAAGACAGCCACAAACCGGTTGAATATCCGATGGCGATGGTGAAAGATCGTCAAAATCCGACGGTCAGCGCTTTCTATACCTATCTGAAGGGCCCGGAAGCGGCCGCTATTTTTGAACATTATGGATTCACCCCGCGTAAATGATCCTGAGTGAGTACGAGTGGCAGGCGGTTGAGCTGAGCCTGAAAGTCTCCGGTTTGGCGGTGGTCTGCAGCCTGCCGTTCGGCATTCTGATGGCCTGGGTGCTGGTGCGTTGCCGCTTTCCCGGCAAGGCGCTGCTGGACGGCGTCATTCACCTGCCCCTGGTGCTGCCCCCGGTGGTGGTCGGCTATTTGCTGCTGATCGCCATGGGGCGGCGCGGCGTCATCGGCGAGTGGCTGTACGACTGGTTCGGCTTCAGCTTCAGCTTTAGCTGGCGCGGCGCCGCGCTGGCATCGGCGGTGGTGGCGTTTCCGCTGATGGTGCGTGCCATCCGGCTGGCGCTGGAGGCGGTGGATACCCGGCTGGAGCAGGCGGCGCGCACGCTGGGCGCCAACCCGTGGCGGGTGTTTTTCACCATCACGCTGCCGCTGTCGCTGCCCGGCGTCATTGTCGGCGTGGTGCTGGCCTTTGCCCGTTCGCTGGGGGAGTTCGGCGCCACCATCACCTTTGTCTCCAACATTCCCGGTGAAACCCGCACCATTCCGCTGGCGATGTATACGCTGATCGAAACGCCGGGGGCGGAAGCCGCCGCCGCGCGTCTGTGCGTGATCGCCATCGTGCTGTCGCTGGCTTCCCTGATGGTGTCCGAATGGCTGGCCCGCTGGGGCCGCAAACGGATGGGGGTGTAAATGCTGGAGCTGGATTTCTCGCAGCAGCTGGGCGACCTTAATCTCAACGTCCGCGCCGATTTGCCGGCGCAGGGCATCACCGCGATTTTCGGCCTGTCCGGCGCGGGTAAAACTTCATTGATCAACGCCATCGGCGGCCTGACCCGTTTGCAACAGGGGCGCATCGCGCTCAATGGCCGCACGCTGGTGGATACCGCCGCGGGCCTCTGCCTGCCGCCGGAAAAGCGCCGTATCGGCTATGTATTTCAGGATGCGCGCCTGTTCCCGCATTATCGGGTGCGCGGCAACCTGCAGTACGGCATGGCGGCCGGCATGCGCGCGCAGTTCAATACTATTGTCGAGCTGTTGGGCATCGGGCCGCTGCTCAATCGGCTGCCGCTGACGCTCTCCGGCGGTGAAAAACAGCGGGTGGCGATCGGCCGCGCGCTGCTGACCGCGCCGGAACTGCTGCTGATGGACGAACCGCTGGCCTCGCTCGATCTGCCGCGCAAACGCGAGCTGCTGCCGTATCTGGAGCGGCTGGCGCAGGACGTCAACATCCCTATCCTCTACGTCAGCCACAGCCTGGACGAGATCCTGCGTCTGGCCGAGCAGGTGATGGTGCTGGATCGCGGCGAGGTGCGCGCGTTCGGCGGACTGGAAGCCGTCTGGGCCAGCAGCGCGCTGCGGCCGTGGCTGCAGCGTGAAGATCAGAGCAGCGTGCTGCGCGTCAGCGTGATTGAGCATCATCAACGCTATGCTATGACCGCGCTGGCGCTCGGCGATCAGCGGCTGTGGGTCAGCGGCATCGACGCCGAATTGGGCACCCAACTGCGCATTCGTATCAACGCCGCCGACGTCTCGCTGGTGCTGCAACCGCCGGTCAACAGCAGCATTCGCAACGTGTTGCCGGCCAAGGTCAGCGAGTGTCTGGACGTGGGCGGGCAGGTGGAAGTGAAGCTGGCGGTCGGGGAACACGTGTTGTGGGCGCGCATCACGCCGTGGGCGCGAGACGAACTGGCGATCCGCCCCGGGCAGTGGCTGTACGCGCAGGTGAAGAGCGTGTCGATCAGCCGCGAGAGCCGCTAAGACAGGCCCTCCCGGCGGGAGGGCGAAAAGACTAGAGTACGCGGGTGCGGATCACCTCGGCGATGCCCGGCTGCAGGTTATCGGCGATCACCAGATCGGCGCGTTCCTTGATCGCGTCATCGGCGTTGCCCATCGCCACGCCCAAACCGACCGCTTCCAGCATGCTGATATCATTGTAGTTGTCGCCGAACGCCACCACCTGATCCATGCTCAGTCCCTGCGATTCCACCCATTGGCGCAGGCGCTTGCCTTTGCTGTTGCCGCCTTTGGCGATATCCACCTGATCGTGCCAGGACCATTCGCACGCCAACCCCAGCTCTTTTTCCACCGTGTCGGCAAACTCGCGCAGCGCAGGAATATCGGCGTGCGAGGTGGCGAATTTCCAGATCGCCTGCGCGTCGTCGGCCGCCTGCGCCAGGCTGCCGACCTGCAGCAGCGTTGGGCGCTGTGCCGCCGGCAGGGTTTCGGCCCAGGCCAGCGAGCGGGTCACGTGGCCGCTCGGTTCCTGATACAGCATGGCGTCGTCAACGTACATCAGCCCGTGAATGTCGGTCTGTTTGAGCATCTGCAGCACCTGTTTGGCCTGATCTTTCGCCAGCGGATCGGCGGCCAGCACCTTTTTCTGCTGAAAATCATACAGGTAGGTGCCGTTGCAGCAGATGGCCGGCGTGTCTATCTGCAGCGCCTGGTAGAACGGATGGATGGCGACGTGATGGCGGCCGGTGACCACCACCACCTGGACGCCGGCGGCGCGCGCCAGCGCCAGCGCTTCCAGCGACTGCGGTAAGATGCGTTTTTGATTGTCCAGCAGGGTGCCGTCAAGATCGAGGGCGATGACGCGGTAGCTCATAGGGTTCTCGTTATCGTTAGCCATAAAATTAATCCGATGGTACACCGGATAGCCAACGGAGAAAACCGCGTGAACATCCGGTGCTAAGCAGGGTTGCCATGCGACGGATGTGCGGTAAGCTAGGAGCAATCGAACGGCCTGAAACCGGTTCCTCTTTTACCCTTTGCAAGGAGAACACATGAAGCAAATCGTTTATGTCGCCAGCCCGGAGAGCCAGCAGATCCACGTCTGGCAGTTGGACGACGCGGGCGCGCTGGCGCTGCTGCAAACCGTTGACGTGCCGGGCCAGGTGCAGCCGATGACCCTTCATCCGGACAAGACCCACCTGTACGTCGGCGTGCGTCCGGCGTTCGGCATCGTCAGCTACCGCATCGAGGCGGACGGCACGCTGCAGCAGGCCGGCATGGCGCCGCTGCCGGGCAGCCCGACCCATATCTCCACCGATCTGCAGGGGCGTTACCTGTTCTCCGCCTCCTACAGCGGCAACTGCGCCAGCATCAGCCCGATCGGCCATGACGGCGTGGTGACGGCGCCTATTCAGCAGATTGACGGCCTGAACGCGCCGCACTCGGCGAACATCGATCCGACCAACCAGCTGGTGCTGGTGCCGTGTCTGAAAGAGGACCGCATCCGCCTGTTCAACCTGAGCCTGACGGGCCAGCTGACGCCGCACGTGCAGGAGGCGGTGGATATCGCCGCCGGTGCCGGTCCGCGCCATATGGCATTCCACCACAACGATAAGTTCGCTTACTGCGTCAATGAGCTGAACGGCACGGTAGACGTGCTGGCCATTTCGGAAAACGGCGGCAAATACACCGTGACGCAAACACTGGATATCATGCCGGCCGACTTCGACGGCACCCGCTGGGCGGCGGACATTCATATCACGCCGAACGGCCGTTTCCTGTACACCAGCGATCGCACCGCCAGCATTCTGACCCTCTTCAGCGTTTCCGAAGACGGCGGCACGCTGAGCGTGGTCGGCTATTATCCGACCGAAACGCAGCCGCGCGGTTTCAATATCGATCACAGCGGCCGCTTCGTGATTTCGTCCGGCCAGAAGTCCGATCACATCGCGGTGCATGAAATTGACCAGGCCAGCGGCGAGCTGACCACGCTGGCACGTTATCCGGTGGGCAAAGGCCCGATGTGGGTCAGCGTGCTGGCGAAGTAATTCGGCGGTCAGACGAGTATGGAAAAAGCGCGGTTCGGTTGAGCCGCGCTTTTTTATGGGTGGGAGATCAGTTGAACATCACTGTCAGCGTGGCGCTGCCGAGGCTGTGGAAATGCACGTTAAAGCCCACCAGCGCGCCGCTGGAACCTTCATCCACCTCAATGCTTTCTACGTCCAGCGCATGCACGGTGAACTGATAGCGGTGGCTTTCGCCATTCGGCGGCGCTGCGCCGCCGTAACCGGCTGAGCCGAAGTCGGTACGGGTTTGCAGCGCGGCGCTCGGCAGCGGCGCTTTACCGGAGCCTGCGCCCTGCGGCAGCTCACGCACGTCGGCCGGAATATTGGCCACCACCCAGTGCCACCAGCCAGAGCCGGTCGGGGCATCGGGATCGTACAGGGTGACGACGAAGCTCTTGGTGCCGGCGGGCACGCCGTCCCAGGCCAGGTGCGGCGACAGGTTATCGCCGTGGTAGCCCATGCCGTTGAAGACCTGCGTCTGCGGCATTGTGCCGCCGTCCTGCAGATCGTTGCTGTACAAACGAAAAGCCATAATGACTCCCAGTTGTCGATAAACGCGGACCCTTAAGCTAGATCTTTTCGGTGGAACAATACAACCCCTTGCGCCAACGGCGGACGGTTGATCTCGACGGTGACATGCACCAGTTCGGGATGCGCGGCCAACAGTTGGCGCACCCGATCGGCGGTGAGGGCGCGATCGGCGCTGCTCAGGGCGAGGACGCAATGATATTTTCCTTTGCCGATGCGGCCTACATGCAGATCGGTCAGCGTGAGCGCGTGGCCGGAAGCGGCCAGGGCCTGGCGGATGTCTTGCGCCACGGGGGCGTCCATTTCGGCATCCAGCAAAATCTTTCCGCTATCGTGCATCAGGCTATAGGCCCAGGCGGCCACCATCGCCGCGCCGACGATGCCCATCAGCGGATCGAGCCAGGCGGCGCCCCAAAGCTTACCGCCGAACAGCGCGATGAGCGCCAGTACCGAGGTGGCGGCGTCGGCGAGCACGTGAACATAGGCGGAACGCAGGTTGAGGTCATGATGAGTGTCGTCGTGGTCATCCCCGCGATGATGATGATGGCCGCCACCGCGCAACAGCCAGGCGCAGAGCAGGTTGACGGCCAGCCCGATCGCGCCGATGGCGATGGCTTCGTTGTAATGAATCGGGCTGGGATTCAGCAGCCGCTGCCCAGACTGAAACAGCATCAGCGCCGCCACCAGCACCAACAACACCGCGCTGGTGTAACCGGCCAGCACTTCGATCTTCCAGGTGCCGAGGCTAAAGCGGCGATCCTTGGCCAGCCGGCGTGCGGCGCCGTAAGCCAGCACCGACAGGCCCAGCGCCAGCGCGTGTGAACTCATGTGCCAGCCGTCGGCCAGCAGCGCCATCGAGTTAAACAGCCAGCCGCCGGCGATCTCGATAGCCATCATACTGGCGGTGAGTATCACCGCCCATCTGGTGTTTCTTTCGGCCAATGGGTTACCATCGTCAAAAACGTGGCTGTGTTCGCGGTGCAAAACGGGCGCGTGAGACGTCATGGTGAAGTTCCTCAGCAAAAGATAGTGTGCTGAAATATACTATACCCCAGTATAGTAAATAACAATCAGGCGGAAATGATGAGCCATACCCACAGAGATCAAAAGAAGCTGTTGGCGCGGGTGCGCCGCATTAAAGGGCAGGCCGAAGCGCTGGAACGTGCGCTGGAGAGCGGCGGCGAATGTTCGGCTGTTCTGCAGCAGATCGCGGCGGTGCGCGGCGCGGTCAACGGTTTGATGGCGCAGGTGCTGGAAGGGCATGTGCGCGAACATCTGGCTGCCGCGGACGCTACGCCGCAGCAGCGCGAGCAGGACATCGAGCAATTGATGACCGTTTTACGTTCTTATATGAAGTAATCATGATTTCACTGAAAAAACGCACGCCGTGGTTCGGCTGGCTGCGCCGTTGGGCCAAAGGCATCAAGCGCGATATTTACGCGCTGTGGCTGGCCGCCCGTGATAAGCGCACCCCGTGGTACGCCAAGCTGATCGCGCTGCTGGTGGCCGGCTATGCGATCTCGCCGATCGATCTGATCCCGGATTTTATTCCGGTGTTGGGCTATCTGGACGATGTGATCATCGTGCCGTTGGGCATCATGCTGGCGGTTCGCCTGATCCCCAAGCCGCTGATGGCCGAGCTGCGCGAGAAGGCGCAAAAACGCGTCGACAACCCCACCGGCCGCATGGCGGCGGCGATGATCATTTTACTCTGGCTGCTGTGTCTGGGGTTGCTGGCCCGCTATCTGGACCAGCATTGGTAAGGCATTAACGCGCGGCGGCGGCCACGGCGGCGGTCAGGCGGCTGAGCTGTTCCGCTTCGATGATGTAAGGCGGCATCAGGTAAATCAGCTTGCCGAACGGCCGGATCCATACCCCGCGCTCGACGAACCCGCGCTGCAGCTCGGCGACATTCACCGGTTCGCGCATTTCCACCACGCCAATCGCCCCCAGCACCCGCACGTCCGCCACCTTCGGCAGCGCCGCCAACGGCAGCAGTTCCTGTTTCAGCTGGGCTTCGATGGCGCTCACCTGCGCCTGCCAGCGATTTTCCGCCAGCAGCGCCATGCTGGCGTCCGCCACCGCGCAGGCCAACGGATTGCCCATAAAGGTCGGGCCGTGCATAAAACAGCCGGCCGCGCCGTTGCTGATGGTCTCCGCCACATGGCGGGTGGTCAGGGTGGCGGACAGGGTCATGTAACCGCCGGTCAGCGCCTTGCCCAGGCAGAGAATGTCCGGCACCACCTGCGCGTGCTCGCAGGCGAACAGCTTGCCGGTGCGGCCGAAGCCGGTGGCGATCTCGTCGGCGATCAGCAGCACCCGATGGCGATCGCACAGCTCGCGCACCCGCTTGAGGTAGGTTGGGTGGTAGATGCGCATGCCGCCGGCGCCTTGCACCACCGGTTCCAGGATCACCGCCGCCACTTCACCGGCGTGCTGCTCCAGCAGCGCGGCGAACGGTGCAATATCTTCTTCACGCCATTCTTCGTCGAAGCGGCACTGCGGCGCGGTCGCGAACAGGTGCGGCGCCAGATAGCCCTGATAGAGGCTGTGCATCGAGTTGTCCGGATCGCAGACCGACATCGCGCCGAAGGTATCGCCGTGATAGCCGTGGCGCAGCGTCAGGATGCGCTGCCGGCGCTCGCCGCGCGCCTGCCAGTACTGCAGCGCCATCTTCAACGACACTTCCACCGCCACCGAACCGGAGTCTGCCAGGAACACGCACTGCAGCGCCTCTGGCGTCATTTCCACCAGCCGACGGCACAACGAGATGGCGGACGGATGGGTAATACCGCCGAACATCACGTGTGACATCTTCTCCAACTGCTGGCTGGCGGCCTGATTCAGGCGCGGATGGTTGTAACCGTGGATCGCCGCCCACCAGGAGGACATGCCGTCCACCAGACGCCGGCCGTCCGCCAGCTGCAGTTCGACGCCGCTGGCCGATTCGATCGGGTAACAGGGTAACGGGCGGCTCATGGAGGTGTAGGGGTGCCAGATATGGCGTTGGTCAAACGCCAGGTCGGAAGCGGTCACAGACATACTTGTAAACCAAATTGAATTAAGATTGGTTGACAGTATATCCACAATATTTAAACTGGCGACACTTTTTCGTTTTGGAGACGCCATGATGGCCGACCGCATTCACTGGACAGTAGGGCAAGCCCAGGCCCTGTTTGATAAACCGCTGCTGGAACTGCTGTTCGAAGCGCAAACCGTACACCGCCAGCACTTCGACCCGCGTCAGGTGCAGGTCAGCACGCTGCTGTCGATCAAGACCGGCGCTTGCCCGGAAGACTGTAAATACTGCCCGCAGAGCTCACGCTACAAGACCGGCCTGGAGTCGGAGCGGTTGATGCAGGTCGAGCAGGTGCTGGAATCGGCACGCAAGGCCAAAGCGAACGGCTCGACCCGTTTTTGCATGGGCGCGGCGTGGAAGAACCCGCACGAGCGCGATATGCCTTATCTGCAGCAGATGGTGCAGGGCGTGAAAGCGATGGGCATGGAAACCTGCATGACGCTGGGCACGCTGGACGGCACTCAGGCCGAACGGCTGGCGGAAGCCGGGCTGGATTATTACAACCATAACCTCGACACCTCGCCGGAGTTCTACGGCAGCATCATCACTACCCGCAGCTACCAGGAACGCCTGGATACGCTCGACAAGGTGCGCGACGCCGGCATCAAAGTGTGCTCCGGCGGCATCGTCGGGCTGGGGGAAACGGTGCGCGATCGCGCCGGGCTGCTGGTGCAGCTGGCTAACCTGCCGAAACCGCCGGAGAGCGTGCCGATCAACATGTTGGTGAAGGTAAAAGGCACGCCGCTGGCGGATAACGACGACGTCGATCCGTTCGATTTCATCCGCACCATCGCGGTAGCGCGCATCATGATGCCGTCCTCTTATGTCCGCCTTTCCGCCGGCCGTGAACAGATGAACGAACAGACGCAGGCGATGTGCTTTATGGCCGGCGCCAACTCGATCTTCTACGGTTGCAAGCTGCTGACCACGCCGAACCCGGAAGAAGACAAGGATCTGCAGCTGTTCCGCAAGCTGGGGCTGAACCCGCAGCAGACCGCCACCGAACATGGCGACAACCAGCAACAGCAGGTGCTGGCTAAGCAGCTGCTGAACGCCGATACCGCCGAGTTTTACAACGCGGCGCTGTGATGAGCTGGCAACAACGTATCGAACAGGCGCTGGCAGAACGGCGTCTCAACGCCGCCTACCGTCGGCGACAGACCACCGAGGGCGGCAACGGCCGCCAGATCCGGCTCGGCGATCGTCTCTATCTGAACTTCTCGGGCAACGACTACCTGGGGCTGAGCCAGGATGCGCGGGTGATCGCCGCCTGGCAGCAGGGCGCGCAGCGTTACGGCGTCGGCAGCGGCGGGTCGGGCCACGTCACCGGCTTTAGCGTGGCGCATCAGGCGCTGGAAGAGCAACTGGCGGCGTGGCTCGGCTATCCGCGCGCGCTGCTGTTCATCTCCGGCTATGCCGCCAATCAGGCGGTGCTGGCGGCGTTGATGCAGAAGGGCGATCGCATTTTGGCCGATCGCCTCAGCCACGCCTCGCTGCTGGAGGCGGCGGCGCAGTCGCCGGCCGAGCTGCGCCGGTTCCAGCACAATCAGCCGCAGGCCTTGGCGGATCTGCTGGCCAAACCCTGCGACGGGCAGCGGCTGGCGGTGACCGAAGGGGTGTTCAGCATGGACGGCGACGGCGCACCGTTGGCGGAGCTGCATCGCTTAACCCGCGCGGCGGGCGCCTGGCTGATGGTGGACGATGCCCATGGCGTCGGCGTGCGCGGTGAGCAAGGCCGCGGCAGCTGCTGGCAGCAGGGCGTGCGCCCTGAACTGCTGGTGGCGACCTTCGGCAAGGCGTTCGGCGTCAGCGGCGCGGCAGTGCTGTGCGATGAGGCGACCGCCGAGTATCTGCTGCAGTTCGCCCGCCATCTAATCTACAGCACCGCAATGCCGCCGGCGCAAGCCTGCGCGCTGCAGGCGGCGCTGGCCTGCATTCGCGAGGGCGATGAACTGCGTGCCCGGCTGCAGGACAACATTCGGCGTTTCCGTCAGGGCGCGGCGCCGCTGGCGCTGACCCTGACGGATTCCGACACCGCCATCCAGCCGCTGCTGGTGGGGGATAATCAGCGCGCGCTCGATCTGGCGACCCGCCTGCGCGAGTGCGGACTGTGGGTGAGCGCCATTCGCCCGCCGACGGTGCCGCCGGGCGGCGCGCGGCTACGCATTACCCTGACGGCGGCGCATCAGCCGCAGGATATCGATCGCCTGCTGGAGGTGCTGAATGACGTCAGCCAATGACACGGTGAACAAACAGGCGGTCGCCTCGGCCTTCAGCCGCGCGGCCGGCAGCTACGACGACGCCGCCGCGCTGCAGCGTGATGTTGGCGAGCGCTTACTGGGGATGGGGAGTCCCCATCCGGGCGAGCAGCTGCTGGATGCCGGCTGCGGCACCGGCTATTTCAGCCGCCTGTGGCGCGAGCGCGGCAAGCAGGTGACCGCGCTCGATTTGGCGCCGGGCATGCTGGAGGTCGCCCGCCAACGGCAGGCGGCGCACCATTATCTGCTGGGCGATATCGAGCAGGTACCGCTGCCCGATGCGGCGATGGACATCTGTTTCAGCAGCCTGGTGGTGCAGTGGTGCAGCGATCTGCCCGCCGCGCTGGCGGAGCTGTATCGCGTGACCCGCCCCGGCGGCGTGATCCTGTTTTCCACGTTGGCGGCGGGATCGCTGCAGGAATTGGGGGACGCCTGGCAACAGGTGGACGGCGAGCGCCACGTGAACGCCTTCCTGCCGCTGGCGCAGATCCGCGCCGCCTGTGCTGAATACCGGCACGAGCTGGTCACGGAGTTACGCACCCTGAACTACCCGGACGTGATGACGCTGATGCGCTCGCTCAAGGGCATCGGGGCGACGCATTTGCATCAGGGGCGCGAGGGCGGCCTGATGTCGCGAGGCCGTCTCGCCGCGTTGCAGGCGGCTTACCCGTGCCGGCAGGGGCAGTTCCCCCTCAGCTATCATCTGGCTTATGGAGTGATTTATCGTGATTAAACGTTGGTTCGTGACCGGCACCGACACCGAGGTGGGGAAGACCGTTGCCAGCAGCGCCTTGTTGCAGGCCGCCAACCGGGCGGGCTACCGCAGCGCCGGCTATAAGCCGGTGGCCTCCGGCAGCGAGATGACCGCCGAGGGGCTGCGCAACGGCGACGCGCTGGCGCTGCAAGCCAACAGCGGCGTGGCGCTCCGTTACGACGAAGTGAACCCTTACGTTTTTGCCGAACCGACCTCGCCGCATATCGTCAGCGCCGATGAAGGTCGGCCGATCGACGCGGCGCGGCTGTCCGACGGCCTGCGCCGGCTGGAGCAGCGCGCCGACTGGGTGCTGGTCGAAGGCGCCGGCGGGTGGTTTACCCCGCTGTCGGCGGAGTACACCTTCGCCGACTGGGTGCAGCAGGAACAATTGCCGGTGATCCTGGTGGTGGGCATTAAACTGGGCTGCATCAACCACGCAGTGCTGACGGCGCAGGCGGTGCAACAGGTGGGGTTGACGCTGGCCGGTTGGATCGCCAACGACGTGGCGCCCCCGGGGCGGCGGCATCAGGAATACCTGGCCACGCTGCGCCGCATGCTGCCCGCGCCGCTGCTGGGTGAAATACCACACCTGCCGCAGGCCGAACGGGCGCCGCTGGGGGAGTATCTGGATATCAGCCTGCTATAAACGCTCAATGAGGGGGGGGGGTCTCTCCCTCATCCTTCTTCTTGCCCTGCCAGTCCGGCGCCGATCAGCGCCTCATCTAGCTGCGCCAGCGCGCCGTGCGCCACGGTGCGCCCGCTATCGAGCAGACAAAAACGATCCGCCACCCGGCGCACGAACGGCAGCTGATGCTCTACCAGCAAAATGGTCATGCCCAACTCATAGTTGAGCCTGCGGATCACGTTGCCGATGTCGGCGGCGATTGAAGGGGGCACACCCGTCGTCGGTTCGTCGAGGATCAGCAGCGCCGGCTCCTGCGCCAGCGCACGACCGATCGCCAACTGGCGTTGAGCGCCTTCGCACAGATCGCCGGCGCGGCGGGTACGCATCTGGCGCAAATTGGGAAACAGGCTGTAGATCAGCGGCGGAATGCGGCGAGGGGCACCGCGCCCGGCCATCTGCGCCACCTGCAGATTCTCCTCCACGCTCAGCTGCGAGAAGAGTTGCCGCCCTTGCGGGACGAGGCTGATGCCGAGTGCGGCGCGGCGCTCCATCGGTTGCAGCAGCAGATTTTGCGGCGGCTGATCCGCGGGCTGCCAGGTCATGCTGCCGCTCACCACCGGCACATGCCCCATGATGCAATTGACCAGCGTGGTCTTGCCCACGCCGTTGCGCCCAAGCAGCACGGTACACTGGCCGCGCGGCAGCTCCAGGTTGATGTCCCACAGGGTATGATTTTGCCCGTAAAATTGATTGACCGATCTCAGGCTCAGCATTTGGCATTCTCCTCATAGACACAGGCGCCCATCCACTCGTTGGTGGGGTGCAACAAAGGCCGCATTGGCGGTTGATTTCCCGAGTGTGGCAATGTCTGGAACAAAATGCCGTCCATCCGATTCACCTGAGCAATGTCTGCGGTGGACGGAAAGACAGTCAGTATGTCGTGAAAAACGACGTTTATGACGACTTGGTGTCGTTCTCGTGCTTTTACGAGGGGTAGCCAGGCGGCGGTTGCACGCCGCATTCGGCAGCGCATTATGCTGTCGCGCCTCGTTCGCACGCTGAAAGATAAAGCAACTCCCAGGCCAGTTTTGCTACTGGCCGAAAAGGGGGGATGTTATCGCTTTGTTAACCCTCTGCCAGGCCTGACGCGCTCTGCCGCCGTGGCCTGAAAATACGCCGAGAAGTTAACCCGGACGTTTTTTGCACTCTTGTGGTGCCCTTTGGTGAGGACATGGTGCAAGGCATTGCGCCGCCGTCAAGAGCGATCCGCGAGAAAGGGGCCGATGCGATTTTGGCAATGGGGATTTTTAGTATTAATCGGCATAAACAAAGCGATATTTTTATGAAAAAATAACTAAAAAAGCCATTTTAGCGGGTGTAAAGGGCGAAAAGCTTTCTTTCCGTAACTCCCGCCCCGGGCGGGACGGTGAGAGTTATCCACTATTCCTGTGGATAACCTTGTGTATTAGATTTAGAAAAACGCTGTAAAGCGAGAGCGGACGCGGGTTCTGTTCGCTTTGCCCGCATTCTCGTCTTTTTATTAAAACTGTTATATATCAATATATTAACTAAAATCAAGACGCAGGGGTATTGATCAGGTCTCTATGTATGATTTTTCGACGCGGTGCTATCAATAAGTTAATTCGCGGCAAGTTCTGGGGATAAATCTGTTATTGACAATAAAAATGTCACCCGGCTGTAACGTCACGGTGCAACGACATTGCCGCAGTGCCGGGTGCAGCGACGAATCCGCTTGAAGCTGGTTTTATATCCAGTATCATGGGCACTGGCGCAAATCGCCGACACTTTCCATAATTAGGGGCCATATCCGGCGCAGAGCCGGCTGGCCGCCTGAGCGCGCGCATCTCCACAGGGTAGCCGAGCAATGAGTAAACTTTTCAAACTGCATTCCGAGTTCAAACCGGCCGGCGATCAGCCGGAAGCCATCCGCAAGCTGGAAGAGGGGCTGGAAGACGGCCTGGCGCACCAGACGCTGCTGGGGGTCACCGGTTCGGGCAAGACGTTCACCATCGCCAACGTGATAGCCGATCTGAATCGGCCGACCATGGTACTGGCGCCGAACAAGACGCTGGCGGCGCAGCTGTACGGCGAAATGAAAGCGTTTTTCCCGGAGAATGCGGTGGAGTACTTCGTCTCCTACTACGACTACTACCAGCCGGAAGCCTACGTGCCCAGCTCCGACACCTTCATTGAAAAAGATGCTTCGGTGAACGAGCACATCGAGCAGATGCGTCTTTCCGCCACCAAGGCGCTGCTGGAGCGGCGCGACGTGGTGGTGGTGGCGTCGGTGTCGGCGATCTACGGCCTGGGCGATCCGGATCTTTACCTGAAGATGATGCTGCACCTGACTCAGGGCATGATCATCGATCAGCGATCCATTTTGCGCCGCCTGGCGGAGCTGCAGTATTCCCGCAACGATCAGGCTTTCCAGCGCGCCACCTTCCGCGTGCGCGGCGAGGTGATCGATATCTTCCCGGCGGAATCAGACGAGCTGGCGCTGCGCGTCGAACTGTTCGATGAAGAAGTGGAACGGCTGTCGCTGTTCGATCCGCTGACCGGGCAGATTGAGCAGGTGGTGCCGCGTTTTACCATCTACCCGAAATCGCACTACGTGACGCCGCGTGAGCGGATCATGCAGGCGATGGAAGAGATCAAGGTTGATCTGGCGGACCGCCGCAAGGTGCTGCTGGCCAACAGCAAGCTGCTGGAAGAGCAGCGCCTGACGCAGCGCACCCAGTTCGATCTGGAGATGATGAACGAGCTGGGTTACTGCTCGGGCATCGAAAACTACTCGCGCTATCTGTCCGGGCGCGCCGAGGGCGAGCCGCCGCCGACGTTGTTCGACTACCTGCCGGCGGACGGCCTGCTGGTGGTCGACGAATCCCACGTCACCATTCCGCAGATCGGCGCGATGTTCAAGGGTGACCGCGCGCGCAAGGAAACGCTGGTGGAGTACGGCTTCCGTTTGCCGTCGGCGCTGGACAACCGCCCGCTGCGCTTCGAGGAGTTTGAGGCACTGGCGCCGCAGACCATCTATGTTTCCGCGACGCCGGGCAAATATGAGCTGGAGAAATCCGGCGGCGATCTGATCGATCAGGTGGTGCGGCCGACCGGGTTGCTGGATCCGATCGTGGAAGTGCGGCCGGTCGCCACCCAGGTGGACGATCTGCTCTCCGAGATCCGCAAGCGCGCGACGATCAACGAGCGCGTGCTGGTGACCACCCTGACTAAACGCATGGCGGAAGACCTGACCGAATACCTGGAAGAGCATGGCGAGCGCGTGCGCTACCTGCACTCGGACATCGATACCGTGGAACGGGTCGAAATCATCCGTGACCTGCGTCTGGGCGAGTTCGACGTGCTGGTGGGCATCAACCTGTTGCGTGAGGGGCTCGACATGCCTGAGGTGTCGCTGGTGGCGATTCTGGACGCCGACAAGGAAGGCTTCCTGCGTTCCGAGCGTTCGCTGATCCAGACCATCGGCCGCGCGGCGCGTAACCTGAACGGCAAGGCGATCCTGTATGGCGATCGCATCACCGATTCGATGGCCAAGGCGATCGGTGAAACCGAGCGGCGCCGCGCCAAGCAGCAGGCCTACAACGAAGCCAACGGCATCGTGCCGCAGGGGCTGAACAAGAAGATCGGCGACATTCTGCAGATCGGCCAACCGGTCAACCGCGCCAAGAGCAAAGGCAAGGGCAAGGCGGTGGAGGGCGGCGCTCAGCTACAGAACCTCACGCCGAAAGCGCTGGATCAGAAAATTCGCGATCTGGAAGCGCAGATGTACACCCACGCGCAAAACCTGGAGTTCGAGCAGGCGGCTGCGCTGCGCGACGAAATCCACCAGCTGCGCGAGCAGTTCATCGCGATTTCCTGACCGTTGGACGGCGCCCGCGCCGTGGGCGTCAAAATTCCTTGTCGGCCGCGCCAAAGCTGTTATGGTGTGCGGCCCGATTTGACCACGAAGAGTACCGAACATGAGCCAACACCAGTCTAAAGACCCGCTGCACGGCGTAACGCTGGAGCAACTGCTGAATAAACTGGTGGATCACTACGGTTGGTCCGAACTGGGCGCGCGCATTCGCATCAACTGCTTCCGCAGCGATCCGAGCATCAAGTCCAGCCTGAAGTTTTTGCGTCGCACGCCCTGGGCGCGCAAAGAGGTGGAAGATCTGTATATCGATATGGTCAGCCATCCCGCCCCAGCCAGCGATAATCCCTGGCTGCGCGGGCGAGACGGTTAAATTCGGTCAGCGGCGCGCGGCCAGCTCCACCAGCGCGTGATCCAGCGCCTGGCGCAGCAGCTGGCGATCGTGGCGGTAGGGGATGTCGCTCGCTTCCAGCGGTTGCTGAATCACCACCCGATCCTGCACTTCACTGGCATCCACCGCCGGGCCGACGATCAGCGCATCGATCATCCGGCGGCCGATCTTCTCTTCCATCAGCGTCAGCTTATCCTTTAACGACAGCGCCGCGGCGGCCACGCTCAGCTCGCGGCCGAGGTTGCCGATATAGATCATGCTGGCGCTGCTGCGGCGCAGCGCCTGGGTGAGATCGTCCAGCAGCAGCAGCGGCATCAGGCTGGTGAGGAAGCTGCCCGGTCCGATCAGGATCACGTCGGCCTGTGCGATGGCGTCCAGCGCTTCGCGCGTGGCGTTGACCGGGGGCGACAGCATCAGCTCCTGCGGCATGTGGGCCAGTTGATCGACATTCACTTCACCGTAAACGTGATTGCCTTCGTGATCGTGCGCCATCAAATCCACCGGCTGCTCCGACATCGGGATCAGCGCCGCGTCCACCTTCAGCAAGCTGCGCACCAGATTGATCGCTTCCAGCGGGCGCACGCTCAGGTGATCCAGCGCTTTCAGCATCAGGTTGCCCAGGTTATGGCCGGCCAGTTCGCCGTTGCCGCTGAAACGGTATTCGAACATCGCCGAGGCGACGCTCGGTTCGGTGATCAGCTGGTTGAGACAGTTGCGGGTATCGCCCCAGGCAATGCCGCCTTCCGAACGACGGATGCGGCCGGTGGAACCGCCGTTGTCGGTGGTGGTGACGATGCCGGTCAGGCGGGAGCCTAAGGACGACAGGGCCGACATCACACGGCCCAGGCCGTGTCCGCCGCCCAACGCCACCACGCGGTCGAGATCGGCCAGGGTACGATTACGCATAAATTTCCTTACAAAGGGTCTGAACTGCCCGCATAAGGTAGCGGATCCGGCATAAAAACGCGATAAAGAGTGTCATTTGCGTGATTCTGGTCAATTCGTCCACGCAAGCGATGTTTATCATGGTTTACCCGAATAGGCGGCGTCTAAAAACGCTGTATAGACAGTTATATAGCGAATTAACGCGTTGGCTATCGTTGCCGATTAGCGCTAGAATTCTGCTGAAAACCACGGTTTCATTCCGGCTACTCAAGGTAGCGGGAAGTGAAATCAAACTCCTAGCCCCTGCGCCTACGTTGTTCATCCGGAACGATATGGCGCCTGGGCCGTGGCGAAGTTAGCCACCAGGGTGCAGAGGGGAAACGCTCGCATCTCCCGACTTTGGAAAGGTGTTATGGTACCGCAACTCATTGATGCTTATGAGCGCAAGTTCTATTACCTGCGTTTGTCGATCACCGACGTGTGCAACTTTCGTTGCACCTATTGTCTGCCCGACGGCTACAAGCCGAGCGGCAGCCCGAAAAGCTTCCTGTCGCTGGATGAAATCCGCCGCGTCAGCCGCGCGTTTGCCGAACTGGGCACCGAAAAGGTGCGCCTGACCGGCGGCGAGCCTTCGCTGCGCCGCGATTTTACCGAGATCATCGCCGCCGTGCGGGAAAACCCGGCCATCCGTACCCTGGCGGTCACCACTAACGGCTACCGTCTGGCGCGCGACGTCGCCGCCTGGCGTGACGCCGGTCTGACGGCGATCAACGTCAGCGTCGACAGCCTGGATCCCCGCCAGTTTCACGCCATCACCGGCCAGGACAAGTTCCGCCAGGTGATGGACGGCATCGACGCCGCCTTCAGCGCCGGTTTCAGCAAGGTCAAGGTCAACGCGGTGCTGATGCGCGACGTCAATCACCAGCAACTTGGCGCCTTTCTCGCCTGGCTCAAGGATCGGCCGATCCAGCTGCGCTTTATCGAACTGATGGAAACCGGCGAGGGCGGCGAGCTGTTTCGCAAACACCACGTTTCCGGCGAAGTGATTCGCCGGCAGTTGGAGCAGCAGGGCTGGCAGCGCCAGGCGCGCGGCCGCAGCGACGGTCCGGCGCAGGTGTTCAGCCACCCGGACTACCAGGGTGAGGTGGGTCTTATCATGCCGTATGAAAAAGATTTCTGCGCCAGCTGCAACCGGCTGCGCGTTTCTTCCATCGGCAATCTGCACCTGTGTCTGTTCGGCGAGCAGGGGGTGCCTCTGCGCGATCTGCTGGCGGATGACGGCCAGCTCGACGCGCTGAAGGCGCGCATCCAGAGTGGGCTGCTGAGCAAGAAGCAGACCCATTTCCTGCATCAGGGCAACAGCGGGATCACCCAGAACCTGTCGTTTATCGGCGGCTGACAGCCAATAGGAGCTTATTGAACCATGAGCCATGCGAGCAGCGAGTTTATTCCGGCGCATATCGCCATCCTGACCGTGTCCGACAGCCGCGGCGCGGCGGAAGACACCTCCGGCCAATATCTGCAGGACGCGGCGCAGGAAGCCGGCCATCAGGTGGTGGATCGCGCCATCGTCAAAGATGACATTTACCAGATCCGCGCACGGGTTTCCGCGTGGATCGCCGATGACAACGTGCAGGCGGTGCTGATCACCGGCGGCACTGGTTTTACCGCGCGCGACAACACGCCGGAAGCGCTGTTGCCGCTGTTCGACAGAGAGGTGGAAGGGTTCGGCGAACTGTTCCGCATGGTGTCGTACGAAGAGATCGGCACCGCGACGATCCAGTCGCGCGCGCTGGCCGGCCTGGCGAACCGCACGGTGATTTTCGCCATGCCGGGCTCCACCCGCGCCTGCCGCACCGCCTGGGAGCGGATTATCGAAGAGCAGTTGGACGCGCGCCATCGCCCGTGCAACTTCCAGCCCCATTTGAAGAAGCCCTGAGTCATGACACAGCTAACCCACATTAACGCCGCCGGCGAAGCCCATATGGTCGACGTATCCGCCAAGGCCGAAACGGTGCGCGAGGCGCGCGCCGAAGCCTTCGTCGAGATGTTGCCCGCCACGCTGGCGATGATCGTCGACGGCAGCCATCACAAGGGCGACGTGTTCGCCACGGCGCGCATCGCCGGCATTCAGGCGGCCAAACGCACCTGGGAACTGATCCCGCTGTGCCACCCGCTGATGTTGAGCAAAGTCGAAGTGCAGCTAGAGGCGCAAACGGAGCACAGCCGGGTACGCATCGAAACCTGCTGCCGGCTGACCGGCAAAACCGGCGTCGAGATGGAAGCGCTGACCGCCGCCTCGGTGGCGGCATTGACCATCTATGACATGTGCAAAGCGGTACAGAAAGACATGGTGATCGGCCCGGTGCGCCTGCTGGCGAAAAGCGGCGGCAAATCCGGTGATTTTAAGGTGAACGCATGATCGATATTCTTTTCTTCGCGCAGGTGCGCGAACTGGTGGGCACCGGCGCGCTGTCGATGCCGGCGGATTACCCGACCGTCGAGGCGCTGCGCCAGGCGCTGTGCGCGCGCGGCGATCGCTGGGCGCTGGCGCTGGAATCCGGCAAGCTGTTGGCGGCGGTCAATCAGTCGCTGGTGGCGGCGGATCACCCGCTGCGTGCCGGCGATGAAGTGGCCTTCTTCCCGCCGGTTACCGGGGGGTAAGCATGGAAAATACCCGCATTCGCGTGGGCGAAGCGCCGTTCAACGTCGGCGATGAGTACCAGTGGCTGGCGCAGTGCGACGCCGATGGCGCGGTGGTGACCTTCACCGGCAAGGTGCGCAACCATAACCTTGGGGACGACGTCAGCGCGCTGACGCTGGAACACTACCCCGGCATGACCGAGAAGGCGCTGGCGGAGATCGTGGCCGAGGCGCGCAGCCGTTGGCCGCTGCAGCGCGTGACGGTGATCCACCGCGTCGGTGCGCTGTATCCCGGCGACGAGATCGTGTTCGTCGGCGTGACCGGCGCACACCGCAGCATGGCGTTCGCCGCTAGCGAATTCATCATGGACTATCTGAAGACCCGCGCCCCGTTCTGGAAGCGCGAAGCCACGGGCCAGGGTGATCGTTGGGTGGACGCTCGCGACAGCGATCGCGAGGCCGCGCAACGCTGGCACGACGCGGCTAAATAACGCGTCAACAGCGGAAACAAATCAAGACCTTTGCCGCTTTCGCGCGGCCTATTCTGTGGTACGCTTATAGCAGGCGAAGCCCCGTTCGCGGGGCTTCGGAATCTTGTTTATAACGCAAAAGGTAACCGTCATGGACCGATATCCACGCTCTAATGGTTCAATCGTCGAACGTGCCAACAGCGGCATTCAGGCCTACATGGCGCAGGTTTACGGCTGGATGACCTGCGGTCTGCTGCTGACGGCGTTCGTTTCCTGGTATGCGGCCAACACGCCCGCGATCCTCAACTTCATCTTCTCCAGCCAGATCACCTTCTTCGGTCTGATCATCGCCCAATTGGCGCTGGTGTTCGTGATTTCCGGCATGGTCAACCGCCTGAGCGGCGCGGTGGCCACCTCGCTGTTCATGCTGTACTCGGCGCTGACCGGGCTGACGCTGTCGAGCATTTTCATCGCCTACACCTACAGCTCGATCGCCAGCACCTTTGTGGTCACCGCCGGCATGTTCGGTGCCATGAGCCTGTACGGCTACACCACCAAGCGCGATCTGAGCGGCTTCGGCAGCATGCTTTTCATGGCGCTGATCGGCATCGTGCTGGCCTCGCTGGTGAACATCTGGCTGAAAAGCACCGCGCTGATGTGGGCGATTACCTACATCGGGGTGGTGGTGTTCGTCGGTCTGACCGCCTACGACACGCAAAAACTCAAGGCGATGGGTGAGCAGCTGAACGCCGATGATAAAGACAGCTTCCGCAAGTACGCCATCGTCGGCGCGCTGACGCTGTATCTCGACTTCATCAACCTGTTCCTGATGTTGCTGCGTATCTTCGGCAACCGCCGCTAAATCCCTTGTCTTTCAAGCCTTAGGGTATCTGGCGATCAAAAAGCTCTGCATGTGACATGCAGAGCTTTTTTTATGCGATCTTGCGGCGGAACAGCGCGTAGGCGGCGCTGCCGGTGGTGGCGGTGATCACCAGCAGCGGCCACAGGCTGCGCCAGATAATGCTGAAGCTGGCGTCCTTCAGGTAGATCTGCTTGGTGATGTCGGTGAAGTGGCGTATCGGGTTCACCCAGGTCAGATCCTGCAGCCACACCGGCATATTCTCCACCGGCGAGACATACCCCGAGAGCAGGATCGCCGGCATCATGAACACGAACACGCCGATAAACGCCTGCTGCTGAGTGGCACACAGCGACGAGATCAGCAGGCCGAAACCGACCAGCGACAGCCCGTAGATCAACATGGTGGCGTAGAACAGCAGCAGCGATCCAGCGAACGGGATCTGATACAGGAAGATGCCGATCAACAGCACGATGCTGGCCTGGAAGCTGGCGACGATCAGCGCCGGCACCGCCTTGCCGATAAAGATCTGCCAGGTGGTGAGCGGCGAGACCAGCAGCTGTTCCAGCGTGCCCTGTTCGCGTTCGCGCGCCACCGACAGCGAGGTGACGATCAGCACGCCGATGGTGGTGATCATGGCGATCAGCGACGGCACCACGAACCATTTGTAGTCCAGATTCGGGTTATACCAGTTGCGCACCACCAGCTCGCTGTTGTTGGGTTTGGCGCGGTTGCCGAGCAGCTCCTTCTGATATTCCTGCACGATCTGCTGTACGTAGTTGGCGGCGATCTGCGCGCTGTTGGAGTTGCGCCCGTCGAGCAGCAGCTGCAGCGGCGCGGTGTTGCCGGTGGCGATATCGCGCGAGAACTGCGCCGGGAAGCGGATCAGCAGCAGCGCCCGTTGGTTATCGATGGTGGTCTTTATCTCCTGCGGGCTGCGCAGCAGCAGCACGTGTTGAAAGGCCTTGGCCTTGGCGAAGCGCTGGGTCAACTCCACCGAGGCCTGGCCGCTGTCTTCGCTGTAGACCGCGATGGTGGCGTTGGTGACTTCCAGCGTCGCGGCGAACGGGAACAGCAGCACCTGCAGGATCACCGGCATGATTAAAATGGCACGGGTTTGCGGATCGCGCAGCAGCGCCTGCATTTCCTTGATGATGAGCGTCAACAGACGATGAAACATCGCTCTTTCTCCTCAATCCAGCCGGCGCTGGGTTTTCCAGGCCGTCAGGCCGATGAACACCACGGCGGAAGCAATCAGGAACAACAGATTGATCACCAGCACGGTGCCGACGTTACCCGCCAGGAACAGCGTTTGCAGCGTGCTGACGAAGTAGCGCGCCGGAATGATGTAGGTCACCGCGCGCACGATGGCTGGCATGCTGTCGATCTGGAAGATGAAGCCGGACAGCATGATCGACGGCAGGAAGGCGGCGTTCAGCGCCACCATCGCCGCATTGAACTGGTTGCGGGTGAGGGTGGAGATCAGCAGGCCCATGCCGAGGGTGCTGGCGAGGAACAGGCTGCTGATCAGCAGCAGGATCGGCAGCGAACCGCGATAGGGCACGCCGAGCACCCACACCGCCACCGCCATGCACAGCGCCATGGCGATCATGCCGAGGAAGTAATATGGGATCAGCTTGGAGAGCAGAAGCTCGCTGCGCGTCACCTGGGTGGACAGCAGGGCTTCCATGGTGCCGCGCTCCCATTCGCGGGCGATCACCAGCGAGGTGAGAATGGCGCCGATCACCGTCATGATGATGGTGATGGCGCCGGGGATGATGTAGTGCCGGCTGATGGCCGCCGGGTTGAACCAGTAGCGCATCTGCACGTCAATCAGCGGCTTGTCGCTGCTCCCCCGATCGGCGGCGCGCTGCTGCTGCCAAACTTGCCATACGCCCTGGGCATAGCCCTGCACGAAGTTGGCGGTGTTCGGCTCGCTGCCGTCGGTGATCACCTGGACAGGGGCGCTGTCGTGCGGGCGCGCCATGCGCTGGTCGAAATCCACCGGGATCACCACCAGGCCGCGGATCGTGCCGGCCTGCATCTGCTGGATCAGCTGTTGGCGGTTGTCGCTGATGGTCGGTTCGATATAGGGCGAGCCGGCAAACGCCTGGGCCAGATCGCGCGCGTCTTCGCTCTGTTGCTCCATCAGAATGCCCAGATGCAGCTTGCTGGAGTCCAGGTTGATGCCGTAGCCGAAGATGAACAGCAGCATCAGCGGGATAACGAAGGCGATCAGGCCGCTGCTGGGATCGCGCAGTATCTGCCGCGTTTCCTTCAGGCACAGCGCGCGCAGTCGGCGCCAGGAGAAGCCGCCGTCGTCGATGGGGGTTCGGTTAGCGCTCACCGTGATTCCTCCTCGTCGTAGCCCTGAACCAGCTCGATAAACGCCTGCTCCATCGAGGGGTTGGGATTGTCGTCGCGCGCCACCTGCTGTTTGAGATCGTCCGGCGTGCCGGCGGCGATGATCTTGCCGCGATACACCAGGCCGATGCGGTCGCAGTACTCCGCTTCGTCCATAAAGTGGGTAGTCACCATCACCGTGACGCCCTTGTCGACCATGCCGTTGATGTGCAGCCAGAACTCGCGCCGCGTCAGCGGATCGACGCCGGAAGTCGGTTCGTCGAGGAACAGAATATCCGGTTCGTGCATCAGCGCGCAGGCCAGCGCCAGGCGCTGCTTGAAGCCGAGCGGCAGCGCATCCGGCGTCTGATCGAGGATCGGCGCGAAGTTGAAGGCGCGGGACATCTCGTCGATTTTGTCGCGCTGCGCCTTGCCGCTTAGGCCGTAGACCCCGGAGAAGAACTTCAGGTTCTGCGCCACCGTCAGGTTGCCGTACAGCGAGAATTTTTGCGCCATGTAGCCAAGGCGTTGGCGCGCCTGGCCGGAACTGGTTTTCAGATCCATCCCCAGCACCAGCGCCTTGCCGCCGGACGGCACCAGCAGGCCGCACATCATTTTGAAGGTGGTGGACTTGCCGGCGCCGTTCGGGCCGAGCAGGCCGAAGATTTCGCCGCGCCGCACCTGAAAATCGACGTGATCGGTGGCGGCGAAATCGCCGAATTTCTTGGTCAGCTGCACCGCTTCGATCACCGTTTCACCGCTTTCTCCGTCAACGGTCGGCATGATCTCCGCCAGCGCCGAGCGATGGTTGGGGCCGCCGCCGAGCAGATCGATAAACGCATCCTCGAAGCGCGGATCCGCTTCGTCCAGTTCGGCGTCCGGCAGATCCAGCGCCTGCAGTAGCTGCCGATGATCTTCGCCTTCTTTCAGGATCAGGCGCAGGTACTTGCCCTGGATCACGCCGTCGGTGACCGCCGGCAGGCAGATCGCCCGCTGCAGCAACGATCGATGGCTGCCGGGCGGCGCGGCGATCAATACCGTGCGTCCGGCCATGCGCTGGGTCAGATCCTGCGGCGCGCCGCTGAACAGCAGCTCGCCCTCGTTGAGCAGCAGCACTTCGCGACACTGCTCGGCCTCGTCGAGATAAGAGGTGCTCCACAGGATCAACATGCCGTCATTGGCCAGCTCGTGCACCATGCGCCACAGCTCGCGGCGCGAGATCGGATCGACGCCGACGCCCGGTTCGTCCAGCAGCAGCACCTGGGGTTCGCCCACCAGCGTGCAGGCCAGTCCCAGTTTTTGCTTCATGCCGCCGGACAGCTTGCCCGCCAGGCGCTCGGTGAAGCGGGTCAGATCGGTGAATTTCAGCAGCCGTTCGAAGGTCTGGCGGCGAAGATCGCCGGTGACGCCGCGCAGATCGGCGTACAGCGTCAGGTTCTCCATCACCGTCAGATCCTCATACAGCCCGAACTTCTGCGGCATATAGCCGAGGATCGCGTGCAGTTGACGATCCTGAGCAATCGGATCCAGCCCGGCGACCCGCAGTTTGCCGCTGCTGGGCTGCAGCAGCCCGGCCAGCATGCGCAGCAGGGTGGTTTTACCTGCGCCGTCCGGGCCGACCAGCCCAATGACCGCACCGCTGTGCAGGGTGGTGGTCAGGCTGGCGACCGCCGGTTTCTCAAGCGACGGGAAG
Source organism: Serratia sp. CY47444 (assembly GCF_052168635.1). Taxonomy (NCBI): domain Bacteria; kingdom Pseudomonadati; phylum Pseudomonadota; class Gammaproteobacteria; order Enterobacterales; family Yersiniaceae; genus Serratia; species Serratia sp. CY47444. The sequence continues at coordinate 182,111 of NZ_JBJNMH010000002.1, forward strand.
CGCTTCTCCAGCCCTTCCAGCTCAATGGTGTGCGCCTGTTCCATAGCCGGCCTCAGGGTTTGGCGAAGCGCAGGGTGACCGGCATGCCCTGGCGCAGCGCGTCGTCGGCGTCGGTGACGATCACCCGCAGGCGGTACACCAGATCGGTGCGCAGGTCCGGCGTTTCAACGCTTTTCGGCGTGAATTCCGCGGTCGGCGAGACGAAACCGATCTTGCCGTGGTAAGGCTTGTCGGGGCGGCCGTCGGTGTAGATCTCCAGTTCGGTGCCGGGCACCGCCTGGTTCAGGCTGGTTTCGTTGACGTAGGCGCGCACCCACACCGGCCGGGTCAGCGACAGGGTGAATACCGTGCCGCCGGCGCCGAGCATGGTGCCCGGCTCCACCGCGCGGGTCAGCACCGTGCCGGCGGAAGGGGAGATCAGCGTGGCGTCTTGCAGGTTCAACTGCGCCTGCGCCAGCGCCGCTTCGCTTTGCGCCACGTCGGCCTTGGCCTGTTCAATCTCTTGCGGGCGGTTGCCGCTGCGGTATTGCGACAGCTTGTCCTTCGCCGCCTGCAGGTTGGCCTGCGCCTGATTGCGGGCGGTGCGCGCATCCTCCAGCGCGTCGGCGGAGGTGGCGTTTTTCGCCCACAGCCCCTGCTGGCGTTTCAGGAAGCTGTCGGCATAGGTGAAGGCGGACTGGCGCTGCGCCATTTCTGACTGCACCTGGGCTATCTCTTCGCTACGGTAGCCGGCCTGCAGCAGCGACAGTTTGGCGCGCGCGCTGCCGACGTTGGCTTCGGCCTGCTGCAGCGCGTTGCGGTAGGGGGCATCGTCCAGCTTGCCAAGCAGCTGGCCCGGCTGAACGGTATCGCCTTCATCCACCGTCAGCGACGCCAGGCGCCCGTCGACGCGAAAGCCGAGGTTGACCGTGCGAATATCGACGTTGCCGTACAGCGTCAGCGGCCGATCCTGCTGCTGTTGGTAATGCCAAACCCCGTATGCGACGGCCGCGATCAGCAGAATTAACAACACGATCAAGGCACTGCGTTTTTTGTTCATAACACTCCCTGCCTGAATTTACGCGCCATGACGTTGGCGCAGCCCAGTAACCAGAATCTCAATATGTTCGCTCAGTACCGCCGCGATTTGCGCCGCTTCGCCCTCGCCAATGTCTTGCCAGCCGGCCTGACGGCGGATAGTTTCGCGCGCCACGCGGAACGACAGCACCTCGCCGATCAGCGCATGGGTATGCAATACGAGGCGGGGGGCGTGTTCGTCGATGCCGGTGGCGGCCGACAGCAGGCGGCACAGCCGCTCGTGCATCGGCGCGATCACCTGGCTGTGGATCAGCGGATAGGCCTCGGTCGGGGCGAGCTGTTCGCGCGACATGATTTTGCTCAGGTTCAGCGTGTGCGGTTGGGTCATCAGCTCGCTGAAGGCCAGCAGGCCACGTTGCAACAAGCGCAGCGCCGCGTCAGATGACCGTTGTGCGGCTGGTTCTTGCCGGAAGCGATCGACTTCCGCGACCAGCGGGGCGAACGCCTGCTGAATGAAATCGGCGAGCGACTGCGCCACGGCCAGGTACAGCCCCTCTTTGGAGCTGAAGTAGTAGGTGATGGCGGCGATATTCTGGCCGGCGCGCTGGGCGATGTCGCGCGTGGTGGCGCCTTCCAGGCCATATTCACCGAACAGTTCGGTTGCCGCGGCGAGCAGTTGCCGGCGCGTTTGCTCGCCGCGCGCCCGGCCGGCGGCCTGATGAGGGACGGAAGCTGGCATGGGTCACGCTCGAAGTTAATCAATCATATGATTAACTTTATGCCAGATTGTCTAAAACGCAACCTCTAACCACAATGAGTTATGTGATCGGCTTCAGACAATGCTGAATTTACGGCAGATTGTGCTCTAGGTGCGTAAAAGTGCTTTTTATTGCGCGACTTCTGTTACAATCGGCGCCTGGTGCACTGCAGTTTGTGCCAATCCCTCGTGGTCATGCTTAATGCCCCGTCTGATCATCCTCCCAGGAAACTGCACCGAACACCGTTAGGTTAGGGGGGATCTGGAGTTTTTCTCTTTATGTCATTTGAAACCCTCGGCTTAAGTGCTGAAATTGTGCGCGCTGTTGAAGAACAGGGCTATCGCGAACCGACGCCAATCCAGCGTCAGGCTATCCCTGTCGTGCTGGAAGGTCGTGACCTGATGGCCAGCGCTCAGACCGGCACCGGTAAAACCGCCGGTTTTACCCTGCCGCTGTTGCAGCTGCTGAGCAAGCATGACCATCCGGTCAAAGGCCGTCGCCCGGTGCGCGCGCTGATCCTGACGCCAACCCGTGAGCTGGCGGCGCAGATCGGCGAAAACGTCGAGGCCTACAGCAAACACCTGCGCCTGCGTTCGCTGGTGGTGTTTGGCGGCGTGAGCATCAACCCGCAGATGATGAAGCTGCGCGGCGGCGTCGATATCCTGGTGGCGACGCCGGGCCGTCTGCTGGATCTGGAACATCAGAACGCGGTTGACCTGTCCAAAATCGAAATTCTGGTGCTGGACGAAGCGGACCGCATGCTGGACATGGGCTTTATCCACGACATCCGTCGCGTGCTGGCCAAGTTGCCGGCCAAGCGCCAGAACCTGTTGTTCTCCGCAACCTTCTCCGACGACATCAAGGCGCTGGCCAACAAACTGCTGCATAACCCGGCCTCGGTGGAAGTGGCGCGCCGCAATACCGCGTCCGAGCAGATCGAGCAGAGCGTGCACTTCGTCGACAAGAAGCGTAAGCGGGAACTGCTGTCGCAGATGATCGGCGAAGGCGACTGGAAACAGGTGCTGGTCTTTACCCGCACCAAGCATGGCGCCAACCACCTGGCGGAACAGCTGAACAAAGACGGCATCACCGCTGCGGCGATCCACGGCAACAAGAGCCAGGGTGCCCGTACCCGTGCGCTGGCCGATTTTAAAGACGGCCGCATCCGCGTGCTGGTGGCGACCGACATTGCGGCGCGCGGTCTGGATATCGACCAGCTGCCGCACGTGGTGAACTACGAGCTGCCTAACGTGCCGGAAGACTACGTGCACCGCATCGGCCGCACCGGCCGCGCGGAACGCACCGGTGAAGCTATCTCGCTGGTGTGCGTGGATGAACACAAGCTGCTGCGCGACATCGAGCGTCTGCTGAAGCGTGAAATTCCGCGCATTGCGCTGCCGGGCTACGAGCCGGATCCGACCATCAAGGCCGAGCCGATCATCAACGGCCGCCAGGGCGGCGGACGCGGCGCGCCGCGCGGCAACGGCGGTGGCCAGCGTTCCGGTAACGGCGGCGGTCAGCGCAGCGGTAACGCGAACGGCGGCCAGCGTGAAAACCGTGGCAACGGTAACGGTAACGCTCGCCCGCAGGGGGACGGTCAACGCCGTTCCGGCGCGCCGGCCTCGCGTCGTCCACGTAGTCGCAAGCCGGCCGAATAAGCCTGATTGCTCAAAGAGTAAGCCGCCGATACGGGCGGCTTTTTTTTTGCCTGGCGGAACGGCATTTTCGTACTAGGCTGGACGGTGGCTAACCCTACATTCCAGGAGACGGAGATGAAATTGAAGTGCGCAATTCTCGATGATTACCAGCAGGTGGCGCTCAAGATGGCGGACTGGTCGGCGCTGGCCGATCGGGTGGAGGTGTCCGCCATCAGCGCGCACTTTACCGATGAGACGGAGCTGGCGGTGCATCTGCAGGAGTGCGACATTCTGGTCATCATGCGCGAACGCACGCCGATGACTGCCTCGCTGCTGGCGCGGCTACCGAAGCTGAAGCTGCTGATCACCTCCGGCATGCGCAACGCTTCTATCGATTTGGCCGCCGCCGCCGAGCGCGGCGTGGTGGTATGCGGTACCAGCAGCGGATCGGCGGCGCCGATGGAGCTGACCTGGGCGCTGCTGCTCGGGTTGGCGAAGCATATCGTGCCGGAAAGCGTCGGGCTGCAAAACAACGGTCCGTGGCAACGGGATCTCGGCGTCACCCTGCAGGGCAAGACGCTGGGGCTGCTGGGGTTGGGCAAGATCGGCGGCCAAATGGCCAAGGTGGCACAGGCGTTCGGCATGCGGGTGTTGGCCTGGAGCCAGAACCTGACGGCGGAACGGGCAGCGCAGGAGGGCGCCCTGCTGGCACCGTCCAAACGGGCGCTGTTCGAGCAGAGCGATTTTGTCTCCATTCACCTGGTGCTGAGCGATCGCAGCCGCGGGCTGGTAGGGCGGGACGAATTGACGGCGATGAAACCCACCGCTTACCTGATCAACACCTCGCGCGCGGGGATCGTCGATCGGGCGGCGCTGGTGGACGTGCTGCAACAGCGGAAGATTGCCGGCGCCGGGCTGGACGTGTTCGAGACGGAGCCGCTGCCGGCCGACGATGTGTTTCGTCAACTGCCCAACGTGCTGGCGACGCCGCATGTGGGTTACGTGGCGGACGATAACTACCGCGCCTACTTCACCGAGGCGGTCGAGGACATTGCGGCGTTTCTCGCCGGTCAACCGATCCGTCGGCTGGGCTGATGGCGTTTTTAATGCCCGCAGAGGCTTGTCTGGCGCGGGCATTCACCCGTATCATTGCGGGTCTTTTTTTAGCTGGGATTGGTCATGCGCGTATTATTGGCTCCGATGGAGGGCGTTCTCGACTCTTTGGTGCGTGAATTACTCACCGAAGTGAACGACTACGATCTGTGCATCACCGAATTTTTGCGCGTGGTCGATCAGCTGCTGCCGGCCAAGTCGTTCTACCGGCTGTGCCCGGAGCTGCGTCACGCCAGCCGCACGCCGTCGGGCACGCTGGTGCGGGTACAGCTGCTGGGGCAGTACCCGCAGTGGCTGGCGGAGAACGCCGCGCGCGCGGTGGAATTGGGCTCTTACGGCGTCGATCTCAACTGCGGCTGCCCGTCCAAGCTGGTGAACGGCAGCGGCGGCGGGGCGACGCTGCTCAAAGATCCGGAATTGATCTACCAGGGCGCCAAAGCGATGCGCGCGGCGGTGCCGGCCCATCTGCCGGTCACGGTGAAGGTGCGTCTGGGCTGGGATTCCTCCAGCCGCAGCTTTGAAATCGCCGATGCGGTGCAGCAGGCGGGCGCCAGCGAACTGACGGTGCACGGCCGCACCAAAGAGGACGGTTACAAGGCGGATCGCATCAACTGGGCGGCGATCGGTGAGATCCGTCAGCGGCTGAGCATCCCGGTTGTCGCCAACGGCGAGATCTGGGATTACCAGAGCGCGCAGGATTGCCTGCAGGCGACCGGCTGCGACGCCATCATGCTGGGGCGCGGCGCGCTCAACGTGCCGAACCTGAGCCGGGTGGTGAAGTATAACGAACCGCGTATGCCCTGGCCGCAGGTGGTTGAGCTGCTGCAAAAATACGTCCATCTGGAAAAGCAGGGCGACACCGGCCTGTATCACGTGGCGCGCATCAAACAGTGGCTGGGCTATTTGCGTAAAGAATATGACGAAGCTACCGAACTGTTCAGCGAAATACGCGCGCTGACGACGTCAGGGGATATTGCGCGTGTCATCTGCCGCAGCTAAAAATAAACCCGCGCTCGGCGGGTTTATTTAAATATGTATTATCAGGCGGCTTTATCAAGACGATTTAATTCTATCTCGATATCCTGAATGGTTTTTTCCAGCCCTTCCAGGCAGGCGCCCTGTTTATTCAACAGGTCGTTAATGGCTTCGGCGAACGCCTTATTTTTGCATTCCCCCTGATCGAAGGCCAGCCAGTGTGCGGAGAGCGTCTCGGTATTCGCCTGCGCATAGTGGCGCATTTCCTTCAGCTGGGAAGCGACGTTGCGTAAATTATCCAGCTGCGCCTGTGCGTTTGCATTGTTGCTCATGAATTTCTCCTTGAGTTGGCCGTTAAATAATTTCGACTGCGGGATTAAGCTTACCCTATCTAAATAAAAATATCACCCTGGGTGGCCTGAATGGTTATTTTGTTGTGAGTGTGGGTGTGTTTATTATTCGGCTGAACAAGGACTTGGGTAGAATTGTAAAAATAGATAAATACGGTATTTTTGGCGGTTATTTACGGCCATCACACGCGAGATGGCCGTTATTCTAACGCTTAAGGGTGATGCTTATTATGCCGCATCCGCCAGCATAAACATGCCGTAGGGGTGAATTTCCAGATAATACTGCTCGCCGACGTTCGGCTGCAGGCGGGTGGCGTTAACCTGCAGCAAAATCTGCTGCCCGTGCCATGCCACCGTCACCTCATACTGCGGCCCCATGTAGGCGACATGTTGGATCACGCAGCGCTGGCTTTCATCGCCATGCTCACTCAACGTGATCGCCTCCGGTCGCACGCCCACCGTGCCGGCGCCTTCGGCGGCAAAGTGCGCGGGGCGCGGCAGGCGGTAGCCGCTGATATCGACATGATCGGCACTGAAGCCGGCCGGGAACAGGTTGGCGTCCCCCATAAAGCTCGCCATAAAGCGCGACGCCGGCTGCCGATAGAGATCCTGCGGCGAGCCCATCTGCATGATATGGCCCTTGTTCATCACCAGCACGGTGTCGGAGACCGCGAAAGCCTCGCTCTGATCGTGGGTAACGTACAGCGAAGTGATATCAAACTGCTTTTGCAGCTCGCGGATCTTTTCGCGCATGCTGCGGCGCAGGTTGGCGTCGAGATTGCTCAACGGCTCGTCGAACAGCAGCACTTTCGGCTTGAGGATCAGCGCGCGCGCCAGCGCCACGCGCTGCTGTTGACCGCCGGAGATCTGATCGACATAGCGATCGTCGAACCCCGCCAGATCCACCATCGCCAGCGCTTCCTGCACGCGCGCTTTCACTTCGGCGCGCGGAATGCCGAGCATCTTCAGCCCATAGCCGACGTTCTCCCCCAGCGACATATGCGGGAACAGGGCATAAGACTGAAACACCATGCAGATGTCACGCTGCTGGATGGAACGATGGGTAACGTCTTCACCATCAATGAATATCTGCCCGTCGCTCGGTTTCTCCAGCCCGGCCACCAGGCGCAAAATGGTGGTCTTGCCGCAGCCGGAAGGGCCGAGCAGCGTCACCATTTGCCCCCGTGGGATGGTGAGCGTGATGTTATCGATTACCGTGTTGCTGCCGAACCGTTTGGAGACGTTACGCAGTTCAACGAAATTTTTCTGGCTCATCATGGGCTCCATTACGCCTGGTTTTTGGCTTTTGAACGGGAGATGCGTGCCTCGCCGATCAGCCAGTCAAAGAGGAAAATAATCGCCAGCATCACCACGATCAGAATTGAACCGTAGGCGATCGCTACGCCGTATTCGCCGTCTTCCACGCGGTTGAGGATGTAGGCGGTGGCCACGCGGGTATCGGGGGTGACCAGGAAGACGATGGCGCTGACGGTAGTGATGGCGCGCACGAAGCTGTAGATCAGCGCCGACAGGATCGCCGGGCGCAGCAGCGGCAGCAGGATGTGCGTGATGGTGCGCAGCGAGCCGGCGCGCAGGCTGAGCGAGGCTTCGTCCAGCGATTTGTCTATCTGGCCCAGCCCGGCGATCCCGGCGCGAATGCCTACCGGCACGTTGCGCATCACCATCGAGATAATCACGATGGCGGCCGTCCCGGTGAGGTACACCGGCGCGCTGTTGAAGGCGAGAATGTAAGAGACGCCGGCCACGGTGCCCGGCACCGCAAAGCACAGCATGGTGGTGAACTCGATGGTCTTTTTGCCCTTGAACTGCTGGCGCACCACGATCCAGGCGATCAGCAGACCGAACGCGGCGGTGATCGGCGCGGCGATCCCGGCGTACAGCAGCGTGTCGAGCAGCGAAGGCCACGCGCCGTCGCTCATGCCCTGGCCGAACAGCTTGATGAAGTTATCCAGCGTCAGCGTGTAGTCCACTCCCCAGTTGACGGTGAAGCTGCCGTAGAAAATGCTGCCGTAAAGCAGGGCATTAAAGGCTACCCACACCGCCAGCAACGCGATCACGCCCCACACCAGCGTGACCGGCAGCGGCTGTACGTCGCCGCGGTAGGATTTGCCGGACACGGTGACGTAGGAACGCTTGCCGATCCACAGGTACTGGATGCAGAACACTAGCAGCGAGAACAGCAGCAGGAAGGCGCCGAGGGTGCTGGCGGCCTGATAGTCGAGCTGCGAGCCGGTGATGTAGAAATAGATTTGCGTCGCCAGCACGTCGAAGTTGCCGCCGAGCACCAGCGGGTTGCTGAAGTCGGCCAGCGATTGCACCACCACGATCAGAAACGCGTTGGCCAGCGCCGGTTTCAGCAGCGGCACGAACACGCCGTTAAAGGTTTGCCAACGGCTGGCGCGCAGGGTGTAGGAGGCCTCTTCCAGCGAAGGATGAATGGTCTTGATCGCGCCGTCGAGGATCATGAACGCCATCGGCGTGAACGCCAGCACCTGCGCCAGCCAGATGCCGGTAAAACCGTACAGCCAGTTGGTGTTGGTCAGGCCGAACCAGGCCACCATCCACTCGGTGACGTAGCCGGAACGCCCCATCATCAGCGTGACGCCCAGGCCGACGACGAACGGCGGCGTGACGATGGGCAGGATGGAGAAGATGCGGCCGATAATGGCGCTGCGCTTGGCGATGCGGGTGGTGTAAATCGCCAGCACCAGGCCGAAGAAGGTGCAGCCGGCACCCACCGCGATCGACAGGGCGATGGAGTTGAGGATCACCTGAACGATATGCGCCTGCGACAGCACGTTCATAAACGCCAGCGGCGCGAATGCCCCCGTCTGGTCGGTGAACATCGGAATGAAAATCGCGATGCTCGGCCAGACGATGAAGACGCCGATCAGCGCTACGATGGTGACCAGCGCACCGATAACGAAACGGTCGCCGCCCAGCCAGTCGAGGCGGGTCAGCGCTAGCGTCATGATGGCGCCCAGCGCGGTCAATTGCACCAGGGTGGCGTAGCCTAAGCCGCGTCCCGCCACCGTGGCGCTGACGACGATAAAGGCCATGCACAGCAGCGCCCAGCCGGCATCGAACGCGTGGCGACGCCGCTGCTCACGGCCCGCCGCAGCGTAAGGACGCAGCAGCAGCAGGCTCGGCAGCAGGCACCAAAGCCAGCTGATATTGCGGTGTGACCAGCCGTAGGCCGCGAGGATTTCATCGCTGGTGGATTCCAGCAGGCCGTAATCCAGGCTCCAGCTCGGCAGCAGGGCGAACGCCAGCCAGCCAAGCAAAACCCAAAGGAATATCGCATCTCGTTTTTTCACGAGATGGAGTGCATGTGTATGTGACATAAGTTTCCCGGATGTTCAGGCCGGGTAAGGCGTGAAGCTTACCCGGCAACAGGCGCAGAATGTGGGTTTATTTACCCATCTTGACTTCGCTGACCCATTTATTGATCAGCGCCTTGCGGACCTCGGTCGAGCCGTACTTGTCCATGTCGTAGTTGATCAGTTTCAGATCGTCGAGCTTCAGCGAGTTCGGCGAGGTATCGGCGGTGGTGTTGGTCAGGATCTGATAGGATTTGCCTTTCTTCCACGCCAGCTCCTGCGCCTCTTTCGACAGCACCCAGTCCACGAACAGTTTGGCGTTATCGAGGTTGCGCGCGCCTTTGAGGATGCTGACGCCGCCGATTTCGTAGCCGGTGCCTTCACACGGCGAGATCAGCTCAAGCGGCGCGCCCTGTTCTTTTTCGAGCGAGTAGTCATGCAGGAAACCGATGCCGATCGCCGTTTCACCGCGGGCGGCGTTGCGCGCCGGGGCAATGCCGGACTTGGTGTACTGCGAAACGTTGGCGTTCAGCTGCTTGAGGTAATCGAACGCCTGATCGTCTCCCCACAGTTGGGCAAAGGTCGCCAGCGCGGTGTAGGCGGTGCCGGAACTTTGCGGATCGGCGATTTGAATCTCGCCTTTGTATTCCGGTTTGGTCAGGTCTTTCCAGCACTTGGGCACCGGCAGGTTTTTCTCTTTCAGGCGCTGGGTATTGACGCCAAAGCCGAGAATGCCGACGTAGACCGCCGAGGAGTAGTTGCCTTTCAGCTTGGCTGGATCGCGGAATTGCGTCATGACTTGTTCGAGGTTGGGCGATTTGTACGGTTGCAGCAGCCCCATTTCACCGGCCTGGGATTGCGGATCGAGCGTGCCGCCGTACCAGACGTCCGCCTGCGGGTTCTTCTTCTCGGCGTCCACTTTTGCCAGCGTGCTGCCGGAACCGTTGCGGATAAACGCGGTTTTCACGTCATATTTCTCGCCGAAGGCTTTGGTTTCCGCTTCGCACATTTCATTGGTGGCGCTGCAGTAAACCACCAGGCGGCCCTTGGCGTGCGCGGCGCCGCTCAGCGTGGCCAACGCGATGCCGGATGCTATCAGGGTAGTGACCCACGTTTTTTTCATTGTTTTATCCTTCTCTCGGTAGAGGTGGTAACGCTCGCCATCAGCAGCGGCATCAGCAATAAACCCATAAGAACGGCGGCGATCGACAGCAAACTGAACATGCCTGACCAGCCATAGCCTTCGATAACCCGCGACAGCGGCCAGCCCGCCAGCGCCGCCCCCAGATAGGCGAACAGGCCGAGAAAGCCGGTGATGGAGCCCGCGGCGCCTTTGTGCCCGCATTCCACGGCGGCGAGGCCAATCAGCATCTGTGGGCCGAAGACAAAGAAGCCCACCGCGAAAAAACAGCCCGCCAGCAGCGCGTAGTGATGCACCGGCGCCAGCCACAGCGCGGCGACGGAAACCATCAGCCCGAGCGTGAACAGCAAAATCATCGGCGCGCGCTGCCCGCCGAACAGCACATCCGAACCCCAGCCGGCGAACAGCGCACCGAGCAGGCCGCCTATCTCGAACAGCATCACCGTCGCATTGGCGCTGAGCAGGTTGACGCCGTGGCTTTCCGTCAGCCACAGGTTGCCCCAGTCGTTCAACGCGATGCGGATCAGGTAGACCAGCACGTAAGAGACGCCGAGCAGCCAGATCATCGGGTTCTTCAGCATCGTGGTGCGCAACATCTGCCACAGCCCCATCGGCGGGCTTTGCTGTTCCTGGCGCAGCTCCAGCGGATCGTGGCGCCACTGGCCGACCGACGGCAGGCCTTCTTCCTGCGGCGTGCCTGTCAGCTGCCGCGTGAGCCAGATGCCCAGTACCATGCTGACGGCCCCCGGGATCAACATCGCCGCCTGCCAGCCCCAGCGCTGGGCGGCGAAGGCGCTGATCAACGGCACGATCGCGCCGCCGAGGTTGATCGACATATTCCAGCAGCCCCACCAGAAGCCACGCTCATTGCGCGAATACCAGTGGGTCAGCAGCCGCGCGCAGGGCGGCCAGCCCCAGCCCTGAAAGAAGCCGTTCAGCGCCCAGACCGCCAGCAGCAGCGTCAGCGATTCGCCGAAGGCGAACGCCACGTTCAGCAAACCGGTGGCGAACAGGCCGATCCCCATAAACCCGCGCTGCCCATGGCCGTCGTGCCACAACCCGGCGGCGAATTTCGACAGGCCGTAGCTCAGATAAAACAGCGAGCCGAGCAGGCCAATGTCCCCTTTATCCAGCCCCAAATCCGTTTGCAGCGCCGGCAGCACGTAATTCACGCTTTTGCGCGTCAGGTAAAAGGCGGCGTACCCGATGACCATATACAGCAGCAGTCGCGGGCGCAGCGCGCGGTAACGATGATCGATTTCAGATGCCGAGCGTGCTTGCATAGCCGCCTCCCTGGTGCTGACTATAAGAAGGTGAAAGGGAAAGGGGATGAGAGAAAGTCCGGAGTGGCTAAGACTTTTTCCTAGTTAGTCGGCGGTTTGTTGCAAATTTGTGGGCAGGTTAACAATTACCCGGGTGCCGCGCTGCGTTTCCAGCGTCAGTTCGCCGCCGAGTGCGCTGACCCGTTCGCGCATCCCCTGAATGCCGAAGCCAGGCTCCTTGTCCGCACGGATGCCGATGCCGTTGTCCCGCACCTCGAGGTGCAAAAGCTCACCCTGTTGATACAAGACGATGGCGACTTCGCTGGCTTCGGCGTGTTTGCACACGTTGTTGAGCAGCTCTTGCAGCAGCCGGTAGAGGGTGAAGCGCACCGTCTCGCCGGCGGGCGTGTCGATGAGTCGGTAGTCGAAATGGCAACGGATGCCCCGTTCGCTAAAGGCGAATTCATTCAGCAGGTGGTGAAGCGCGTCTTTGAACGCCAGCTCGTCCAGCGCGGGCGGGCGAAGCTGGCGCAGCAGCTGGCGCGTGGAGTGATGAATGCGCCGGGCGAGATCGGCTATCTGGTTCGCGGCGGCCTGGGTTTGCGCCGGATCGCGCGCCCGCTTGACCAGCTGCGACTGGATTTGAATCGCGGTGATGTTCTGGCCGATTTCATCGTGCAGCTCGCGCGCCAGGTTTTTTCGCGTGTCTTCTTCGGTGTGGATCAGTTTTTCGGTCAGCGCCCGCCGCGCCGCCAGCTCTTCTTCCAGGCGTCGGCGATAATGGTGCAGGTTTTGCGCCAGGTGTTGCTGGCGGCTGATGGCGATGCCCAGGCCGATGCCGAGCAGCGCCTGCGTCGCCAGAAAGATTTCCAGCTCGACCAGATTGCCGAACCCCACGCCGACCTGCCGGGCGAGGGTGATCATCATGCTGCCGAGCAGGCCGGACAACACGCCGCCCTGCCAACCGAACTTCCACGCCATCACCACGTTCGGCAAAAACACCACGATCAGCAGCAGGCGCTCGATTTCCGGCGATAGCACCATCTGCGTACCGATGCCGATAACGAAAAACAGGCTGCACCAGATGATTAAGGAGGCGCGCAGCGGCGGATTGGTGGTGTCCAGCCCCAGCAGGTGGTAACGGTGCTGTTGGCGCAGAAATTCAAAGATCAGGTAGACGAACGGGGTCAGCAAAACGCCGCCGGTAAACGACGCCAGGCCGAGCAACATCGCCGGGCTGTGCGCGAAAGGCGACAGCAGGGCGGTATTGAGCAGCGAGGCGGCGGTCACGGTAGCCAGCAGCAGCGTCAGCCGCTGCCAGTAGAGCGGAAAACGGCGCCAGAATCGCTGCGCGAGCGCGGCCGGGAGCAGGGTGATGAACGGCGCGGCCAGCAGGCCGTAGCCGCTCAGCAGGCGTTCGCCGTGCAGCCAGAACAGCAGCAGCACCGGCGGTATTATCAGAGCGGGCCAATAGCGGCGCGCCAGCAAGATCAGCAGCGCGAGATAGACGCCGTGAGACAGAAACAGCGCTGCCTGATTGCCGTTGTGGGTCAGATAGAAGCCGAGCGTCCACAGCATCAGCCAGCCACTGCCCCAGGCCAACAGGATAAACAGCGAGATAACCCAGCGCCGTGAGCGGAGTGACATCAATGCCCCGCCAGCAGCTGATGTTCGAGGGCGAAATGCACCAGCTCAATGGTGCTGTTGCACTGCAGCTTGCCCAGGACGTTGGCGCGATGTACGTGTACCGTTTTATGGCTGAGATCGAGCTTGAAAGCGATCTCCTTTACGCTATCACCTCTGACCAGCAGATCGAATATTTCACGCTCGCGCGGGGTCAGCACTTCCAGCGCCGTGGCCGGCTGCTCGCCGCCGCGCAGCGCCCGCAGCGCGTCGGCGCACAGGTAATGGCCGCCCATCTCGACGGAGCGCACCGCCTGCACCAGTTCTTCCGGCCCGCAGCGTTTGGTCAGATAGCCGCTGGCGCCGGCGTCCAGCGCACTCTGCACGAAGGTGGGTGAGTCATAGATGCTGAGGATGATTGCGCGGAACTGCGGCTTCTGCGCCCGCAGGCGTTTCAACAGGCTCAGGCCGTTTTCATCCGGCATGGCGATGTCCATCACCGCGACGCTGACGTCGTCGCGCAGCAATGCCGGCCAGGCCGCCGCCGCGCTGCTGTATTGCCCCACCACGTCGATATCGTCCTCGAGGCTGAGCAATTGCGCAAAGCCGGAGCGCACCACCACATGGTCATCCACCAGTATCACACGGATCATTTTCGCACTCTGTTGCCGAATCATGACCCTATGATGCCTGCCGCCGCGGTGCTGGCAATCAGCCAAGCGCGGTTATGCAATCGATGTAACAGAATCGTAATAAAAGGGCGCCACCGGCGTCGTCAACGATCCAAATCGATGGCGAAATGCTGCCACAGCGCGGCGCGGCGTTCCTCTTCCGAATGCAGCGTCGTTTCGTGGCGCTGGTGATCTTCGGTCACGATCAGCTTCATGTCGCTGAGGGTCACCCGGCCGTGCTCCGTCGGCCGTGAGCACACCAGGCGTTGGGTGAAATGCGACTGCGGCGAAGTGCTGTGGAAGTGGCACATCTCGTCGAACTCAGGCAATTCACGCGGCTGAACGGTAAAGCGATACAGGGTTTTGGCATGCGAGCGTTGGTCGCCGTTGCGGCGCTCCAGCAGGTAATACTCACCTTCCTGCTCCAGGTGGAAGGTGCCGCTGGCCTGCGGTTGCGGCTCGGCGGCGACGATTTTGAGCGGCGTCAGGAAGGAATCGCCGAAACCGACATCCACCAGCCAGGCCTGGCCCGCCAGATCCACCCGCAGCGCCAGATGGTCGTAGGGCGGGCCGAAATGGCCGTCGCGCGCGCGGATCTCGCCGGAGATGAAGCTCACCTTGAAACCGATCTCCCGCAGCAGCAGGGCGAACAGCGTGTTCAGCTCATAGCAGAAACCGCCGCGGTTACGCTCGACCACCTTGCTGAACAGCGTTTCGGGCGCCAGCTGAATGCCCTGATGATAAATAATGCTCAGGTTCTCGAACGGGACGCTCAGCATGTGGCGATGGTGCAGCTGTTGCAACGTGGGGAGGTCAGGGCGGGCGGTGCCGGCAAAGCCGATATGCTGCAGGTAGCGTTGGGTATCCACAGGGTGTCTCGCATGAGAAAAAGTAGGCATAAAATAGCGGGCTTTGCGGCGTTTGTGAGCGCATTACGTGCTGCGCTGTCGCTGCTGCCGCAAACTGTCACTTGCCGGCGCTAGCCTGTTCCCCTGAGTTCAACGTTGCAGGAGAACGGCTATGCAAGATTTCAAACATCGGGTGGCGCTGGTGACCGGCGCGTCCACCGGCATTGGCGAAGCGATCGCCGGCGAGCTGTTTCGGCGCGGCGCCACGGTGGTGATGACCGGCCGCCACGCAGTGCCTCTCGCCGCCGCCGCCGCGCGGCTCGATCCCGACGGCCGACGGGTGATGACGTTGCGGATGGACGTGCGCGATGCGCCGTCGGTGCGGCAGGGTATTGAAGAGATCGTGCGGCGCTGCGGCGCGCTGCATCTACTGGTCAACAACGCCGGGATCACCGGCCCGCACGAGGTGGATATCGATCGGTACGCGGTCGACGATTGGCACGAGGTGATCGCCACCTGCCTGAGCGGCACGTTTTTCGGCATGAAGTACGGCCTGCCGGCGATCGTCGCCGGCGGCGGCGGGGCGGTGGTGAACCTCTCTTCCGCCAACGGCGTGGTGGGCATTGCCGGGATCGCACCTTATACCGCCGCCAAGCATGGCGTGCTGGGCCTGACACGCTCGGCGGCGCTGGAATTCGCCACGCGCGGCGTGCGCGTTAATGCCGTCGGGCCGGGCTATGTGGATACGCCAGCGATGGGGAAACTGCCAGCGTCGGCGCGGGCGCAGATGGCCGCTTCGCACCCGATGGGGAGGATGGCGACGCGGGAAGAGGTGGCGAAAACGGTGGCTTTCCTGCTTTCGGACGACAGCAGTTTCACCACCGGCGCGTTTTACAGCATCGACGGCGGTTATACCGCGCGTTAATGGCAAACAGGCCCCTGACGGGGCCCGTTCGGTTACCAGGATTTACGCGGGTTGCGGGAGACGATGTCGATCTTTTGACACAACAGTTGGGTGATGTCCACCGAGGTGGGCTGAGCGGCGCTGCCGACAAAGTTTTTCAGCACGATGGCGATGCGGGCATAATTGACATAGCCCTCAGGCAACGGCAAATATTCCGACGAGTTAAGCGCAGTGATGCGATCCGAGGTCATCGTTGCCGAAGCGGCCGGCGTTACCGTGCCGGTGCGCCCCCACTGGCAAGCTTTTTCAAGTAGGGTAGTGACGCCGGCATCGCCATTCAGGACATACTTGCCTTGGTAAGTGCCGATGGTGACATCAAGGCTGCTCTGGCCTTTCAGGTTTGCCAGCGTGGCGCGCCACAGTACCAGATCGTTTTTCGCGATTGGGAAGTAGATCTCGACGCGTTTGTCCGTTGTCGTCGCCGTTTTGGTGGTGGCGGTCAGCACGCCGTTTTGCAGCGTCACCGCCAGATCGGCGGTCTCCGTTTGCGAGAGGCGTGCGCCGCCGAAGGTATAGACGTTATTCAATGCCAGCGCGCCGCTCTCTTTCCAGCTCGGCTCCGGCAGATGGTTGACGCCATCGCCCAGATAGAGCAGGCGCCACATGTTGATGTAGCCGGGCGCGACGATCTTTTTCATCTCAATATGGTTGTTGGACCAGCCTTTTTTAATGTCGGCGTTCACCAGATCGAAACCGTCGATATAACATTTTCCGCTCAGATCGCTGGACTTATCGAAGAAGAAATACTCGACGTATTGGTAGGGCACGTTGCTGCCGGCATCGGTGTTGTTGGTCATCACGCTGTGCCATTGGCTGTCTTTGATTTTTACCGTACCGCCGTTGTTGCTGGTAAAGACCGGCCGGTAGTTGCGGCAATTGGCGTTGCCCCATTCGAAGTGGCAATTTTTGAAGTCCAGCGTGCCGCCCTTAAGGTCGAACAAACCATAGTCGGTATTGGCCAACTGTTCGGTTTCATTGCTAAAGCCGCTGTAGTCGAATGAACAATCGCGGAAGGCCAAGGCATGCACCCCCTGATAATAGTTTCTGCTGTCGCCGAACAGGCATTTGTAGAAGACGATTTTTTCGCCGGCGTTAGCGGTGGTTTCAGACCAGATCGGCCAGAAGCAGCCGCGCACCATGATGCTATGCCAGCTCTGAATATAGGCGTTATTGCCAAAGACGATGCCTTTATACAGGTTGGTCAGCCAGACGTTTTGCACCAGCAGTTGGCAGGCCGGCAGGCCGTGCATGTTTGAGGCATCGCTGTAGACGCACAGGCCGCGCAGGTTGGCCGCCGCGCCAGGGGCACCCACGATGCGCAGGTTATAAATCGCCGGCGCTCCCAGCGAATATTGCACGCGTACGCACTCGATGTTGGTGGCGCCGCTGAAGTCCAGAATGGTGCCCTTAAAATCGACGGCGTTTTTCCACAGCTTCAGGTTCGCGGTGGTTTTACAAGAGCGAACGCCGCCGGGGCCAACCAGAGTAATCCCCGCCGGGGTCGTTGGGATAGGCAACTGCCACCACTCTTCGCCTTTGACCTGCAAGAAGTTGCACGCGCGGGTAATGGTCAGCGAGTAATCCAGTTCATCGCCCGGCAGGTGCCACCAATCGATGCTGTAATCGCCGTCATTGATGATGCGCTTCCAGCGGCGGTTTTGCGCGTCGACGAGCAGGGTGACGCCGTTGTCCTGGCTGGTGGTATCCGCATCGTCTCGGGTAAATACGCCGTGATGGTAGCGGTTTTCGAGCATCACCGCGGTTTCGCTACCGGCATAGCTGCGCAGGTTGGCGTAATCATTTAATGAAATCATGGAATAGCCCTCGTTTTGGACAATAAGAGGCCGATGCAATATGGCGATTGCAGGGGCGGCGGCATAGGGAAATGACATTGTGGCCGAAGGGCGAATCGGTTCGCGATCCCGGTCGGCAGAGATAAATTAACAGGCTGAGGTGAGAGGCTTAAGCGTTCAGGGTTGTGCCTGACGCCAGCAAACATCGCCGCCGGGGTTCAGGTTTGGTCTGTAGATACGAGGGTTTGCAACCAGGCCAGAAACGCCGCTGCGCCGGGTTTTTCCAGCGTGCGCGGCGGGTAAACTACGTAGTAGGGTTTGCTGAGCCGCAGCGCCGGTTCGGCCAGGGTGACCAGCTGGCCTTCCGCCAGTTCACGGGCGATCAGCCGCCGCTGGCCGAGCAGCACCCCGCGCCCTTGCACGGCGGCGTCGATGGCCAGTGACGTCAGGTTATAGGTTAGCCCGCGCCGCGGCGGCGGCGGCCGATCGGCGGCGGTGAACCACTCGTGCCAGCCCGGCAAAAACTGGCTCTCCTTGCCCCAATCGACGTGGATCAGCGGCAGCTGCGTCCAGTCGCCGCACTCGCGCAGCGCCGGGCTGCACACCGGCTGCACCCAATCCTGAAACAGCTGCACCTTTTCCAGCAGCGGGTAATCCTGATCGCCGAAGCACAGGGCGAAATCCGCCGCCGAATGGGCGAAATCGACCGCCGCATGGGTGGCGTGCAGCCGCAAATCGCCGTCGGGGCACTGCGCCAGCCAGTCGCCCAGCGCCGGATTCAGCCATTTAGACGCCAGCGCCGGCAGGGCGAACACCGTCAGCGCCTGTTTGCCGCGCTGGCGTTCGACGTGCTGCTGCGCCACGCGTAGCGTTTCGAACGCCTCCTGCACGTAGGCCAGGTAGTCCGCGCCCTGTTCGGTCAGCGTGACGCCGCTTTTGGCGCGAAT
This sequence comes from Serratia sp. CY47444, assembly GCF_052168635.1. Classification (NCBI taxonomy): domain Bacteria; kingdom Pseudomonadati; phylum Pseudomonadota; class Gammaproteobacteria; order Enterobacterales; family Yersiniaceae; genus Serratia; species Serratia sp. CY47444. The sequence continues at coordinate 200,551 of NZ_JBJNMH010000002.1, forward strand.
GAACAGCGTGATGCCCAGATGCTGTTCGAGCTGGCGGATTTGCTGGCTGACGGCGGCGGCGGTCAGCGCCAGCACATCCGCCGCACGGGCCAGGCTGCCGGTGCGAGCGGCGGTTTCGAACGCCAGAATGGCGCTCAGCTTGGGCAGGCGAGCACGGGACGGTGGCGGCATGGGCAGGACTATCGCTAAGAATTCGTTAGCTTATCCATAACGTATTTTTGTTATGGCGGCAATGCGCCATTCGCTACAGTGAGAAGCATCCGGCTATCGCACACGAGGGGAACGTCATGCCGCAACTTGCCGATATTATCGATCTGTCCGCCCATCCCATCGACGACGCCGCATTCCGCGCCCGTTGCAGGCAAACGCTGGCGCGCGCCGGCGCGCTGGTGCTGCCGGGATTTCTGCGCCCCGCCGCGCTGGCGACGGTAAGGCTGGAAGGTGCCGAACAGCACCACGCGGCGTTTTACGCCAGCAGCAAACACAACGTGTATCTACGGCCGCAGGACGACGCGCTGCCGGCCGACCATGCGCGCAACCGGCTGGTGGTGTCATCCAAGGGCTGCATTACCGACGAGGATATCCCATCGCAGTCGCCGCTGCGTGCGCTGTACGATGCTCCGGCGTTTCGCGAGTTTCTCTGCGCGGTGTTGGATGAGGCGCAGCTGTATCCCTACGCCGATCGGCTGTCGTCGATCAACCTGCATTACGCCCACACCGGTCAGGAACTGGGCTGGCATTTTGACAACTCCTCATTCGCCATCACGCTGCTGATCCAGAAACCGCAGGGGGGCGGCCGTTTCGAATACGTGGAGAACCTGCGCGACGCCGACCGCGGCGAGATGAACTATGCCGGGGTCACGCAGGTGCTGGACGGTGAGCGGGCGGTCAAACAGCTGGCGATGGAGGAGGGGGATTTAGTGCTGTTTCGCGGGCGCAACGCCATGCACCGGGTGACGCCGACCGAAGGCGACACCACGCGCATGCTGGTGGTGCTGGCCTACAATGCGCAGCCGGATGTCATGCTGTCGGAAAGCGCCAGAATGACGTTTTACGGCCGGTTATAGCGGATAAAAAAACCGCCCCGGAGGGCGGTTTGTCGATTCAGTGCGGGTTCTGCTCTTCGTGAGCCTGCTGCTCCCGCTTCACTTCCTGCGCGCGCTTGCGCAGGCCGAACCAGCCCAGCGTCAGCAGCACCGCCAGCACCGGAATGGTGGCGATGGTCCAGGTGCCGTTCGGATAATCGAACGCCATCATCACCACGACGACCAGCAGGAACGCCAGTGTCAGCCAGGAGGTGAACGGCGCGCCCGGCATTCTGAACGATACCGGCTGCGCACGGCCTTCGCGCACGGCTTTGCGCAGGCGCATCTGGCAAACGATGATAAACGCCCAGGAGGCGATGATGCCCAGCGAAGCGATGTTTAGCACGATCTCGAAAACCCGCGACGGCACCAGGTAGTTGAGCACCACGCCGATCACGTAGATGCCGCAGGTAACCAGGATGCCGGCGTAAGGCACCTGCTGGCTGCTCATTTTAGCCATCAGCTTCGGCGCGGAGCCGCCCATCGCCAGTGAACGCAGGATGCGGCCGGTGGAATAGAGGCCGGAGTTGAGGCTGGACAGCGCGGCGGTCAACACCACGATGTTCATGATGGTGCCGATGTAAGGCACGCCCAGCTTGCTGAAGAAGGTCACGAACGGGCTTTGGCCTGCCTGATAGGCGTTCCACGGCAGCAGCAGCACCAGCAGCACCACGGAGCCGACGTAGAACAGACCGATACGCCAGATCACGCTGTTGATCGCTTTGGGCATCATTTTAGCCGGATCTTTACACTCGCCGGCGGCGGTGCCGATAAGCTCGATGCCGGCGAAGGCGAAGATCACCCCTTGCACCAGCACCAGCGCCGGCAGCAGGCCGTGCGGGAACATGCCGCCGTTTTCGGTGATCAGGTGCATGCCGGTGGTGTGGCCGGCGACCGGGGTGCCGGTGCCGAGGAAGACGACGCCGACAATCAGGAACAGCGCGATAGCGACGACCTTGATCAGCGCGAACCAGAACTCCATCTCGGCGAACCACTTCACGCCGATCATGTTCATGGTGGCGACGATGCCGAGCGCGCCGAGGGCAAACAGCCACTGCGGCACGTCGGCAAAGGTGCCCCAGTAGTGCATATATAGCGCCACCGCGGTGATGTCGACGATGCCGGTCATCGCCCAGTTGAGGAAATACATCCAGCCGGCGACGTAAGAGGCTTTCTCACCGAGAAACTCGCGGGCGTAAGAAACGAAGCTGCCGCTGGAAGGGCGATGCAGCACCAGTTCGCCCAGCGCGCGCAGGATGAAGAAAGAGAAAATCCCGCACACCAGGTAGACCAGCGCCAGCGCCGGCCCGGCCAACTCGAGACGGCCGCCGGTACCGAGGAACAAGCCGGTACCGATGGAGCCACCGATGGCGATCATTTGGATTTGCCGGTTGCCCATGCTTTTGTGATAACCGGATTCATGAGAGTCTAGCCAGCGTCTTCTGGCGGCGTGTTTGTCATCCGCCGACTTTTTTTGTGAGTGCATTATCCGTCCTGTTTACCTGTCTATGATGAACTCCGCTCTGAGCTGCAGAGCAAACGATTGCCATTAACAATCGTAATGAGAATGAGGTCGTGGCATCATTCCGCTGTTTATTGTGTATACAGCCGCCATTAAATAACGGCGTGGCATGCTACCGTTTCCCGATAAATGTGGCAAAAAAACCTGCGTACAAAGTGTGAACAATGGTGTGTATTTTTTAAACTGAAAACAAAAGCGCATATTATTCAGTAAGATGAGTCTCATTATCAACACGGAAATATCGAACGATAAAAGTGATTGAAATCACAGAATAATAATTACCGTGCAAATTAAAGGGATTTGGAGGTTATTTGGCGTGAGGGGGGAAGGCGGGCGGAAAATAAAGCGATGGCGCCTGCGCGGCAATGAGCGTGCGCAGGCGAATCGGACGAGGAGCAGGCTTAGGCGGATTCACCGGCCGGCAGAGCCGAAGCCGGCAGGCCGAACAGCTTGTCGAACGCCCAGTTAAACAGGAAGGTGTAGCAAGGAATGATGACGATCAGCGCCATATCCAGCAGCAGCGCCTGCCACAGCGTGATGCCCATCCACCAGGCGATCAGCGGGATCAGATACACCACCAGCGTCAGCTGAAAGCCGACGGCGTGCAAAATGCGGCGTTTGAGCGTGCGGGTGCGCGACACCTGGCGGCTTTCCCACCACTCGAATAAATAGTTGTAAATAAAGTTCCAGCTTACCGCGATGGTGGTGATCACCACCGCCAGCGGCCCGGTGCTGCTTGGCGCATGGCCCGACAGCAGCGCCAGCCCCAGCGCCGAGATCGCCATGCCGATGATTTCATAAGCGGTGACATACACCAGTTTGCGTTTGACGCCTTGCATCGTTTTCTCCCTATCTGTTTTTAGTTGCCTCTGTGGCGACGGCGGCTAAGATAACGTCAATCACATTGATAGAAAAAGTCAGGAGCTGTCAGTTTTTCTGACAGGTTGAGCGATGAATTTTTCCAGCGACAACATCGAACTGTTTTTGGCGGTGCTCGACCGCGGCTCATTTTCCGCCGCCGCCCGCGCGTTGCGGCGCGTACCGTCTGCGGTCAGCATGGGCATCGCCAACATGGAGGCGGAGCTCGGTTTCGCCTTGTTCGACCGTTCTCACCGCGAACCGACGCCGACCGCGCTGGCGCTGGCCCTGGCGCCGCACGCCCGCCTGATCGCCGGGCAGCTCAAGCAGCTGCAGGTGCACGCCATCGAGCTATCCCAGGGGCTGGAGAGCCGGCTTTCGATCGGCGTGGCGTCGGATATTAACGGCGCCGGCCTGCTGGCGGCGGTGAAAACGCTGTCGCAGCGTTATCCGCTGCTGAACATTGAAGTGCTCAGCGCGCCGCAGGACGACGTGCTGCACATGCTGCATCAGGAGCGCATCGGCGTTTGTCTGGCGTTCGGCGGGCTGAACGTCAACAGCGCGGAACAGTTTCACTTCGTCGGCGCGGAATCGCTGGTGGCGATGCTGTCGCCGCAGCATCCGGCGCTGGACGGCGCGGCGGGTGAGCTGTTTCTCGAAGATCTGGTCAACGTGCGGCAGATCATGGTGGCCAGCCGCGATCTGCCGATCGGCGATCTGCGTCCGCAGGTGGCGGAGGCGTATTGGCGCACCGACAGCCTACCGATGGCGCTGAACATGGTGGAGGCGGGGCTGGGGTGGGGAAATTTCCCGCTGTCGCTGGCCGAGCCGCTGCTGGCGCAGGGGCGGCTGGTGCGGCTGAAATTCAAAAATACCAAGAACGAACTGCGCTTGCCGATGCATTTGATCTGGCTGAAGAACCGCCCGTTGGACAAGGCGGCGCGCGAGCTGGTCGAGCTGATGCGCACGGCGCCGCAGGAAAGCTGACGCCCGCTGCGTTTGCTTACTCCGGGTGGCGTTTACGCCACCAGAAACGCACCAGCAGGATGGCGGCGATCGCCAGCGCGACAAACAGCAGGCCGGAGAGTTTTTTGTCGAAGCCGGTAACGAAGCGTTCGATCGCCTGGCCACCAAAATAACCGAGCATGACGAAGATCGTCGCCCATAAAATAGCGCCGAGGATATTGAGCGGTACGAAGCGCGACGGCGGCAGGCGGCTGGCGCCGATCAGCACCGGGCCGATGATGCGGAAACCGTACATAAAGCGCACCCCGATAACGAACAGCATCGGGTGGCGAGCGATCAGCCTTCTGGCGCGCGCGATGCGCTTTTCCTGTCCCTTGAGCCGCGAGATGACGCGGCCTTCAAACCGGCGGCCGGCGAAGTACAGCAACTGGTCTCCCATCATGCCGCCCAGCGCCACCACCGCGATCACCCACGGCCAGTGCAGCAGCCCTTCGTGGGCGGCGATGCCGCCCAGCAGCGTGATGGTCTCCCCTTCCGCCAGGCAGCCGATAAACAACGCCCAGTAACCGTAGTCCGTAATGTAGTGGGCCAAATCGGTCATTCCTTACTCCTTATGTGGCTGACGCATAAGGGCAAGTATACGCCCGATCGCTAGCCTTGGGCGATTTGGGCCACCAACGCTCTGCGCCGCGCCAGGCTTTCCGCCATTTGTGCCTGTACCTTGGCGTAAATGTGCGGCGGGGCCAGTTCCGGCGTGCCGCCCTCGAACGGCGGGGCCGGGGCGTATTCCAGATAAAGTTGGATCGTCTGAGCGGTGTCTTCGCCGTGCAGTTCGGCGATCAGCGCCAGCGCGAAATCGATGCCGGCGGTGACGCCGCCGCCGCTGATTACGTTGCCGTCGCGTTCTACGCGAGCAGCGCTGGGTATGGCGCCGAACAGCTTCAGGCTATCGCGCATAGACCAGTGGCAGGCGGCGCGTTTACCCAGCAATAACCCGGCGGCGGCTAGGATCAGCGAACCGGTACACACCGAGGTCAGGTAGCGAGCATCGGTGCCCAGCCGACGGATTTGCCGCATGAATGCTTCATCCTGTAATGCCTGGGTGCAGCCGCTGCCGCCCGGCACGCACAGCACGTCGCAGCGCGCGATCTCCGGCAGCGGGCGCAGCTGAGTGAAGTGCAAGCCTTCCGATTCGACATCCGCGCCGTCTACCGAAGCGACGATGATTTCCGCGCCCGGCATGCGGCGCAGAAACTGCAGCGGGCCGGTGAAGTCGAGTTGGGTGACGCCTTGATAGATGGGAAATACAATCACGAGTGGTTCAGACATGACATTCGCCTCATTTTTATCGTTGGACCTGGGCCATAATAGCCGCCCTGTTTTTGGCTGATATGACAGATAACCCTCAAAAAGCGCCATCATGAAAACGATCGGTTTTGTGGTCTTTCCCGGTTTCAACCTGCTGGACTTTGCCGGCCCGCTGGCGGCGTTCGATAACGTCAACCAGTTTACCGATCCGCCGGCCTACCGCTGCGTGGCGATTTCGCCGCAGGGTGGCATGGTCGCCAGCTCGGCCGGGGTGGAGATCGCCACGCAGCCATGCGGCGACGAGCGTTTCGATACGCTGGTGGTGGCTGGCGGCAGCGGCAACGTGATGGCGGCGCAGTCACCGGCGCTGACGGGGTTCCTGACAACCCACAGCCGGCGTGCGCGCCGCATCGCCAGCGTGTGCACCGGCGCGTTTATTCTGGCGGCCTGCGGCTTGCTGGACGGCAAGCGCGCCACCACCCACTGGTATCACGCGGCGCGATTGCAGCAGAGTTATCCGCGTATCCGTGTCGACAGCAACCGCATTTTCATTCGCGATGGCGATATCTGGACCTCGGCCGGCATCAGTGCCGGCATCGATCTGGCGTTGGCGCTGATCGAAGACGATCTGGGCGCCACCCTGGCGGCGGCCGTGGCGCGGCAGCTGGTGGTCTACCACCGACGCCCCGGCGGGCAGTCGCAGTACTCGCTGCTGCTGGCGCTGAATCCGTCGTCGGATCGCATGCGTGCAGCGCTGTCGTTCGCGCGCGAACATTTGCACTTGCCGCTGTCGGTAGCGGATCTGGCTGACGCCGCCTGCCTGAGCGAGCGTCAGTTCGGCCGGCTGTTCCGCGCCGAAACCGGGCAGACGCCGGCCAAGGTGATCGAGCAGCTGCGGGTAGAGGCGGCCAGGGTACGCGTCGAAGAGAGCGCCGAGCCGCTGGAGGCGATCGCCCGTTCGGTGGGGTTCAGCGATCCAGAACGCATGAGACGGGCGTTTATCCGCGTCTTTGGCCTGTCGCCGCAGGCGATCCGCCGGCTCGGCCGCGCGGGATAATTTTTTGCCACGCCTGGCGGCGGGGCACATCAGAGGAGCAACGGATGTATCAGGACTTTGAGAGCGAATTGAGCTGGGCGACGCGTCATATGCCGCGCACCCGGGCGGCGATGGCGGCGTTGCCGGACCTGCACGGGGTGCGGCTGGCGTGCAACATGCACCTGGATTTGAAAATGGCGCCGCTGGTGGCCGGCCTGCTGGACAAGGGTGCGGCGATCTTCCTGACCACCTGCAATCCCACCACGGTGCAGGACGATGTGGTGGCCTGGCTGGAACGGCGGGGCGCGCAGGCCTATGCCTGGCGTGACATGAGCGCCGGCGAATGGTCGGAATCTTTCGACCGCGCGCTGGCCTGGCGGCCGACCCACCTGTGCGAAATGGGGGCGGATCTGACCACCCGTCTGCACCAGTCGCCGGGTGGCCCGCAGATCGTCGCCGGGCTGGAGGCCACCGGCTCGGGCATCAGCCGGTTGAACGGCGTGGCGCCGCGCTATCCGATCTTCAACTGGGACGATCTGCCGGTGAAAGAAGGGCTGCACAATCGGCATATGGTTGGGCTGACCGCCTGGCATACCTTCTTCCAGACCACCCATTTGACGCTGCACGAGAAGCGTGTGCTGGTGATCGGTTACGGCCTGGTCGGGCAGGGGACGGCAGCGGCGGCCAGGGCCTACGGTGGCCAGGTGATGGTGGCGGAAATCGATCCGGCGCGCGCGCTGCAGGCGCGTTATGACGGCTGGCAGGTGGTGGATCTGGCGAGCGCGATCGCGCAGGCGGACGTGATCGCCACCGCGACCGGCGCGAAAAACGTGCTCTCGGCGCAGCATCTGCAACAGGCGCAGGACGGCGTGTTTATCCTCAACGTCGGCCACGTGGCGGAAGAGATCGACGTCGGCTTCCTCAAGGGCTTGCCGCACCACGAGCCGATGCCTTATGTGAACGCTTACCAACTGAATGAAAAGACGGTCTATTTGCTGGCCAATGGCTCGATGTTCAACCTGACCGCCGGCTATGGCGACAGCCTCAACGCCTTCGACGTGACGCTGGCGGTGATGGCGGCCGGCATCGGCCATATCGTCGGCGCCGGGGCGCGGCAAACGCCGGGGCTGTACCTGCTGCCTCAGTCGGCCTGGCAGCCGGCGCTGTAACTTTTTCTACGCGGGCGTTCATCCCAGAGCGCCCGCGGGCTGCGTCGTTTTTCGGCCGACAGAATTTGTCACAAATCCGCCATACAATCCCAGTGCCAAGCGCTGAACCCTCACATATAATTCGCTGAGTTCAAGCCCCCATTTCAGAGTAATGCCTGTGAAAATACGTGTTTTGGTTCTGACCCTGCTCGCTTTGCAGGCGGGCGCAGGCTTTGCGCCGCGCGCGCTGGCCAGCGACAACGCCGCCGTACACGCCACCCAGCCGGAGCTGGCCTCCGGCAGCGCGATGGTTGTCGATATGCAAACCCATAAGGTGATGTACGCGCGCAACCCGGATGAAGTGGTGCCGATCGCCTCGATCACCAAGCTGATGACCGCCATGGTCACGCTGGACGCGCACCTGCCGCTCGACGAGATGCTGTCAGTGGACATCCACCAGACGCCGGAGATGAAAGGGGTGTATTCGCGGGTACGGCTGAACAGCGAAATCAGCCGCAAGGACATGCTGCTGCTCGCGCTGATGTCGTCGGAAAACCGCGCGGCCGCCAGCCTGGCGCACCACTATCCGGGGGGCTACAACGCCTTCATCAAAGCGATGAACGCCAAGGCCAGGGCGCTCGGCATGACCAATACCCATTATGTGGAACCGACCGGGCTCTCTATTCATAACGTGTCGACGGCGCGCGATCTGACCAAGCTGCTGATCGCCACCAAACAATACCCGTTGATCGGCCAGCTCAGCACCACCACCGAGCGCATGGCCAGCTTCAAAGACCCGAACTACACGCTGCCGTTCCGCAACACCAACCACCTGGTGTACAACCCGAAATGGAACATCCAGCTGACCAAGACCGGCTTCACCAACCAGGCGGGCCACTGCCTGGCGATGCGCACCATGATCGGTAACCGCTCGGTGTCGCTGGTGGTGCTGGACGCCTTCGGCAAATATACCCACTTCGCCGACGCCAACCGGCTGCGCAGCTGGATCGAAACCGGCAAGGTGACGCCGATCCCGGCCGCCGCCCGCGACTATCGTCGCCAAAAAGACGCCAGCTTGGCGAAAAACGCCACCGAATGACCCGCCTGGCGGCCTGCTCATTTGCAGCAGGCCGCTATCGGCCCTCGGGCCGCCTGATGACAAATCCCCGCTCGCGATCGCCGTCGAAACCTGCTTTGAGATAAAGCTGGTGCGCGCCGGTGCGTTGCTGCCCCGACAGCAGCATCACCTTGTAACAGCCCTTGCGCCAGGCCAGCTGCAGCGCGTATTCGATCATCGCGAGCGCCACGCCGTGGCCGCGATAGGGCTCCGCCGTCACCACATGCTCAATAACACCGAACGGCTGCGCCTGGTGTGCCAGCCCCGGGATCAGCGCCAGCATGCAGGTGGCGATCGGGTGATCTTCTTTCGCCGCCACCACCAGACGGATCGCCGGATCGTCCAACAGGCGTTGCAGGGTTCGGCGCGCATCGTCGGCGCGCAGCGGCGCGTCCTGCGGGCGCAGCTCGCGATACAAGGCTAACAGGCCGTTGAGATCGTCCGGCTGCGCCAGGCGATGAATGATGCTCATGGTTGCTCCTTTCCGCCGCTTCAACGGTAATCCGCTATCCTCCATTAATACCACAACGTTTGCCGGAGGGGATGTTATGAGTCAGGTTTCGACCTTTGTCATGTTCCAGGGAGAGGCGCAGCGGGCGATCGATCTCTACAGCCAGGTGTTCGAGCGTTTTCGGCTCATGCAGGTACAGCATTACGACCCGACGCCGGACGGCCGGCGATTGATCAAGCATGCTGCCATCGATTTCGATCGGCAGAACCTGGTGTTTATCGACAGCCCGATCAGCCATGACTTTAGCTTCACCCCGGCGGTGTCGCTGTTCATCAACCTGCCTAACGAAGAAGCGTTGGAGCGGGCGTTCCACCGGCTGGCGGAGGGCGGCAAGGTGCTGATGCCGCTCGATGACTACGGCTTCAGCGCCCGTTTCGGCTGGCTCAACGATCGTTTCGGCCTTTCCTGGCAGCTCAATGTGCCGGCGGGCGATCTGCCCTGACGCTAAGGGAGAATGTGCAAAAGAATGGTAATTACTGCTGTTATTTCATATTGTTATAACCATTTTGGCGAGGAGCTTTGCCGTAGGAAATACCGACAATATTCATGGAAAGGTGCGCTTTGATTGATTTTGACCGCTATGTTGAGCAAGCGAAGTCTTACGGCGAGTGGCCGGGCGGGCATGTGGAGATGTTGTCCGGTCGCGTTGAGGGATTGAGCTATCGCCTGTATCGGCAAACTGCCGCGAGTGCAGACGTGATGGTGGTGTATCACGGCGGCGGGGTTAACAGCGCCGCCGGGTATGACGTCCTTGCGCGCCAGCTGGCCGCCGAGCCGACGCTCGCGGTGTGTCTGGTCGATATTCGCGGACATGGTGATTCCAGGGGAGAGCGGGGGACGGTTGAGCGGCCTGAGCGTATTTGGCGCGATGTCGATATCATCCTGGCAGAAATGCGCCGCCGGTTTCCGCTGGCGCGCAGACACCTGCTTGGCCATTCGAGCGGCGCCGGCATGTTGCTCAACTACTTGACCCGTTACCCTTGCGAGCAGCAGGCGGACAGCCTGATCATGCTGGCGCCCGAGCTGGGTCCATTTTCCGGGATGGCCCGCGATCTGGCGGCGGCGGCCCGTTTTGCTCAGGTGCGCCAATGGCCGTTTGTCGCCAATGCGCTCAGCGGTGGGCGATGGTTCGGGCAATCTCGGGCGGTCAGCCTGAATTTTCCCCCAGCCGTGCTGGCCGCCGCCCCCGATTTTGTCTGCCAATACAGTGTCAATATGGCTAACGCCTTGACGCCTCGCGCCCCGGCCAAGCAACTGGCGGCGCTGCGATTACCGACTTTGCTGCTGGCGGCCGCGCAGGACGAGTTGTTCAATGCGCAAGCGATGCAGCGTTTCGTTGAACAGCATGGCAGTGCGCATGTTGCCTTTGGCTTGCTTGAGGGCAGCACGCATTTATCGTGCGTATTTGAGGCCCACGGTCATGTCCTGCGCTATCTCTCGGGCGTATTCGCTATCGCATCCGATTGAGACGTATGCGCGTAGCTGTTTGTTTATTAATCACTTCTTCTCCACCGCTAACTGGACGGAGGAGTGGTGATTAAGATCACGAAATTAGTTAATAAATCTTTATGAATTTGATTGTATAATGTTAACATCCTGCCGCTTTCATTAGGCTGCTAATGATATTCTTATTGTCAAGGAATGCTCAGGATGGATTACCAAAACGTCTTTCAATTGACGGATCAGGAAAGAAACGAGTTATTTTCGGCATTAGATAAAATTGCTTACGATCCCGCCGGCGGTGATGCGTATATTCACGCTATACGTTCGGCCATGATCACCCACTTACCCCACAGATTAAGCGCTGCATTAAGCCAGCAAAAGGCGTCAATCAAACCACGGCCTTATCTTATTTTAAAAAATGTGCCGGTGGATAAAGAAGTGTTCTTTTCCCCTTGTCCGAACCAATATACGCCTTCGGCCAAATCAGGGAATATCAGTGAAAACCTGTTGGTCGGCATCTCTTCGCTAATTGGTGAACCCTATTCGATGTATTTCGAAGGGAAAGAACTGATTAATAATCTGATCCCCAAACGCGAAGCCAAAAAAGAATATACCGGTCTGGGGTTCGATGTTGAATTGGATTTCCATATTGAAAATGCGGCCCTGAAACACCTGGAGCAGTTCAACGTCTCGCCGATGGGGTTGCTGTTAGCCGGCGTGCGCCGCGATCCGCACAGCCCGATGACGCGTATCTCCGATTCGCGTTTGGCTATCGCTCAACTGAGCCGCGAGGACGTCGAAACGCTGGCCAGCCCGCTGTACAGCATCAAGCTGCCATACCGTTGGCGCCAGTCCACGCAGGCCGGGCGCGAAGAAACCGCGCTGGTGCCGCTGATTTCGCAAAACCATGTTCTGCCGGATGTGAGCGCCGTTTTCTATCCCGGCATGATTGCCGCCAGCACGCCGCGAGCGGAAGCCGCGCTGGAGCGTTTCTACGGGCTGGTGAAAGAAAATGCCATCGGCATCGATATTTGCCCGGGCGATTTGGTGTATATCGATAACCGTTTTGCGCTGCATTCACGCGATAAATTCACGCCATCTTTCGATGAAAGAGATACGCCGTTGCGCTGGGTACAACGCGTCTTCATTTCGGCAAGCTTGTGGAATCACCGCAACCTCAATCAGGTTGAAGAGCGCATTTTCTCGATTTAAGGTTATTATTCATGCTGAACGTTTTTCTTTCTATATTACCGATTTTTTTGTTAATCGTGCTGGGCTATTTGTCAAAGCTCTATGTTAAAGACGTTGCCGTATTTTGGGGCTTTTCAGACAAATTCGTTTATTACCTGTTTTTTCCGGCGCTGTTGATATTGGATATCAGCGAGGCGGATTTTAGCGGCGCGGACAGCTTTTATCCCGTTGTGGCGACCATAGTTTCCACGCTGGCCATCGCGTTGATTATTTTCGTTGGCAAACTGTTTTTCAATACGTCGGCCGATCTGTTTACCTCCATTTTTCAGGGCGGAGTCAGATATAACTCTTATGTATTCATCGCGCTGTCGCAATCGCTGTTCGGCAGCGAGGGGGTGGCGCTGTCCGGTTTCTTCGTGGCCTATATGATCATTCTGACCAACATCATGAGCGTGTTGGTGATGAACCATTACGGCACCGGCAGCAAGAAAAGCCTGAGCGGCGCGCTGCTGGCGCTGACGAAAAACCCGCTGATCATCGGCGCGTTGTTCGGGGTGCTGATGAACCTGTGCAACCTGCACATCACCGGCGCGCTTAAACAGCTGTTCGTTTATCTCTCCAACGCCGCCACGCCGCTGAGCCTGATGTCGGTCGGCGCAGGGTTGATCGTCAGCATGCATATTCGCAAGCTGGTTTCCATCTCTTATGCGACCGTGCTGAAACTGGTGGCCATGCCGCTGATTACCATTGCGCTGGTGCACTATTTCGGCGCCACCGGCGTTCCGGCCAGCATCGCCATTCTCTACTCCGCCGTGCCTTGCGCCGGCAACGCCTATATCCTGGCGCGGCAAATGGGGGGCGATCATGAAGCGATGGCCTCCATCATCACCTGGACGACGCTGCTGTCGGTGATTACCGTCACCTTCATCCTGGGCAGCGTAGCGCTTTAACGCCGGCGCCGGGCGGCAATCGCCCGCCCGGCATTTTCCGAGATCCTCCCATATCCTTTCATGATGTTTTACCGCTATGCTAAACATAGAACGGCCCGTGAATATGAAAAGGATGAATTATTTTGGCAGGAAGTAGCTTACTTACCCTCATCGACGACATTGCCTCGTTGCTGGACGATGTCTCGTTAATGAGCAAGATGGCGGCGAAAAAAACCGCCGGGGTGCTGGGGGACGATCTGGCGCTCAACGCGCAGCAGGTCACCGGCGTTAAAGCCGACCGCGAGCTGCCGGTGGTGTGGAGCGTCGCCAAAGGCTCACTGATCAACAAGGCGATCCTGGTGCCGCTGGCGCTGCTGATCAGCGCCTTCGCGCCCTGGGCGATTACGCCGCTGCTGATGGTGGGCGGCGCCTATCTGTGTTACGAAGGGTTCGAAAAGGTGTTTCACAGCCTGAGCCACGGCAAGGCGGCGCAAGAGGAAAAATCGGACGGGCCCGGCGCCAATGAGGACGCCGCGGCTTATGAGAAGCGCAAGGTGAAGGGGGCAATACGCACCGACTTCGTGCTGTCCGCCGAGATTATCGCCATTACCTTGGGCACCGTCGCCGGCGCCACCTTTAGCCAGCAGGTGATCGTCTTGTGCGGCATCGCCGTTGTGATGACGCTCGGCGTGTACGGCATCGTCGCCGGCATCGTTCGGCTGGACGATCTGGGGCTGTATCTGAGCCGCAAACGCAGCGCAGTGGCGCGCTCCCTCGGCGGCGGCATCGTGCGCGCCGCGCCTTATCTGATGAAAATGCTGTCGATCGTCGGCACTGTTGCCATGTTTATGGTCGGCGGCGGCATCCTGACCCACGGCCTGCCGCCGGTGCATCACCTGTTCGAAGACTGGGCCTCGTACACCACCGTGGTGCCGACGTTTGGCCATCTTTTGCAGGGTGTGGTTCCGGCACTGCTGAACGTGGCATTCGGGCTGGTGGCCGGCGGCGTGGTGCTGGCGGTGGTGTCGGCGCTGGGCGCGGTACGCACGCGTTTCAAGGCATGATGAAAAGTCTCGCCCCGGAAGGGGCGGGACGTATGAGACGGATTAAAAGATCAGTTTGAGAACGCCGGTAATCGTCAACAAACCCACGATGAAGATGATGGCGACAATCCACAGAATAATTTTCATTCACTTCTCCCTTACCGGTTAGATGGCGTGCGCGATTGGCGCTAACTCAATGAAATCCCTCTTCACTATAGACGCTAACTTCCTATCGTGCGTCGCCATGCATTCAAGGATGCCGATTGTCGCCGTCACCCAGCGCGCGCTGCATAATCTGCGTGTCACGCCATTCCCCCAGTTTGAACCCCACGGCCTTTAACGTTCCGGCGCTGGTAAAGCCGAGCGACTGGTGTAGCGCCAGCGAGCCGTGGTTGGCGGCGGAATCGCCGACGATCGCCAGCATCTGGCGCCAGGGGCCTTGCTCGCAGCGGGCGATCAGCGCGCTCAGCAGCGCCTTGCCGACGCCTTTCCCCTGTTGCCCTTCGGCGATATACACCGAGTCTTCTACGGTAAAGCGATAGGCCGGCCGGGGGCGATATGGCGTGGCATAGCAGTAGCCCATAACACGGCCTTCGCTTTTCGCCACCAGCCAGGGCAACCCGGCTTCCCGCACCTTGCCTAGCCGCAGCTGCATTTCCGCCAAGGTCGGCGGCTGTTCTTCAAACGAGGCGGCACCGTACAGCACGTGGTGAGTGTAAATTTGCAGCACGGCGGCCATATCGTCCGGCGTGGCATCGAGGAGGCTGAGTACGGGAGCGGAGAGCGTCATGGTAATGCCTGTTTACCTTGGAAATCAGCGGATAAACGCCATTATGCGCGCCGCTCGCCGCCGGGATAAATCGGGTTTTCTTATGGTGAGATAAGAAAATCCTATGAGCTATTCAGCCGCGCATCAGCCGGGCCACGGCCTGGCGCAGATAGGCCAGCAACGGCGGAGTCAGCCAGGTGCCCTCGGTCAGCGAGGGTTCCCGTTCCATCGCTTCACGGATCTTCATCTGCGTCGCCGGGTTGGTGCCGGCATAGGATTGGAACAGCGCCAGCCAATCGGCCGCCAATCGCACCGCCTCCGGCGAATCGGCAGGTATGCCGTCGTTCATCGCTTGATGGAATTGAGCGATCAGAGCCGGCCACTCCTGCAGGCGGGTGAAATAGTGTTGACGCACATAGGCGTACTCTTCCACCGACAGGTATTTTTGATAGACAGCCAGCTTGGTTTCGGCAAAGGCGCGGGTGATGTAGTCCGTCATCGTCGGTGTAATGCCGGTCTGTTCGCGCATCGACGGTTCGTCGGCGTGCATGGCGTTCAGCCGGGTGAGAAAGGCCGGGTTGCCGGCGGTGTCGCGTTCCAGCATCAGCATCCAGCGGCGTGCCATCGCCTGAGCCTGTGGCGCCTGAGGTTCGATGCCTTCCGCCATCAGTTGTCCCACGCTGCTCACCAATGCAGCCCATTCCTGATTGCGGGTGGGATCAGCTTGGTAGAATGGTAGTTGCATCAGCTCATCGGCGGTAAAGTATTTATCGTACATGGTCATTAACTCCAACGTAGTCAGCCAGTCGTTCAGTTCCGGTTCGTGCCCGGCGGAAAGTTGGGCATGCATGTGCTGCAGCCGGCCGCGCAATGCGGCGATCTGTGCCAACTGCTGCTCCAACATGGCGATCTGCTGCTCAATCACCGCCGGAAGCGCTGGCCCTGAACGCGCGAGAATTGCCCCGACTTCCGCCAGCGAAACGCCCATCCGGCGCAGCGCTTGGATGTGATGCAAGCGGGTGATGTCAGCCCGGTTGTATAAACGATAACCGGCGTCGGAACGCGCAGAAGGGACCAGCAAACCAATGCTGTCATAGTGATGCAGTGTGCGAACGGTAATGCCGGAACGGCGCGCCAGTTCGCCGACTTTCAATAACATATGTAGCTCCTCCCTTGTGCGTGCCGGGATACTAAAGCCTGACGCCACGTAAGGGTCAAGAGCGGGAAGAAAAGGTGACGTTTTAAAAATCGGTGGGCGCCAGAGAGGCAAAAGCCCAGCTGGATGGCTGGGCTTCGCAGGTCCCTGAAAGGGAGGGTATAGCATAAGGGCCTTTATCGGCTACGGCGACAATTTCACCTGATTTGTCTGTTTTGTCAACAACAGCGTACTGGTCAGAACAGCATATTTTTGGCATTGATCGACTTAATGACGGCGCGTTGTATGTCAGCAACAAGCTCGCGCGACAGACACTGGGTAAGAAAGCCTCTCTCTTTACGGGCTCTGTTCAGCCGTTGGCGGCTGACTTGCTGCACCAGATCGCCCTTTGCCCAGCGCGTTTGCGGATGAAAGAATCTCATATCTTCGATGAGTTCACGCGTAATTTCGATGTGCAATCCCCGTTCGATCTTGTTCGAATCTCTGGTGGTCGACAGCGGTACGATAATGCAGGCGTTGCCGTTAATTTTGCCGTTTAACACAACAACTAAACGGTTCTTCACCATTTCCGGTGGAATGTGGCCATCATAAAAGCCGGCTTCATGCGGTTGGCAGACTGATAGGGGATAGTTGCCATAGTTGCACTCGAGAATTTCCCCGACCTTGGGGGCAAATTTGATCGGCATCGATACACTCCTTTGTTGTGAACAATCCGTGTTATGGAGGAATGAGCATGCGGGCGTTTTGCTTTTAGAGAAAGGTGTGGCGTAAGGAAACGGGGAATGAAAGTGAAATATTGCGGATTCGTGCGCAGAATCCGCCTTGATGGTGGCCGAATTTACCAGCCTTTCACCGCGCCGCCGTTGAAGATTTTCTCGGCGGCTTTGGCGACTTCGTCCGACTCATAGGCCTTGATGAAGTTCTGTACGTTTGGCGCGTCCTTGTTGTCTTCGCGGGTGACGATGATGTTGGTGTACGGCGAGTCCTTATCCTCGATGAAGATGCCGTTTTTGGTCGGCGACAGGCCGGTCTGGTTGATGTAGGTGGTGCTGATGACGGCGACGGTGACTTTCGGATCGTCTAACACGTGCGGCAGCTGCGCACCTTCCAGCTCCATGATCTTGTAATGATGCGGGTTGGCGCTGATATCCAGCGCGGTGGGCAGCAACCCTTTGCCAGGCTTCAGGCTAATCAGCCCGGTTTTTTCCAGCAGCAGCAGGGCGCGCCCCAGGTTGGTCGGATCGAGCGGGATGGCGATCACCGCGCCGTCCGGCAGCTCTTTCAGCGATTTTATCTTTTTGGAGTAGCCGGCCATCGGGAACACGAAGGTATTGCCGACCGCCACCAGCTTATAGCCGTGATCTTTGTTTTGCTGTTCGAGGAACGGGCGGTGCTGAAACACGTTGGCGTCCAGTTCGCCTTTGTCGGTGGCGTCGTTCGGCAGCAGCGAACCGCTGAAGCCGACCAGCTCGACGTCCAGCCCGTATTTCTCTTTCGCCACCTGCCTGGCGACTTCCGCCACGTCCTGTTCCGCGCCGTTGATGACGCCGACTTTGATATGGTTTTGGTCGGTTTTTTGATCGCAGCCCTGAAGCGCCAATACGGCGGCGAAGGCCGCCGCCAGAGGGGTGATACGCCAGCGTAAGGTCATCGAAGTCTCCCTGAAAAAAACAATAAAATCAGTTGGTTTTTGTCCTTACAGCTAAGCCTGAACCGCCGGTGAAGTCAAACGCTCGTTCAGCATAAACGGCTATAGCTTATAGCCGTTATGCGGCGGTGATTATCGGCTGAGCGAACGCAGCACCACGATGCCTGGCGTAGCCATCACGTAATCCATAAAGGGTGAGTCGACGACCTGCATGTTGGCCTTGCGCGAGGAGGCGTTGCGCAGCACCGGGCCATGGTCGGTCATCACGAAGATGCCGGTGTGGGTCACGTCCAGCCCGGCGAGGTTGGTGTAAATACCGATGTAGTCGCCGGTGCGCAGCTGGGCCAGCACCTTGTCGTCGACGTTGTCGCTGGGAATGTAGGTGACGCTGCGCTGCACGTTGGGCAAGCCGGGCAGGTAGCTGCTGCCGTCCGCCTTTTGATTGAGGTTTTTCACGAGGGTGACGGCGTGCGGGCTGAGCTGGGCGGTGATGTCTTCGGCCACTTTTTTCGGCCGCTGCGCCCAGTCGGTGAAGAAGTGTTTGCGCTGCGGGAAGGCGATGTTGCCGTCGACGTAGCGAATGTCTACCAGGCGCTGAACGAACTCGGCTTCGCTGCGGGCGGTGCTGAGCGCTTCCACATAATCGATGTAGGTGAAGCAATCCAGTCCGCGGAAGTCGATCACCAGCTGCTCGGGCGTGTTCTGCGAACCGATCAGACGGTTGGCGAGATACGGCGTGCCGAGAAACTCGCGCGAAATCAAATCGACGGTGCGGCCATGCGGCTGCGCGGCGGGCCAACCGGCGCGCAGCGCGAGGATCTCACGCAGCTTGCTGCGGGTGCTGGCGTCCATCTCCGGCTGCACGCCCGGCGGCGAAACGGTGACGTCGGTCGGCGGCGTCGCGGGGGCGACGGTGGTGGAGCGTTCGGCGCATCCGCTCATAGCGATAGCTAACATCAGTAAAACAGCCTTGTTCTTGTTCATACGGCCCTCCCTGGGTGTCGCTGGCTTATCAGAGTAAGTGATAACAGTTCTCATCCGATGGTAGGGGTTAAAAAGTAAACATCACCTCAATGGCAATCGATAAATCAGTAACCGATTTCGCTATTGAACGGCAAATACCAGAACAGCGCGATTTCGTGATCGGCGATCTCCGGTTCGGCGCGGTACAGCAAACGGTCGATGCCGCCGAGGATAAACCCGTAATGCTGGTAACAGCGGCAGGCCGCCAGATTGTTGTTCTGCGTTTCGAGCATCATACCTGAGGTTTCCTGCTGCCGCGCCCACCGTTTGGCGCAGTCCAGCAGTGCCCCGGCGATGCCCTGACGGCGCGCATGAGCGCTGACGGCGATCTCGTCGATCAGGGTGTAACCGTTCCAGTTTTTGCTCAGCGTGATATGGCCAACGGCGTCGTTCTGACGATACGCCAGGAAGGTCACGCTGTCTTCGTTGGCGAACGGCGCCAAGGGATAGCGTTTGCGAAATGGCGCCACCGGGCGGGTTGGCCAGCTGTCGACCGGGCTGTCGAACTGCGGCAGGGCGTAACAGGCGATGGTGAAGCTGAAATCGCCGCGCGTCAGATAATCGTCGGGCAGCGCCTCAATGGCCGCGATGCGGATGGCCGGGTTCATTACGGCAGCTCCCGCAGCAGACGCGCCGGGTTGCCGGCGTAGATCCCCTTGCGGGTGATGTCGCGGGTCACCACCGCCCCGGCGCCGATCACCGCGTCGTTGCAGATCTCTACCGCCAGGATCGTGGCGCCGGAGCCGATGGACACCCGATCGCCGATGCGCGTGCGCCCCCAACTGGCCGGATCGGCGTTGGGCGCGCCTTCTTTGAACAGATCGTTGGCGAAGGTGACGCCGTGGCCGACAAAGCACGCTTCGCCGAGGGTGACATATTCGCAGATAAAGCTGTGCGACTGAATTTTACTGCGCGCGCCGATGCTGACGTGGCGCTGGATCTCGACGAACGGGCCGACGAAGACATCGTCGCCGAGCCGGCAGCCGTAAAGATTGCAGGGCTCGACAACGGTAACGTTGCGCCCGGCGTCGACGTCGACGATCCCCGCCTGACGGGTGGTGATTACGGATGACATGACCTTCCTCGCAGCCTGGTTTTTATGGTGGGAGTATAAGACAAAGCGCTGCGGCGTTGCGCTTTCCGCACGTTTTTTCGCCGAAAGACTATAATTAGTACAGGGGAGAGAGCCCCGTGGCCGCAATCCTCGCACGGGTAGCAGTCCGTCGGAGGTGTGAAATTCGTTCGCCGATCGCGGCCTACGGCGAGATAGGAGGTGTCTCATGGTCAGTCATGTTTGGGGACTTCTGGCGCATCCCAGCGCCGAGTTCGAACAGATCAAAAGCGAGAATGAAAGCGTCTCGCACCTATACACCCATCACGTGTTGCTCTTGGCAGCCATCCCGGTGGTCTGCGCCTTTATCGGCACCACCCAGTTGGGCTGGCTCTCCGGCGAGGGACATGCCATCAGGCTCGACATGTTTACCGCGTTTTATACCGCCGTGGCGTTCTACCTGCTGATGCTGGCAGGCGTAGCGGCCATGGGGAAAGTCATTCACTGGATGGCGCGGCGTTATGAATCGCGCCCAAGCCTGCACCGCTGTATGGTGTTCGCCGGCTACGTGGCGACCCCGATGTTCCTCAGCGGGATTGTGGCGCTCTATCCGGTCGTCTGGCTGTGTCTGTTTGTCGGCATTATCGGCCTGTGCTATTCGGGCTATCTGCTGAATCTGGGGATCCCGCACTTCCTGAATATCGACAGTAAGGAAGGGTTCATCTTCTCCAGCTCGACCTTCGCCATCGGCATTCTGTTGCTCGAGCTGCTGCTTGGGGTGACGGTGCTGCTGTGGGGGTACGGTTCCTGGTTGTTCTGAGTTAACGGCTGTTGTTGCCCCCGCGCCGGTGGAACGGCGCGGGGGCTTTTGCTTTTATGCGCGGCGGAAAACCAGCATCACGCCGAGCACGATGCCCGCCATGCCCAGCAGGCTCAGCGCGGCTAGCGCGTGGCCGAGCAGCAGGTAATCCAGCAGGGCGGTCACCGCCGGGATCAGGTAGAACAGGCTGGTGACCTGCACCAGGTTGCCGCGCTGGATCAGGCGATACAGCAAGAACGTCGCCAGCACCGAGATCACCACCGCCATCCACAGCAGCGGCAGCACGAACGCCGGCCGCCATTCGACCCGCAGCGGCTCAAACGGCAGTGCCAGCGTACACATCAATAATCCGACGGCATACTGCAGCGGCAAGACCGCCAGCGGCGGCTGCGTCATGCCTTTTTGCAGCAGGGTGCCGGCGGTCATGCAGCCCAGCGCGATAAAGGCGAACAGCATGCCGCTCAGCGAGAAGTGGGCCACCATCAGGCTTTGGTACACCACCAGCGTCAGCCCGACCATCGCCAGCGCCAAGCCGAGTGCCCGCAGCCCGGTGCAACGCCGCTCGGTGATGAACTGGGTGAGGATCGGCTGTACGCCGAGCAGCGTCGCCAGCACGCCGGGCGTAATACCTTGTTCCAGCGCCAGCAGATAGCAGATTTGATAGCTGCCGATCATCAGCACGCCGATCAGCACGACGCGCCAGCGGGTGCCGGGGGCGGGGAGACACTGGCGCTGCCACAGGCCGATGACCAACAGCACCGCCAGCGCGATGGCGCAGCGGAAGAACAGAAAAGCGAAGGCGGAGGCGTGCTCCAACCCCCAACGGGAGAAGATCGCGCCGCTGCTCCAAAGCAGGACGAACAGCGTAGCCAGGCCGGCATTGGCCCAGAGAGAAGGGAATCGCATATCAATTTCACCTGTCGTGAAAATTACAGGCTCCGGCGCGCGCGGCGGTCTACGCCTGAACGCAACAGATCAATAAGCCGGAGGTAAAAGTCGGTGTGGCTTAGCGCACAACCACAATGCGTGGCGGGTAAGCGGCAACCGCTGAAACGACAGAGGAAACGGCGGGTGGGGCAGAGGAAGCACACAGCAAAACGACGGCCGGAGCGGTCGTAAGAGTCGGATCTGTGCTGTGCGCCAACGGAGTCATAGGGGTTCCTGCAAACCGAAAATAAAACTAATCGCTTCAAACATAACCAAGTTCAGCGGTGCGTGCAATCGGAAATCACAATGATTCAAATGATAATGAAAATCATTATCATTAATTAAAAGGTGTGCTATGTTGCTTTTGCCGCGCAGTGTTGACGCAGGGGCGCGGCTTGCTCCCAGTCTCGCGGCACGCAGCGCGTGCGGCAAAAGAGGTTGCGATTCGCTTTTGCAGAAGGCGCGGAATCGTGGTAAAAATATTGATATGTTATAATATAACAATTGACGCATAATGAATTCAATTCACGACACCCTCCGCGTTGATGGAGTTAGCCTGACCGGCCACGGCGGGGCATTGATACTCGACAACATCCATTTCGCGCTCCGTTCCAGTGAAAAGCTGGCGGTGATCGGTCCTAACGGCAGCGGCAAGTCCAGCCTGTTGCGCGCCCTGATCGGCAAAACGCGGCCGGACAGCGGCGGCATTTACTGGCGAGGGCGCGCCTTGTCCGAGTGGCCGGCGGCGGAACGTGCCAGAAGCATCGCCTTTCTGGCACAAAACGATCTGCCGGATTTGCGGCTGTCGGTTGAGGACTACGTGGCGTTGGGCCGTTTACCGCATGGCGAACGCTCTGCGACGGGAAAGCGCATTGTTGACGAGGCCATCGGGGAAACCGGGCTGGCGCCGCTCAGGCACCGCCCGTTGGGGCGGCTCTCGGGCGGTCAGCGTCAGCGTGCTGCACTGGCCCGGGCGTTGGCGCAGTCTCCCGATCTGTTGTTGCTGGATGAACCGACCAATCACCTCGATCCGCCCGGGCGCTCGGCGCTGCTGTCGTTAGTGAAAAATAAAGACATTGCCGTGATTGCAGTGCTGCACGATTTGCCCGTGGCAGAGGCGTTTGCCGATCGGATCCTGGTGCTCAACGAAAGCCGCCAGGTAGCCTGTGGTACGCCCGAGGCGGTGTTGCAGACCCCGGTGATTTTGCCGGTGTTCGGCATGAACAGTTTCAAGGTGGCGCACCCCGTCAGCGGGAAAACGCTGCGTATTTTTGACGTTCCCCATTGCGCTTGATAAACCAGAGAGAAACATGAACACACGCGTATTCCCCCTGCTCCTGCTGCTGGCCGGCGGGGCGGCGGCGGCCGAAAAATTTCCCGTCACCGTAGAAAGCTGCGGTACGCCGGTCACCTTCAACCAGGCGCCGCAACGCGCCGTCATCAACGACATCAATATGGCCGAGATGGCCTTTGCGCTCCATTTGCAGGATCGCATTGTCGGGCTGACCGGCATCACCGGCTGGTACAAACTGACGCCCGACTTCAAGGCCGCGATGGGCGCCATTCCCGAACTGGCGCCGAAATATCCTGCTCTGGAAACGCTGCTGGCAGCGCAGCCGGACTTTTTCTTCGCCGGCTGGAATTACGGCATGAAGATCGGCGGCGACGTCACGCCGGAGAAGCTCGCCCCGTTCGGCATCAAAACGCTGGTGCTGAGCGAGAGCTGCGTACAGGCCGGCGGGCGGCCGCAAAAGGCCGATATGAACCTGCTGTATGACGATGAGCTGAAGCTCGGCAAGATTTTCGGCAAGCAGCAAGAGGCCACCGCGCTGGTTGCGGGCTGGCAGCGCCGGTTGGCTGCGCTTCCCGCCAGGCCGGCGGGCCAGCCGCCGCTTAAAGTGTTCGTCTATGACTCGGGGGAGGAGAAGCCTTTCACCAGCGGCAGATACGCTATGCCGACGGCGATCGTCGAAGCGGCGGGCGGCCGCAACGTGATGGACGGTTTGCCGGCGAGCTGGACGACGGCGTCCTGGGAGGCGGTGGCGGCGGCCGAGCCCGACTTCATTATTCTGCTGGATTATCAGACCGGGTCAGGCGCCGATGCGCTGCGGCGCTTCCTCGAGTCTCACCCGTTGATGAAATTGACGCCTGCCGTACGGCACCACCGCTATCTGAAACTGCAGTATGCGGAGCTGACGCCGGGGCCGGCCAACATCGGCGCGGTGGAAAAGCTGGCGCGGGCGCTGTACGCGCCGGAGGCTGAATGAACTCGCCGACCCGGCGATTTATGCTGCTCGCGCCGTTGGCGCTGTCGGTATTGTGCGGGTTAATGATCTGGAGCCTGCAGCTGGGCAGCGTTGCGCTGTCATGGCGGCAGGCGTTTGCGGCGTTAGGACTCGGTTCGGCGCCCCTTTCCGGCATGCTGGACACTATCGTTGTGCAACTGCGGGTGCCCAGGGCCTTGTTGGCGGCCTTGACCGGTGCCGGGCTGGCGATGACCGGCGCGCTGCTGCAGACCACCACCCGCAATGAGCTGGCCGATCCTTTTTTGTTTGGGCTCTCCTCCGGTGCCTCCGCCGGCGCGGTGCTGGTCATCACGCGCTTTGGCGATGCGCTGGGCGCGCTGACGTTGCCGCTGTCCGCTTTCGCCGGCGGCGTTTTGTCCGCGATGGCGGTGATGATCCTGTTTCGCGTCAGCCGGGTCAGGCGCGCCGAGCAGCTGATCGTCTGCGGTCTGGCGGTCTCGTTTTTGTTCAGCGCGCTCACCAGCTACCTGGTGTTTTCCGGCGATCAGCGGGCGGCCGGTTCGGTGTTGTTCTGGTCGCTGGGCGGGCTGGGGTTGGCGCGTTGGGATAATCTGTTCATTCCGTTGGTGAGTTTCGTGCTGCTGGCCGGGTTTACGGCGCTGCGTTGGCGGGCGCTGGACGCGTTGCTGGCGGGCGAGCAAACCGCCCATTCGATGGGGGTCAACGTGGCGCGCCTGCGCACCGAGACCTTTCTGTGCTGCGCACTGTCCACGGCGTTTCTCGTTTCGCTGACGGGCGTGATCGGTTTTGTCGGGCTGATGGTGCCTTATCTGGCCCGGCGCCTGGTGGGCGTGCGCCACCGCTTGTCCGTGCCGATGTGCGGCCTGCTGGGGGCGATGCTGCTGACCGGTGGCGACATGCTCAGCCGCAGCCTGATCCCCAATCAGGAGCTGCCCATCGGCATCATTACGGCGGGGCTCGGGGGCGCGTTCATCGTCTCCTTGCTGCTGCGCGCGGAACGATGAACGCCACCCTGTCTCAATAGAGTTCCAGGTGCAGGCGCTGCTGCTCAATCAGCGTCTGCCACAGGTTTTCCGCCCCGCAGGCGTGCTCCAGCGCCGTCGCCACGGCATGTTCCAGATACTGGCGATTGCCGCACAGGTAGACATGGGCGCCCCGCCGCAGCAGGCCGCTGATGGCATCGGCATGGTCGTCGATCGCATGTTGCACATAGTATTTGGCGGCGGCGTCGCGCGAGAAGGCGGTGATGAGCCGCGTGAGCACGCCCGCCGCGTTCAGCGCAGCCAATTCCTCGTGATACAGAAAATCTTCATCGCGCCGTTTTTCGCCGAAGATCAGCACGGTTTCGCGCTGTTCGCCCTGGGCGGCCATTTCGCGCAGCAAGCCTATCAAGGGCGCGATGCCGGTGCCGGTGCCGATAAGCAGCACCGGCACAGTGGTATCGCGCGGCAGGTAAAAGCCGGGGTTGGCGCGGCAGAAGAGGCGGAAAGGGCCGGGGTGGTTGAGCAGCCAGCCGGTCGCCGTGCCGCGCCGGGTGCGGCCGCCGCGTTCATAATGTACGTCGCGCACGCACAGATCGAGGCTCTCTTCCCGCGTTGCCGAAGCGATGGAGTAGGCGCGCGGCAGGCAAACGGGCAGCAGCGCCAACAGATTCTCCAGCGTGACCGTCTGCGACGAGCAAAAATCGTGCAGCACGTCCAGCAGATCGGCGCCGTACAGATAGCTCTCCAGGGCTTTGCGCTGGCGGATCTTGAGCAAGCCTTTGAGATCTTCGCTGTCGGCCAATTGCGCCAGTTCGCGCAGCGTCGTTTTGCTGAGTTGGCGCAGCTCCCGGCGGCGCAGCGCGTCGGCGGCCTCCGGTCTGCCGAGCCAGTCAACCAGCCGGGTCAATAATCCTTCGTCGTTCTCCGGCAACAGATAGACGGTATCTCCCGCCCGGTAAACGATGCCGCTGCCGGCGATATTGAGCCGCAGATGCCAGGCCTGCGGCGTGCGTGCGCTGAGCGGCCGCCGTTCGAGAAGGGCGGCGCTGAACGCATGGTCTTCACCGTAGGCGGTCACGCGCAGATGCAAATCGCGGCCGGCCTGGGCATCACCGGCCAGCACCTTCTCCAGCGTCGTCAGCCAGGTTGCGAAGAACGGTTCGAAGTTAACGTCGGCGTCGACGCGATTGACGATGGTGCGGGCGCCGCATTGCGTCAGGCGCGCATCCAGCGCCTGCGTGAAGCCGCAGAAATGCGGGTACGCGGTGTCGCCGAGACCGAAGATGGCGTAGCGCAACCGGTGGCGATCCGGCCATTGCGCCAGCGCGTCGGAAAAACGCTCGGCGTTGGCGGGCGGTTCGCCGTCGCCAAATGAGCTCGAGACGATCAACAGGATGTCACGCTCGCCCACATCGGCGGGCTGGATGGCGTTGAGTTCTTTAACCATGGGGCGGTAGGGTTGCAGGCTGCTTTGCTCGCCCAGGCGCATCGCCAGCGCCCGGGCGTTGCCCGACTCCGAACCGTAACCAATCAGGATGCGTTCGATGAGGTCGGCCATAGCGGTTACTTGTCGTAGTGGTTGTCGAACTGTTCTTTGGCGAATTCCACCGATTCGAAGTCGGTCATCAGATCGTTGATCACGCGGCGGATGCTGATATAGGCCTCGATATTGCCCTGGGCGTCATACAGCGGCTGCACCGTGGTGTCGACCACGTACAGCACGCCGCCCTTGCCGACGTTCGGAATGATGCCGGTCCAGATACCGCCCGCCTTGATGGTGTCCCACATCGCTTTGTAAACGGCTTTCGGCACGGAAGGGTGGCGCACGATGCTGTGGGGCTGGCCCACCAGCTCTTCCCGGGAAAAGCCGGTCAGCTGACAGAACAGGTCATTGACGTAGGTGATGGTGCCCTGCAGATCGGTGGTGGAGATCACCATCACTTTATCGAGCGCGGCCAGCAGCTGGGCTGAATCGAGGGTTTGACTCATGGTAGGTTCCTTCTCATTAACTTCGCGGTGAATGCCACGGCGGATGTCATGTATCCGTCATGACAGCTTTGTAATTGATTCTCATTTGCGATGATAGGGTGAATGGTAATCGGGAATTTTATAAGTTGCAATAAAAATACATCTTTAAAGGCGCAGAAAGATCGCGATGAGGCAGGTAGGGCAGAGGAGGCCCGCGCCGGGTGCGGCGGCGGGCCGATCGTGCGGCGTTTAGCGGGGGTCTTCGGCCCAGCCTTTGCGTTTGCTGGTTTTGCCGATGCCGGGGTTGAAGCTGTTGGTTGGATCGGCGGTGCGGTAGAACGTTTGCAGATCCGGTTTGGCGTGGTACAGGTGGCCAACGTTATGCTCCGCCGGGTACTCGGCGCCGCGCCGGTTGAGGATCTCGAGCATCTTTTCTTTCAGCGCATGGCTGTCCACGCCTTTTTTCACCACGTAGTCCTGATGGAAGACGTGGCACATAAAGTGGCCGTAATACAGCTTATGCACCAGCTGGCTGTCGATTTCCGGCGGCAGCGTTTCAAACCAGTCGGTGTCGTTGCGGCGCAGGGCGATATCCAGCGCCAGAATATCCTCCACCTTGTCGGCGTGCACCGCGTGGTAGCGCACGGCGGCACCGGCGGCGGCGAAGCGGTGCAGGAAGGCCTTTTTGCCTTCGTCAGGCGTGCAGGCGAAGAAGGCGCCTTCGGCCTGGGCGAAATAGTCGGTCAGATAGCGCTGTGCTTCGTCTACGCCGGGGCCGGCCATCTTCAGCAGCAGGTGGTGTTCGAAACGTTCGCGGTATTCCTTCATGCGCTTCGGCAGGTGGCTCGGTGCCAGATGGCTCAGGCCCTGCATCAGCCGATCGGTCAGGTTGTGCGGCAGCAGCGGCAGCTTGTTGAGGCTGGCATCCATGCGGCCTTTCAGGGTGAAGAAGCGCGGCATCTGATCGGTGCCGAGCTTGTCGATCATCATGAAGGTGTCTTTGCCGTACACCTCGGCGATGTCGAAGATATCACGGTGCATGTACTCACCGGCCACCGGCAGGTTTTCGAATTTGCTCAGCATGTGGCGGCGCAGTTCGGTCAGCACCGTGGTGTGGTTGGTGCCGATATAGAACACCTGCTCTTTGCCCTCTTTCTCGAAGGTGTCGAGCCGCACCGCGAACACCGCCAGCTTGCCGGCGCAGCCGGAGGCTTCGTACAGGCGGCGTTTGTCGGCGTTGAAGCGGGAAGGGGTGTCGGCATCGACGTCGCGCACCCGGCTGGCGTACTCGTTATCCGAGGCGCGCAACTCGCCGTACTCGACGTCTGTCGGGCGATAGTCGCCTTTTTCTAACCGGGTGAGGATCTCTTCCGGCGTGTCGCCAAGCCGGATGCCCAGATGGTTCACCAGGCGCAGCTGGCCGTCTTCCCCTAACTGGGCGTACAGCGCCATTTCGGTATAGGCCGGGCCGCGTTTCACCAGCGAGCCGCCGGAGTTGTTGCATACGCCGCCGATCACCGAGGCGCCGATGCAGGAGGAGCCGATCACCGAATGCGGTTCGCGGCCGTAGGGTTTGAGCAATTTCTCGAGGTGGTGCAGGGTGCTGCCGGGGAAGCCGACCACCTGCTTGCCGTTGTCCAGCACCTGAATATGATCGAGGCGCAGAGTGCTGACGATGACGATGTCGCGGTCATAGTCGTTGCCGCTGGGGGTTGACCCTTCGGTCAGGCCGGTATTGGCGGCCTGCATAATGACGATTTTGTCAGCAGCCACGCAGGCCTGCAAAATGCGCCACAGCTGCAGCAGGCTAGTGGGAAACACCACCGCCAGCGCCTGGCCTTCGCCGGAGCGGAACCCCTTGCGATACCGCTCGGTGTTGCGATCGCCGGTCAACAGCTGCGGGCCGCCGACGATGTCTTTGAGCTGATTGATAAACGTCTGATTGCCTGACTGCATGCTGCCTGTCTCCCTGTCATCTCCGTCGCTTTAACCGCGGCGCCGGAGTGCCGCACATAAGCTAAGAGGTTATCAAGTGAATAACTTATTAAGCTATCAGCTTGTTAAGCTAATGGCTTGCGTATTTAGTAGCGTTCGGCGTAGCTGGCGCGGCGCTCTTCGTCGCGCAGCGTCAGAATCTCCACGCCGTCGGCGGTGACCGCCACGGTATGTTCCCACTGCGCCGACAGTTTTTTGTCGCGCGTCACCACCGTCCAGCCGTCCTTCTTCTGCTTGATGCGGCGGTCGCCCTGGTTGATCATCGGCTCGATGGTGAACACCATGCCCTCTTGCAGCACCAGACCGCTGCCGGGTTGACCGTAGTGCAATACCGCCGGCTCTTCGTGCATGTCGCGGCCGATGCCGTGGCCGCAATACTCCCGCACGATGCTGTAGCCGGCCTGCTCGGCATGCCGCTGGATGGCGTGGCCGATATCACCCAGGGTGGCGCCCGGTTTCACCGCGCGAATGCCCTGCCACATCGATTCATAGACGTTGTTCACCAGCCGTTTGGCCAGCGGCGTCACCTGGCCGATGCAGTACATCTTGCTGGAGTCGGCGATGTAGCCGCCGTTTTCCAGCGTGATATCTACGTTGACAATCATACCGGAACGCAGGATTTTGCTGGCCGACGGCACCCCGTGGCACACCACGTCGTCGATTGAGGTGTTGAGCACATAGGGGAAATCATACTGCCCCTTGCTGGCCGGGCGCGATTTCAGTTCTTCGACGATAAACGCCTCGGCGCGGTCGTTGATCTCCATGGTGGAGATGCCTTCGACGATGACCTCATCGAGCATAGCAAACACTTTGGCCAGCAGGGCGCCGGAATGGCGCATTTTGGCAATCTCTTCCGGCGTTTTAATCACAATCTCTTTCACCCGACAATCTCCTTCAGCGTCAGCGCGTTATCTTTCATCATTTTTTTTACCAGTTGCGGGTAAGTCAGTTCCGGATGGAACTCCGCCAGCATGCCAATCTTGATCCAGTACTCGGCCTGCGCGTTGATCGAACGCGTCATGGTCAGGCTGGCAAGGCGCAGATCGTCATGCAGCGCGTCCGAAATTTTTACGATGCCCATCGGCGTCTCCATAAGTAAACAATATATGAAGTGTATATGTTTAGGATGGTCGCGATGTGGCATTCCGTGGCGTAAGAAGATTCTGGCAACAACGATTGCCGCCGCCAGGCAATGCGTTTATTGTGATGAACGACTTTTTTGCCATGATTTTTTCAGAAGGATTTAAGGCGTGACTAAACTACGTGTTGGGGTGATTTTTGGCGGTAAATCGGCGGAGCATGAGGTGTCGCTGCAGTCGGCCAAAAACATTGTGGATGCAATCGACAAAGAGAAGTTTGACGTCACGCTGCTGGGGATCGACAAACAGGGGCAGTGGCACATCAACGACGCCTCCAACTACCTGCTCAACGCCGAGAACCCGGCGCTGATCGCGCTGAACCGCTCGAACAAGAACGTGGCGCTGATCCCGGGCCAGGAAAAACAGCAGCTGATCGAAGCGGGCAGCGCCGGTGCGCTGGGCCAGCTCGACGTCATTTTCCCGATCGTACACGGCACGCTGGGGGAAGACGGCTCGCTGCAGGGGCTGCTGCGCATGGCCAATATGCCGTTCGTCGGCGCCGGCGTGCTCGGCTCGGCGGTCAGCATGGATAAAGACGTGACCAAGCGCCTGCTGCGCGACGCCGGGCTGGCGGTGGCGCCTTTCGTCACCCTGACCCGCGCCAACCGCGCCGGCTTCACGTTTGAGCAACTGAGCGAGCGCCTCGGCCTGCCGCTGTTCGTCAAGCCGGCCAACCAGGGCTCGTCGGTCGGGGTCAGCAAGGTGGAAAACCGCGCCGAGTTTGACGCGGCGGTGGCACTGGCCTTCAGCTTCGATCACAAAGTGCTGGTGGAGTCGGCGATCGTCGGCCGCGAGATCGAGTGCGCGGTGCTGGGGAACGACGATCCGCAGGCCAGCGTGTGTGGCGAGATCGTGCTGAGCGACGCTTTCTACTCCTACGACACCAAATACATCAATGAGCAGGGTGCTCAGGTGGTGGTGCCGGCGGCGATCGCGCCGGAAGTGAGCGACCACATCCGTGAGGTGGCGCTGAAGGCGTTCCGCGCGCTGGAGTGCTTCGGGCTGGCGCGGGTGGATGTGTTCCTGACGCCGGATAACCAGGTGGTGATCAACGAGATCAACACGCTGCCGGGCTTCACCAACATCAGCATGTATCCCAAGCTGTGGGCCGCCAGCGGCGTCAGCTACCAGGCGCTGATCACGCGCCTGATCGAATTGGCGCTGGAGCGCCACCAGCAGGATCGCGCGCTGAACAGTTCGGTGTTCGATCGCTAAACGCGGCAGGGGGCGGCGGTGCCGCCCCCGTCCATCACTTCACCGTCACGTCGATATCGCCGAAATACTTCTTCGACAGCGCCGTCACCGTGCCTTGCTGTTTCACTTTGGCGATGGCGGCATCCAGTTTCTTCTTCAGCGCCTCATCCCCTTTACGCAGGCCGAAGGCAATGCCTTCACCGAGGATCTTGTCGTCGCGCACCGCCTCGCCGACGAAGGCGAAGCCCTTGCCGTCCGGCTGCGACAGGAAGCCGCTTTGCCCCGACGGTGCCATCACCAGCGTGGCGTCGAGCCGACCGGCCGCCAGGTCAAGGTAAACCTGATTCTGATCCTGATAAGACACCACGTCCACGCCCGCCGGCGCCCAATGGGTTTTGGCGTAAATCTCCTGAATCGAGCCTTGCAGCACGCCCACGTGTTTGCCCGCCAGCGCTTTGGCGTCCGGTAGCAGGCCGCTGTCGGCCTTGGCGATCAGGCGGTTCGGCACCTGATAGATGGCGTCGGTAAAGGCGATCGCCTGGCGCCGCTGTTCGGTCACGTTCATCGCCGAGTTGATGGCGTCGAACTTGCGCGCCTGCAGCGCCGGGATCAGGCTGTCGAACGAGGTTTCCACCCAGCTGCATTTCAACTGTGCGGCGGCGCACACCGCGTCGCCCAGCTCGATGTCGAACCCTTCCAGTTTGCCGCTGGCGGATTTGGATTCGAACGGCGGATACAGCGCTTCCAGGCCGAAACGCAGGCTGTTTTCCGCCGCCAGAGAAGAGCCGGCGGCCAGCAGGCATCCGGCGGCGAACAGCGTTTTCAAAGCTTTCATAGGCAGTGCCCCTTTCCCATGGTCGGACAAAAAATTACACCTGGCTCAGGCGGCGCGCGCCTTCCAGCAGGGTCTCGTTATCTTTGGAAAAACTCAGCCGAATAAGGCCGGTATCGGTGCCGTCGCTGTAGAACGCCGACAGCGGGATCGTCGCTACCTTCGCTTCGCGGATCAAGCGCACGGCGAAATCATTGTCGCTTTCGTGGCTGAAGCCGCTAAAGCGGGCCAGCATGAAGAAGCTGCCGCGGCTGGGCAGCAGCTCAAAGCGCGAATCCTGCAGGGCGCTGGCCAGCAGATCGCGCTTTTGTTGGTAAAACGCCGCCAGCCCCTGGTAGCTCTGCGGATTGGCGAGCGCGGCGGCGAAGGCGTGCTGCATCGGCGTATCGGCGGAGAACACCATGAACTGGTGCACCTTGCGGATCTCGTCCATCAACGCCGCCGGCGCTAGGCAATAGCCAACGCGCCAGCCGGTGACGTGGTAGGTTTTACCGAACGACGAGACGATCACGCTGCGTTCCGCCAGCTGCGGATAGCGCGCCATGCTGTGGTGAATATCGCCGTCGAACACCACATGCTCGTAGACCTCGTCGGACAAGATCACGATATCGGTGTCGCGGGTCAGGGCGGTCAGGCGGTCGATATCCTGCGCGTCGAACACCGCGCCGGTCGGGTTGTGCGGCGTGTTGACGATGATCATGCGCGTTTTGCCGTTGATGGCGGCGGCCACTTCGTCCCAGTCGACGCGAAAGTCCTGCAGCGACAGTTTGATCGCCACCGGCGTGGCGCCCTGCAGGCGCACGATCGGCGCATAGCTGTCGAACGCCGGTTCGAAATAGATCACCTCGTCGCCGGGATGCACCAGCGCGCTGATCGCCGAGTACAGCCCTTCGCTGGCGCTGGCGATCACCGTGATTTCTTCGTCGGCGTCATAGCGCGCGCCATACAATCGTTCAGCTTTTTCCGCCAGAGCAGCACGTAATGCCGCCACGCCGCTCATCGGCGCGTATTGGTTATGACCTGCGCGCATGGCTTGTGCCGTTGCCTCGATCAGCTGCGGGTCTCCGGCGAAATTGGGCGCGCCCTGCGACAGGTTGAGGGCCTGATGTTCGGCGCTGAGTTGGCCAATGACGGTGAAGATGGTGGTGCCGACGTCCGGCAGCTTCGAGCGGGGTGAGCAGGCGCTCTGCATGATGGGCTCCAGGCAAACAGGGAAGTGTTGAACGATTAAGCATCAGCCGGCGTAGGCGGACAAGGGAAAGTTTGTCATACTTGCCATGCACTACGATCATACCTAATCGAGGCACGCTATGCCGATATCCCTGCCGTCGCTCGACGTATTGAAAACCTTTGTGGTGGTGGCGCAACGCCTCAACTTTACCCATGCCGCCCGGCAGCTGCACCTGACGCAGGGGGCGGTCAGCCGGCAAATTCTCGGGCTGGAACAGCGTCTGGGCTATCCGCTGTTCAGCCGTCAGGCGCGCGGTTTGGCGCTGACGCCGCAGGGCGCGCAGCTGCTGGCGCCGGTGCAGCAAGCGCTGGGGCAGTTGGATGAAGCCCTGACGCGGGCCGCCGCCCCGCCAGGGGCGCTGCGCATCAAATGCCCGACCTGCGCCATGCGTTGGGTGCTGCCGCGCATTATTCGCCTGCAAAATGAACGGCCGGACATGCATATCGAGCTGACCGCTTCGGTGTCGCACGGCCTGGATTTCAGTACCGAGCAGTTTGACGCCGCGGTGGTATTCGGCCGGCCGCCGGGTAAAAAGCTGACCGCGCACCTGCTGTTCGATGAAATCCTCACACCGGTCTGCACGCCGACATTTTTGCCGCCGACGCCTCGGCTGACGGACTTGACGGACAAAACCCTGCTGCACCCGACGCGCGATCGGCGCGACTGGCTGCGCTGGCTGAAGGCAGCGGGCGCCGATGAGTTGCCGTCCGGCAAGGCCCAGCATTTTGATACCCTCGATCTGGCGATGAGCGCCGCGCTGCAGGGGTTTGGCATCGCCATCGGCGATCTGTGCCTGCTGGAGGAGGATATTCAGGCGCAGCGTATCGTGACGCCGTTCCCGCTCTGCGTCAGCAGCGGCGCGGCCTATTATTTGGTCTATCCTGAACGCACGGTGGCGCCGCCGACGTTAACCGCGCTGGTCGATTTTCTGGCGGCGGAGGCCGCCGACAGCCGCGCCCGGCTACAGAATTACCTGCCGATGACCTGTAATGCTTTGTAAACATTAGCGATGCGAATTCCCTTGGCGATGAAACAGAGTGTGGCAAACTGTTTCTTCACTCCGATTAAACCCCGCGGCTTTAGCGGCGGAAACACGCCTGAGATAAAACAAGATGAAATGGCTTTGTGTGGTGAGTATGTTGTCCGGTCTGGCCCTCAGTCCGGCTTTTGCGCAGGAAACGCCGATAACGCAGGGCATTCACGCCCAGCAGCGCGACGCCTTCGTGTCCAATTTGATGAAGCAGATGACGCTGGAAGAGAAGATCGGCCAGCTGCGGCTGATCAGCGTCGGGCCGGATAACCCGAAAGAAGCGATCCGCGAGGGGATCCGCAAAGGGCAGATCGGCGCCATTTTCAATACCGTTACCCGGCCGGATATCCGGGTGATGCAGGATCAGGCGATGCAGCTCAGCCGCCTGAAAATCCCATTGTTCTTCGCCTATGACGTGGTGCACGGTCAGCGCACCGTGTTCCCGATCAGCCTGGGGCTGGCGGCCAGCTTCGATCTGGAAGCCATCGCGCTCAGCGCCCGGGTCGCGGCGCAAGAGGCCAGCGATGACGGCCTGAACATGACCTTCGCGCCGATGGTCGATATCACCCGCGATCCGCGCTGGGGCCGGGTCTCCGAAGGCTTCGGCGAAGACACCTGGCTGGTCTCGAAAATCGCCAAGGTGATGGTCGACGGTTTCCAGAACGGCGATCCGGCCAAACCCGGTTCGGTGATGGCCAGCGTCAAGCACTTTGCATTGTACGGCGCCGTCGAAGGCGGCCGCGACTACAACACCGTCGACATGAGCCCGCTGCGCATGCATCAGGACTATCTGCCGCCTTATAAAGCGGCGGTGGACGCCGGCAGCGGCGGGGTGATGGTGTCGCTCAACGCGATCAACGGCGTGCCGGCCACCGCCAACCCGTGGCTGCTGAAAGATCTGCTGCGCGAGCAGTGGGGCTTTAAAGGCATCACCATCAGCGACCACGGCGCGATCAAAGAGCTGATTAAACACGGCGTGGCCGCCGACGCGCGCGACGCGGTGCGGCTGGCGATCACCTCCGGCGTCGACATGAGCATGAGCGACGAGTTTTACGACAAATACCTGCCGGGCCTGGTGAAAGACGGGCTGGTGCCTGAAAGCGATATCGACCGCGCCTGCCGCGACGTGCTGAACACCAAATACGACATGGGGCTGTTCACCAATCCTTACGTGCATCTGGGCCCGGCGGGTTCCGATCCGCAGGACACCAACGCCGAAAGCCGCCTGCACCGCGCCGAAGCGCGGGTGGTGGCGCGCAAGACGATGGTGCTGCTGAAGAACGATAAGCAGACGCTGCCGCTGAGCAAGCAGGCGACCATCGCGCTGGTCGGGCCGATGGCCGACAGCCAGCGTGACGTGATGGGCAGTTGGTCGGCCGCCGGGGTGGTCAAGCAGTCGGTCACCCTGCGTGAGGGGCTGGAGCGGGCGGTGGGCGACAAGGCGCGCATTCTGTACGCCAAGGGCGCCAACGTCACGCAGGATAAAGGCATCATCGACTATTTGAACGAGTATGAGCCGGCGGTGGCGTTCGATACCCGTTCGCCGCAGCAAATGATCGACGAAGCGGTACAGGCGGCGAACAAGGCCGACGTGGTGGTGGCGGTGGTGGGGGAATCGCAGGGTATGGCGCACGAGGCCTCCAGCCGTGCCGACATCACGATCCCGCAGAACCAGCGCGATCTGATTGCCGCGCTGAAAGCCACCGGCAAGCCGCTGGTGCTGGTGCTGATGAACGGCCGCCCGCTGGCATTGAGCTGGGAGAGCGAGCAGGCGGACGCGATGCTGGAAACCTGGTACAGCGGCACCGAGGGCGGCAACGCGGTGGCGGACGTGCTGTTCGGCGATTACAACCCGTCGGGCAAGCTGCCGATGACCTTCCCGCGCTCGGTCGGCCAGATCCCAATGTACTACAACCACCTGAACACCGGCCGGCCGTTCGGCAAGGAGAATCCGGGCAAGTACACCTCGCGCTACTTCGATTCGCCGAACGGCCCGCTGTATCCGTTCGGCTACGGCCTGAGCTACACCACCTTCAGCCTGTCGGACCTGAAATTGTCCAGCCCGACGATGGCGCGCAACGGCAAGTTAACCGCCAGCGTCACGCTGAAGAATACCGGCAAGTACGACGGCGCCACGGTGGTGCAGCTGTATCTGCAGGACGTGACCGCCTCGGTCAGCCGGCCGGTGAAAGAGCTGCGCAACTTCAAGAAAGTGACGCTGAAGGCCGGTCAGTCGCAGCAGGTTGAGCTGCCGATTAGCGAAGACGATCTGAAGTTCTACAACGCCAGCCTGAAATGGGGGGCGGAGCCGGGCAAATTCAACGTGTTCGTCGGCCTGGATTCCGACAACGTGCAGGCGCAAAGCTTTACGCTGAAGTAACCTTTTCCCCCTCTTTCACTGCGGTGGGAGGGGGGGCATCCATCCCTTTCCGCTAACGTCACCGGAGCTTGCCTCATGAAACGCTATCTGGACTGCAGCGCCAGCGATCTGGCCGATATCGGCAAAGCCGATCTGCTCTATGCCATCCGCGCCAGCGAAGGGCGCATCTTGGTCAGCGAAACCATCGCGGTCACTCAGCCGCTGCTCAATAACGTCACCAACGCCGAACTGGCGGCCAGCCAGGGCGCCGACCTGCTGCTGTTGAACCTGTTCGACGTCGATCGTCCGCATATCGCGGGCCTGCCCGCCGACGTGCCGCCGCAGGAGGCGCTGCGCACGCTGCAGCGCCTGACCGGGCGGGTGATCGGGGTGAACCTGGAGGCCGTCGATCCGGCTTTCGCCACCGAACATAACGACTTCTGGCAGATGACGGCGGGCCGCGCCGCCACCGCCGAGAATGCCCGCAAGCTGTATCAGCTCGGCGCGCGCCTGCTGGTGCTGACCGGCAACCCGAACAACGGCGTCAGCAATCAGGCGATCGCCGCCGCGCTGAAAGCGATTCGCGATGAAGTGGGCGACGAGATGGTGCTGGTGACCGGCAAGATGCACGGCGCCGGCATTGTGCGCGAAAGCGGCAGCCAGCTGATCGGCGAGCAGGACATCGCGCTGTTTGTGGAAAACGGTGCCGACATCGTGCTGTTGCCGGCGCCGGGCACCATTCCCGGCATGTCGCAGGAAAAAGTGGCGGCGCTGATCGCCTATGCCCAGCGGCAGGGAGCGCTGGCGATGACGGCGATCGGCACCTCGCAAGAGGGGGCCGACGTGCAGACCGTGCGGCAGATTGCGCTGATGAGCAAAATGGCCGGCGCGGACCTGCACCATATCGGCGATACCGGCTATCTGGGGCTGGCGCTGCCGGAAAACATCTTCGCCTACAGCGTGGCGATTCGCGGCGTGCGCCACACCTACAGTCGCATGGCGCGTTCGGTGAACCGCTAAGCCTGGGTTTTTTGCGCCGTCACGATGCTGTAGTAGCCGAGCGACGGCAGTAATTGAGCAGGCCCGACGCCGACGTCGAGCAGTTGGTCGGCGATATCCAGCGCCGAGCGAGGGGGGGGGCAGCGCGGCCAAACGCTGGCCGATCCCACGCTCAGGCTGGGTATGGCGTGGGTAAAACGCCGCATTCTGTCGGCGTCGAGCGTATGCGCTTCGAACAGCTCCTGCTCGTCGTAGGTCGGCGAGGTATTTTTTCTGATGGCGTTTTCCAGGTTTTTCAGCGAGAAAATCTCGCTGTTTTCAATCATCAAATCCCAAAAATAACCGAAGTAATGTGGGTTGTTTTTTAACAAAAAGGTTTCCGCTTCCGGCTAGAGAGAGAATGTATCGCCGTCTCTGGCGATCAATTTCAATGCCAATAGCGCCATGGCCAACGTTTCCGCTGGGCGTCTTTCCAGATTGGCCTGAGTGCATATATTGGCCAGGCTGCGGGGGGCTGAGCAATAAACTCAAAGATGCCCAAGCGGTGCGCAATAAGCACCGCCGGATAAAGATATAAATTCATCGTGATATCGAGAAGGGTTTTATCGTCGCATTGCGGCGGCCGGACGGAAGGGTTCATGCGAATCCCCTTTCACTATGGCATGGCGCGTCTTAACAGGCTATGCCACGCCGGGGGGGATTGGCAAAGTGCGGAACGTGATTGACCGCGGGCCAACGATTTCGTTACGAATAATTCCATAATGAGACTATTTTAAATTTGAATTGAGCGCGGTCAATGTCGAACGTAAAAAACTGACGCTGGGAGGAGGTAATAACCCCACCATGCGTTTTTAT
Source organism: Serratia sp. CY47444 (assembly GCF_052168635.1). Taxonomy (NCBI): domain Bacteria; kingdom Pseudomonadati; phylum Pseudomonadota; class Gammaproteobacteria; order Enterobacterales; family Yersiniaceae; genus Serratia; species Serratia sp. CY47444. Next base: position 238,954 of record NZ_JBJNMH010000002.1, read on the forward strand.
TTTATTAGGCGCTAACTTAACCACAGTTATTAACGCGTTAGTGTTGTGTTAATCTAGGGCGCCGTTATATCTTACCGGCATTCACATTTTTTTTGTGAATAATTAAAAATTAACTACTTCATTATTAAAACGAGATAACAATGAAAAAGAGCATTCTGACCGGCATGATTGCCGCGACTCTGGGCCTGTTTAACACCGCCAATGCCGAAGGGATGGATCCTGCCGCGTTGAAGAACGTCTATGACATCACGCGTAATACCGCCGGGCTGATGTCCTACTGCGTCGATAAAGGTTTCCTGAAAGCGGAGAGTATCGACAACGCCAAGAAAATGGTGGCCTACGTGGCGGCTATTCCGGGCGGCGTTGATACCCGCGATGGCGACAAGCGTGAAGCGATGGGCCGTGAAGGCAATGTGCTGAACGACGACGGCAAAGTGGTCGCGTTGGAGAAGGAAGCGCCGCAGGGGCTGCAGGCGTGGTGTCAGCAGGCTGACGAAGGGATCCGCCAGGGCCTGACGTCTATCGGCCAATAAGCGCTTTTCACGCGCTCGTTCTGGTTTTCAGGATCTGCCGGCGTTCCGGCGGATCCGCTTCTTTCCCATCGTTATCTCCTCGTTTTTCTTCCTGCATACATGGCATAGGGTTTGATCTCGCTGATTGTTTCGCCATGCCCATCGCTATATTATTAGATATATAACGATAATCAACCGGTCACTGCCATGTTTAACTTTCTCCCGCGCCTGATGCTGGCGCTCGCGTTGTTCTCTACCGCCGCCCTGGCGGATCGCCAGGTCACCGATCAGCTCAACCGTCAGGTCACGCTGCCCGATCACATTACCCGTGCCGTGGTGCTGCAACACCAGACGCTGAACCTATTGGTGCAGCTTGATGCGATGCCGCAGGTGGTCGGCGTGCTTAGCAGTTGGAAAAAGCAGCTGGGGCCAAACTACCTGCGGCTGGCACCGACGCTGGCAACCCTGCCGATGCCGGGCGATCTGACTTCGGTGAATATTGAAAGCCTGCTCGGCCTGCATCCACAGGTGGTGTTTGTGGCCAACTATGCGCCGCCGGAAATGATTGCACAGATCGAACGGGTGGGCATTCCGGTGGTGGCTATCTCGCTGCGCCGCGAGGCGGCCGATCAGGCGGGCAAAATGAACCCTCAACTGAGCGATGAAGATCGGGCCTATACGCTGGGGCTGCAGGACGGTATTCGGCTGATTGGCGAGGTGATGGAGCGTCAGCCTCAGGCCGAAGCGCTGATTAAGGACGTCACTCAGCAGCGTGCCCTGGTCGCCGAACGGCTGGGCACGCTGCCGGACGATCGGCGGGTGCGGGTGTATATGGCCAACCCCGATCTCACCACCTACGGTGCCGGCAAATATACCGGGTTGATGATGCGGCACGCGGGTGCGCTCAACGTGGCGGCGAAAGAGATCCAGGGGTTTAAACAGGTTTCTATCGAGGATGTCCTGAAGTGGGATCCGGCGGTGATTTTCGTGCAAGAACGCTACCCGGACGTGGTGAAACAGATCCTGACGTCACCGCAGTGGCAGCCGATTGACGCGGTGAAGAATAAGCGGGTCTACCTGATGCCGGAGTACGCCAAGGCCTGGGGATATCCGATGCCGGAGGCGATGGCGTTGGGTGAGTTGTGGATGGCGAAAAAACTTTACCCGCAGCGTTTTGCCGATATCCATCTGCAGCAGCGGGTCGATACTTACTATCAACGCTATTACCGCGCCACCTGTTGCCAGAGCGGGCAATGAAGCTGGGTTGGCTGGCGCTGCTGACGCTGTGCTGCGCGCTGTTTTCGCTCGGCGTTGGCCGCTTTCAGGTGCCGATTACGCACAGCCTGATGATTTTGCTGGAGCCGCTCACCGGGCAGCATTATGCCGGCATCGATGCTGTCCAACGCCAGGTGATCCTGGGGGTGCGCTTGCCGCGGGTGCTGTTGGCGATGGGCGCCGGCGCGGCGCTGGCCCTGTGTGGCGCGGCTTTGCAAGGCGTCTTTCGCAATCCGCTGGTCGATCCGCATATTATCGGCGTGTCTTCCGGCGCGGCCTTTGGCGGTACGCTGGCTATCCTGCTCAGCCTGCCGTTGGCGGCGCTGCTGCTGTCGGCTTTTGTTTTCGGCATGGCGGCACTGCTGTTGATTTTCACCCTCACCAGCGTCATTGCACGGCGCAATATTCTCTCGTTGGTACTGGCGGGGGTGATCCTCAGCGGTTTTTTCTCCGCCTGCGTTAGCCTGATGCAATATCTGGCGGATACCGAAGAGAAGCTGCCGAGCATCGTGTTTTGGCTGCTCGGCAGCTTTGCCACCGCCGATCGGCAAAAGCTGCTGATGCTGTTTTTACCTTTACTGTTGGCCGGCGGTCTGCTGCTGGCGCTGCGCTGGCGCATCAATCTGCTGTCGTTAGGCGATGAAGATGCCGGTGCGCTCGGCATCAACGTTGAGCGTACCCGCTGGCTGATACTGACGCTGTGTGCCGCCATCGTGGCCGCTCAGGTGGCGGTCAGCGGCAGCATCGGGTGGGTCGGCTTGGTGATCCCGCACGTCGCAAGACGACTGGTGGGGCCGGATCACCGGCGCCTGTTGCCGGCTTCGCTTTGCCTGGGCGCCCTGTACATGCTGTTGATCGACGATTTGGCGCGCACGTTGAGCAGCAGCGAAATCCCGCTGGGCATTTTGACTGCGCTGATTGGCGCGCCATTGTTCGCACTGCTGCTGCGCCGCGCGCAAGTGAGAGGCTGGCATGACTGACACGTTATTGGCCGCCAAGGGCGTGAGTTTTGCCTGGCCTGGCGGGCCCCCGCTGTTCCAACACCTGGAGATTCAGCTGCGGCGCGGTGAAGTGCTGGCGGTATTGGGCCCGAATGGGCGCGGTAAAAGCACGCTGCTGCAGCTGCTGTTAGGCAGCCTGACGCCGCAATCCGGCGAGATTGAGCGCCGCGGCGAGATAGGCTTTGTCCCGCAGCACTTTTCGCCGCCGTTTGCCTATCGGGTGCTGGATATCGTGTTGATGGGGCGAGCACGCCATGTTGGCCTGTTCCGTTCACCGTCAGCCAAGGATCATCGGCTGGCCAGAGAAGCGTTGCAGTCGTTGGATTTAAAGCACCTGGCAGAGCGTGAGTTTGGCAGCCTATCCGGCGGCCAACGCCAGTTGGTGATGATCGCCCGCGCATTGGCGATGCGCTGCGAGGTGTTGATTCTGGATGAACCGACTTCGGCGCTGGATCTGCATTACCAGGATCGGGTATTGAGCCTGATGGCGCGCCTGGCGCGGGAACAGCAGTTGGCGGTGGTGTTCTCCACGCATCAGCCCAACCATGCACATGCGGTGGCGGATCGGGCTTTGCTGCTGGGCAAGGAAGGGCGCAGCCAGCTCGGTGCCTGCCGCGAGGTGTTAACGGCACATTCCCTGTCACCCTTGTTCGGCCTGGCGATCGAACGGGTGCCGCTGACGGTGGCGGGCCGCCGCTACGCGACGCTGGTGCCGCTGTATCGCAGCCAATTGGAGCGACATGATGAGTGATATCCTGCTGTTTGCCGCCGGCAGCCTGCGGCTGGCGTTTACGCCGCTGCTGTCGGCATTTCAGCGCGACACCGGGCAAAAGGTTTCGGCGGAATTCGGCCCGGCGGGGTTGTTGCGCCAACGGATAGAGAACGGCGAGCGGCCACAGCTGTTCGCCTCGGCCAACGTGGCGCACCCGCAAAGGTTGGCGGATCTCGGGATAGCGGGGGCGGTGCAGGTTTTTGCGCGCAATCGGCTCTGCGTGACGGTTCGCAACGTGCCGGCATTAACCGAGCGTCCGCTTCCTGAGGTATTGTGCGATCCGCGCTGGCGGCTGGCCACTTCGACACCGGGAGCGGATCCTTCCGGCGATTATGCGCTGCAGCTTTTTGAACGCTGCGAGCAATACTGGCCGGGGCAGGGGGAAGCGCTACGACGGCGGGCGTTACCGTTAGTCGGCGGGATAGATTCTGCCCCGGTGCCGGCAGGCCGACTGGCGGCGGAATATCTGATAGCCGGCGGGCAGGCAGATATTTTTCTCGGCTACGGCAGCTATGCGCCGGCGTTGGCGGCCTACCCGGCGTTGGCGGTGCGGCCGCTGGCGCCACCGTTGGATATCGAAGCGGATTATGGTTTATGCCTGTTGGATGACGGTGCGCAGCGGTTGGCCGCATTTATCTTGAGCGAACAAGGGCAGGGCATACTGAGCCGACACGGATTTATGCGGCGTACGGAATGACTCGCCGGGCCTGGCGGCCCGGAGAATCTTACCAGAACAGCGGCGTGGTGTTTTCAGCCAGAAATGCCAGCAGCGTTTCGTTGACCGCCGCCGGGTTTTCCTTGTTGCTGATATGCCCGGCGTTGGGGATCAGCACATGTTGGCAGCCGAGAAGATCCGCCATGCGCTGGCCCTCTGCCGGTGGGCGCGGCTTATCCTGTGCGCCGGTAATGACGATGCTGGCGGCGGTGATGTGTTCCAGCAGCGCCAGCTTGTCGGGGCGGCCAAAGATCATCCGGCCCAGCGGTACGATGCTCTCGCGCAGGCGATCGGCAGGCAGGTTCTGGAGCTGACACAACAGCGATTGCAATAAGGCATCGGGGACATCATCGGAATAAAACAGCGACGCGACATGTTCCAGCAGGGGCGACGCGATGGCGCCGGCCTGCTCCACGGCGGCCAGCATGCCCATATAGCGCTGCCGCGCTTCTGGGGTTTCGTCACCCAGGTAGCTGTCCAGCAGCGCCAGCACTTTCACCCGCTCCGGCGCCAGCGCCGCCAGTTCGGCGCCCCACATGCCGCCGACGGACAGACCGACGATGCCGAACTCTTCGATATCCAAACGATCCATCAGCGCCAAATGGTCGGCGGCGATATCCGACAGGCTATTTCGCCCGGGCGGCAGCGCCGGTGAATCGCCGTGGCCCCAGAGATCCGGCACGATCAGGCGGTAGCGTTTAGCCAGCGCTTCAAACTGCGGCGCCCACATATTCAGATCGAACAGATAGCTGTGGCCCAGCAGCAACGGAAAGCCCGACCCTACGTCGAGGTAATGGAGGGATTTGCCCATCGTTGGCATCTTATCGGTTCCTTATATAAAGAGAGTCCCGGCTGCTTATATCACACTCATATTCAACCTGCGGTATTAATTTACCTTAAATTACTCAGGTGGAGGCTTATTTTTAATTATCCATTGCTAACAAGACGTCAATGAAAGGTGACATTAAGGATAATATTCTGGTCGATGCCAGAGCCTTGGTTTATGCTGGCGCTCCTTTCGGTATGGAATAGATAAACAGGGCGTCGCGATGAAAAGACTTTTCAGACTATTAATTATTTTGCTTGTCATTTTGCTGCTGGCGGCGGTGCTGTGGTGGTTCTTCGGGCGCGGCAATCCGAATGCGCTGTGGCAAATCGTCAGCCAACAGTGCGTGCCCAATCAGCAGCAGAACCACGATCCGGCGCCCTGCTTAAAGGTTGATTTAACCGAGGATTATGTGCTGTTTAAGGACAGCAAAGGCCCCTATCACGATCTGGTGATGCCGACCGAAAAGGTCAGCGGCATCGAGAGCCCGATATTGCAAGCGGATCGGACGCCGCCTTATTTCTCCCTGGCCTGGAATAATAGGGAACATATATCCGGCGAGCTGGGTAAACCGTTAAAAGACGCATGGGTTTCTCTGGCGGTCAATTCGAAATATGGCCGCTCTCAAAATCAGCTGCATATTCACGTTGCCTGCTTGCGCCAGGATGTCTATAACGCGCTGGGGGAACAGGCGGAGCAATTAGATCAACAGTGGCGGCCGCTGGCGGTGAAATTAGTCGGCCATCACTATCTGGCCAGAAAATTGGCGGGCACCGATTTAACCCAGGAAGATCCTTTCCGCTTGTTGCAAAACTACGTGGTCGAGCAGGGCGACAGCATAGGCAATTACGGCCTGGCGCTGGCGGTCAGCCCGCAGGGCGAGATGCTGCTGTTGGCAAACCGTTTGAAGTTGACCGATCTCAACCTGGGCTCGGCCGGTGAAATTCAGGACTACCGGTGCAAGGTGGCGGGGAACTGAATTTTTCTTATCGCTCCCCGTCGTGGGGGAGCGTATGCCGTGCGATACGAACTAACCAAGTGTATTAACTCGTTTTTACTTTATTTTCCCTCATCTGCTTGATCCTGTTCTCATGTTCGATCTACTATTTGTTTGCACAAGCAAATAAATAATCGAGAGCAATCCGATATGCCACAACCACGTAAACTCCCTGCTGCGCTGGGCATCCATCTGGATGTGACCAATCGCCTGTGGCGCACGGCGATGGACCAGTCGGTGAAAATGACCAATCTGACGCGCCCGCATTGGCTGGCGCTGAGTGCGATTGCCGACTTGGGGGAGGGCTGCACGTTGAAAGACGTTTCGCAGCATTTGAACGCCGAAGTCTCGACGATGTCGCGCGCGCTGCTGTTTCTGGAAAAAAATCGGCTTATCGCTCGCGATGCTCTGTCCGAAGATAAGCGCGCCAAAGGCGTGAGAATGACCGAGGCCGGGCAGGAGATGCTGGCGCAGTTGGATCATTCCAGCCAACAGGCGCGGCAAAAGCTGCTTAGCGGTATTTCGGCCGACGATCTGGAGGCTTTTTACCGCGTATTGTTTGGCATCAAACATAACGCGATAGCGATGCTCGAACAGGACAATCTGTTGCCGGACGAGTTTGCGCTGTTGGCGGAGGAGCGAGCGGGGGCGATGAAGCCGGAAGGTGAAGCGTGAAGGGCCGCTGGCGGAGAGCACAACAGCGGTGCGTTATCGCGTTGGGGATCTTCTCCTGCTCGGTCTTCGCCAGCCAGAATGACCAACAGGTCATCGCACGGGGAAAATACCTGGCTACCGCCGCAGATTGCGCGGCTTGTCACCGCGGCAGCGCCCAACAGGACGCCCCCTATGTCGGCGGTTATGCCATCGCTTCGCCGATGGGCGACATCATCGCCAGTAATATCACGCCCGCCAAAGGAACCGGCATTGGCGACTACAGTGAACCGGAGTTTCGCCGCGCCTTAACGCAGGGCATTCGGCGGGACGGTCAACCCTTGTATCCCGCCATGCCCTATACCGCTTATCAGGGGTTGAGCGATGACGATCTGCGCGCGTTGTATCGCTATTTTATGGCCGGGGTCGCACCGGTCGATCGTGCGGTGCCTGAGACCCAACTGAGGTTCCCTTTTTCCTGGCGTTATGCGATCCACGGCTGGAACTGGCTGTTTCTGAAAAAAACGCCCGTCGATGCAGACGAGAAGAAGACGCGTGGTCGCTATCTGGTGGATGTGTTGGGGCATTGCTCGGCGTGTCACAGCCCACGTAATGGGATGATGGCTGAACGCGACGATCGCTACCTAGCGGGCGGGGAGGCAGGCGGTTGGATCGCGCCGAATATCACCTCGGATCCCGTGAGCGGCATCGGCGGCTGGAGCCGGGAAGAATTGGTGCAGTATCTGCGAACCGGGCGCAATGACAAAGCCCAGGCGGCCGGCGGCATGGCGGAGGCGGTGGAGCATAGCCTGCGTTTCCTGAGTGACGATGATCTCGACGCTATCGCCGATTGGCTTAAACAAACGCCGCCGATCGTCACCGTACAAGGAACGAAAGCGGCCTATCACTATCAGGGAGGCGGCCAAGGCGACCCTGCTGGGCAGGCGCTGTATGCCGCTGCCTGCGCCAGCTGCCATCGCCTGGGCGGCGAGGGGGCTTACGACGGCCATTTCCCTTCTTTGACGCACAACTCCACCGTAGGCAGCGAGCAGGCCAATAACCTGATCATGGTGATGCTGCATGGCGTGCAGCGCCAGGGGGAGACGCTGCAGACCTGGATGCCGGGGTTCGCCGATAGCCTGGATGACCGGCAACTGGCCGAGTTGGGCAATTACGTATTGCAGCAATTCGGCAATCCGGCGGTCAGGATAACGCCGGAGCAAGTGGCTCTGCAGCGGGCGGGCGGTGAAAAACCGTTGTTGATTGCGTCATTGCCTTATGTGTTCTGGGGCGGCGTATTGCTGGTATTGATCGTCATTGGGGCGTGGGTGAAACGTCGGGTGAAGCATTGATCCAAGAGAGGATGGCATGAAGTTCAATTTGAACGGCCAGGCGGTCGAATTTAACGGCGAGCCGGATACGCCGCTGCTGTGGGTGATCCGAGAACATTTTAAGTTAACCGGCACCAAGTTCGGCTGCGGTATTGGCGCCTGTGGCGCCTGTACGGTACATGTCGACGGTAAGGCAGTGCGTTCATGTTGCTATCCGCTGCAATTGGTGCGCGATCGGCAGGTGACCACCATCGAAGGGCTGTCCCTCGATCGCCGTCATCCGGTGCAGCAGGCCTGGATTGCGGAGGATGTGCCGCAGTGCGGCTACTGCCAATCAGGCATGATCATGGCGGTCAGCGCGCTGCTGGCGGAACACCCGAGGCCGGACGATCGGCAGATAGATACGGGCCTGACCAATCTGTGCCGCTGCGCCACCTACCACCGGATCCGTGCGGCGGTGCACCGCGCCGCGGACAAGGGAGGATCTTGAGTATGGCGATCACCCGCAGAACCTTGATAAAAGGCAGCGCGTTGGCAGTGGCCGCCATGCTGCTGCCGATATCGACGCGCAGCCTGGCGGCCGTGGTTTCACAGGACGTGGCGCCACCGGACGGTCAGCATGAATTGAACGATTGGATCTGGATCGATCGCGATGGGCGCATCGTTATCGGCGTGTCGCAATGTGAGGTCGGGCAGGGGATTTACACCGGCCTGGCCGAAGTGGTGGCGGCGGAGATGGATGCCGATTGGGCGCAGGTGACGGTGAAATTCGTCACCGGCCGTGACGCTTACCGTCAGGTTGCCGGGGGTGAGGCTTTCGCACAGTTTGTCGCCGCCTCAACCTCCATGACCAAATTTTATCAGCGTGCCCGGCTGGCCGGCGCACAGGCGAGAGATTTTTTTCTGCGGGCCGGCGCAAAACATTTCGCGCTTTCACCGGCGCAGTGCCGCACGGAGAAAGGCTGGGTGCTTGAGAAAGGCGGACAGCGCAAGGTCGCCTACGGCGATCTGGTGCGCTATGCCGCCGAGCTGCCGTTGGATCCGCAGCCTGGTTTAAAGAGTGAGGCGCAAGAGCGAGAGAGTGTCATTGGCAAGCCGCTGTTGCGGGTCGATACGCCGGAGAAAGTGGACGGCAGTGCGATTTACGGTATCGATATCGACTTGCCGGAGATGCTGATCGGCGTCCCCTGGATGGTGCCCGATCTCAGCGGAAAGCTGGTCGCCGTGCGCAATGAACGGCAGATTCGGGCCATGCCGGGCGTGGTGGATCTGGTGTTGACCCGGCAGTGGTCGATGAACAACATGGTCGGATTGGATCGCGATATGTCGCTCAATACGGTGATCGTGGTGGCGGCGAGCTACTGGCAGGCCAAAAAGGCGGCGGATTTGCTGGAGGTCGACTGGCTGCCGGGCACAGGAAAAGCGCTGACCGATAGTGCGATTGCGGCAGAGAATCTGGCGATGCTGGATGGCGATACACTGGTGCCGGCGGTCGATCGCGGCGAGGCGTCGGCGTTGATTCGTGGCGCTGAACAAGGTTCGCGCTTGCATGAGGCGCGTTACAGCGCACCTTATGTGGCGCACGCCACCCTGGAGCCTTGCAATGCCACCAGCCATTACGGCGAGGGCCGTATCGAAACCTGGGGCCCTTTCCAGGGCCAGGACATGGTACGCAACGTTCTGGCGAAAATGTTCGGGCTGAAGCCGACGGATGTGGTGGTGAATACGACCTATCTGGGAGGCAGCTTTGGGCGCAAATATCTGCCGGATGCTGTGATGCATGCTACCGCCGCCTCCCGGGCGGTGGGGAAACCGGTCAAAGTGATCTATCCGCGCGAGATCGACATGCGGCATGAATACTATCGTCCGGCCTGTATCAGCCATTATCGGGCGCTGTTGGATGAAAACGACTATCCGCAGGCGCTGTGGGCGCGCTATGCCGGGCAGTCTCTCTTCTGGCAAATGCGGCGCGAAACGGTCAACGAGGCCGGGGGATGGGATGAAAGTATGGTGGAGTGCGTTTACAGCACGCCGTATCGCATCCCACACCTGAAGGTGGAGGCCGGCATCGTCGATCAGCCGATCTCCCTGAGCTATCTGCGCGGTGTCGGCAGCGTCGCCAGCCTGTTCTTTTTGGAAAGCTTTATCAGCGAACTCAGCCATAAGGCCAACCGGGACGAATATTCGTATCGGCGGCATCTGTTGCAGGACAGCCCGGAAGCGTTGCGCGTCCTGGACGCCACCGCGGCGGCGGCCGGTTGGCAGCATGAACCGCCGTCGGGCGTTTATCGCGGTATGGCGTGCAATATTTGGGTCGGCCGCAATAACGCTTTCACCACCTACGTCGGTTTGGTGGTTGAAATCGCCATCCAGGGGGGGCGACTACGGGTGCTGCGCGCGGTATGTGCGATTGACTGTGGCAAGGTGATAAACCCGAACCTGGTGCGTGCCAACGTAGAGGGCGGCATCGGCTTTGCGCTGACCACCTGTCTGCACAGCGAGCTGCATTTTGAACGGGGCGGCGTGGTGGAAGGGAATTTCGATCGCTATCCGCTGCTCGCGATCGCCGAAATGCCCAAGGTGGAGGTCGTGGTGCTCGATAGCGCGCGTGCACCGCAGGGATGCGGGGAAGTATCGACTGCGGTGGTCGCCCCGGCGATAGCCAGCGCGCTGCATAAGGCCACCGGCAAAACCTATCGTACTATGCCGTTCCCACGCGAGTTCTCGTCGGTGTAACGGCAGCCGCCGGTTTGGCCAGCCGGCGGGCCGTGCGGTCAGAGCTTTTTCAGCAGTTCCAGCAGTTGCGCTTCGCTTTTCTCCGCCAATCCGTCGATCGCCAGTTTGATGATGTCGGAACGGGTGATGCGCACGATGCCGTTGCGCGCCGCCTGCACGATCACTTCATCGATAGCCTCAATGTGGTTGTCCGTCAGGCTGACGGAGATCGCCTTATAGGTGCGCTTGCGGCCGGCCGGTTTGGCTTCTGGCGCGGGCGCCGCGACCGGCAGCGTGTGCGAGGTGGCGCTGTTGATGAATTCGTCTTCCGACATGCGGTGGGTGGGGGTGCGTTTTTTCACAGGATCACCTCTTTCACCAGGCATTCAATTTCGCTCTGCGCCTTTTCGTTGTTCGCCTCGTGCACGGTGATGGCTTCACCCCAGGCGTCACGGTAAATCTTGCGGTCGCACAGGCGGTTGCTCACCAGGGTGAACTCCGGGTATTCGCTCAGCACCTGCGCCGCTTCGTTGGCTTCATTAATGAAGATATTGGTCGGGCACATGTTCAATACGATGTAGCCTTTGACCTTCTCGTTGTATTCCTGCGCGGTGGAGAACATCTCCGACAGATAGCCAATGGTGTCGAGATCCATCTGCGAAGGGCGCAGCGGCGAGAGGAACAGATCGGCGGCCAGCAGGCCGGAGCGCAGTTCGGCGCTGTCGCGGCCGGCGGTGTCGACGATCACGTAGTCGTAATGGCGATCGAGCTCCAGCAGCGTTTCCTTGATTTTACCCGACGCGGCCACCACCGGAATGTGCGGCAGCCCCTCGACGTTCTGACGGTCGTTGTACCAGGTCATGATCGATTTCTGGTCGTCGGCATCGACGATGATCGCCGTCTTGCCTTGCTTAAGAATCAGATACCCGGCGATGTTCACCGCTTTCGTCGACTTGCCGACGCCGCCTTTTTGCGAGCCAATCAGGACAATCATGCTGCCATCTCTCAAGTTATTAAGCTGATAACTTATTAAGTTAATGTGCTTATTAGGTTGATAATCAAACAGGTTAACAAGAACAACTCGCGAACAATATGCACCAACTGCGGCGGCTTGCCAAGCCAGTATGTTGTTAACTGCGCAGCTTATTTTGCGGTGAATCGGCCGGGTGGGTAAGTAGGAATTCTCTGGGAAGTGGCGGAACGGAAGAGAGTTTTTGTTAATTTAACAGCTTAATAAGTTAGTGGCTCATTAAGCTGTCGATGGCGTTACTTCTTCATCATCGCCTTCAGGTTGGCGAACGGGTTGTGGGTGGCGACGCCGATATCTTTCTGAGCGTCTTCACCGGCCACCACCGTTGAACCGTATTGATCGGCCTCGGTGTATTTCGAGTGCTCGTGGTCGTGACAATACAGGCACAGCATTTCCCAGTTGCTGCCGTCTTCCGGGTTGTTGCTGTGATCGTGATCGATATGGTGCACCGTCAGTTCGCGCAGGTTGGAATAAACGAATTCGCGTGAGCAGCGCCCGCACACCCAGGGGAACAGTTTCAGCGCTTTTTCGCGGTAGCCGGTTTCCAGCTTCGCATAGTTTTTGGGGATATAGGCCATGGTGGTTGTCCGTCGTGAATCGCTATGCGGCAAATAATACCACACTGCGTGCGGCTACAACGTGCGGCTCATCTTGCCGTTGTCAAAAGTCTCCACCGCCCAGTCGATAAACGCCCGCAGCTTGCCGCTGAGGTGGCGATTGGACGGGTAGACCACGTACATTTGCTCCGGCGGCGGCTGCCAATCGTGCAGCAGACTGACCAGCTCGCCGCTGTCGAGGTGCGGCTGCGCCATAAACCGATAGATCTGGATGATGCCCAATCCGGCCAGGCTCGCCGCCAGCAGCGCGTTGCCCTCATTGATGCTGACCGGGGAGCGCTGTTGAATGGCGATCTCTTTGCCGTGTTCGGCATAGCGTTGCGGGTGGATGCGGTCGTTAAGCGGGTGGCGATAGTGCACCATCGGAAAACCCTGTTCCAGATCGCACGGGTGGCGCGGCGTACCGTGAAGCGCCAGGTAGGCTGGGGTGGCGCAGCTGACCCAGTCCAAATCGAACAGGCGCCGGGCGATCAGGCTGGAGTCGGCCAACGGACCGCTGCGGATCACGCAGTCGGTGCTGTCGCTGATCAGATCGATCACGCGGTCGCCGACGCTCAGATCGATCTGTATCTGCGGATAGCGTGCCAGAAAGTCGGGCAGTGCCGGCAGCAGTAAGCGACGTGCGGTGCCACCGCCGGTGTCGATACGCAGCACGCCCTGCGGAGAGCTTTGCGATTCGGTCAGGCAGCCTTCCATCTGCTCCAAATCCGCCAGCCATTTCACCGTATTCTGGTAATAGCATTCACCTTCGCGGGTGACCGACACGCTGCGGGTGGTGCGCTGGAACAGCTTGGTCTGCAGGTGATCCTCCAGATTCTGGATCAGCTTGGTGACCGTCGCTTTCGGCATGCCCAGCGACTCGGCGGCGCGGGTAAAGCCGCCGGTTTCCACCACGCGGTTAAATACCCGGATAGCGAGCAAATGATGGTCCATAGGTTCTCAACGCCATGCCCCGGCGACGGCCGGGGCATGTTTCTGCAGATAGATAATGATTAACACTGTTTAGCGCCAATCGCGCCGGAGCGCAAGCTGAGGCCGAATACCAGCGTGGCGGAAAGGATCAGCGCACCTCCAAACAGCATGGCGCTGCTGACGCCCTGCCAGTCCACCACCTCGCCGCCCAGCAGGGCGCCGGAAGCCAGCGCGATCTGGATGACGCACACCAACAGCGCCTGGCCGGCTTCCGGCGCCTGCGGCACGGCGGCGAACATCCAGTTGGTGGCGCAGACCGGCACGGCGCCAAAGGCCAGCCCCCATACCAGCACCATCAGCGTGGCGCCGGCGAGGCCGCTGAGCAGCGGCGAAACGATTAAAATGCCCGCCAGCATGGCGGCGATCAGAATAAAGGTGGCGCGCAGGCTGTATTCCCCCAGACGCTCGCCGAGGAAGGTGCCCAGCAGGCCGATGGCGCCATAGGCCAACAGCTGCAGTGAGATAGCCGATGGGCTGAGGACGAACACCTGCTGCAGCAGGGGCCGCAGGTAGGTGTAGGCGGCGAAGTGGCCGATGAACAACAGCACGATGGCGATCAGGCCGATGCGCGCCATCGGCAGGCGCAGCGGCAGTACCAGATCGCGCGGTGTGACCGGCCGGGACGGTGGTACCGAGGTCAGCAAACGCAGCTGCGCCAACAGCACGCCGACCGCCAATGCCGCACCGCCGAAGAAGGCGGCGCGCCAGCCGAACAGATCGCCGATCAGCGCCCCGGCCGGCACGCCGCACACCGCGCCGACCGAGATGCCGCTGAGGATCAGCGCGGTGGCGCGGCCCTGGCTGGCTTCCGGCACCAGATGGCGGCCGTAGTTGGCGGCAAACGACCAGAAACCGCCGACGCAGATGCCCAGCAGCACGCGGCCCAGCAGCATCATCGGGAAGTTGACGGCCAGCGCCGCCACCAGGTTGGACACCATCAGCAGCAGCGACAGCCCCAGCATCAGTAAACGCCGATCCAGACGGCCGGAAATCAGGCTCAATGCGGGAGCGGCCACCGCAGCTACGATGCCGGGCATGGTGACCATCAGCCCGGCGGTGCCGGTGCTGACGCCAAGTGAAGGGGCGATGTTGGTCAGCAGGCCGATCGGCAAGAACTCGGTGGTGACCATGACAAAACAGGCGACCGTCAGCGAAAAGATCGCCGGCCACGGGGATAATGCAGAGTTATCTTTATTATTCAGCATAATGCCGCTCGTCTCAGGTGAATGCGCAGGCCGCGCTCGGGGCGCGGCGTGATCAAAGTCACAATCTACGGCAGGCCGAAGGCGCAGATAAATCCATCTGCGGTGGTTACACTGTTTCTGAAGGGAAACAATCGCGGCGGCGAGTGAAAACGCGGCTCGCGCCGCGCCTAAGAGAAAGGAATAAAACGGCATAAGGTTATGACCGAATGCCGCGTGGCGCTTATAGCCCCGGCGCTTTCCACAGCGAGGTGGTCAGGCCGTTGTCCACCAGCGTCAGCTGATCGGCGTAGACCCGCCGCCAGGTTTCTTTCTGTTCCTGATACAGCGCGTGGTGGGTCATGTCCGGCTGATGCTCGCGCTCCCAGCGCACCAATCGCTCGCCGGTTTCGGCCAGCGACTCGTATAACCCGGCGCCGACGCCGGCGGCGATCGCGCAGCCCAGCGCGGTGGCCTCTTTCACCACCGGTACCCGCACCGTCAGCCCGGTGACGTCGCTGAGGATCTGACTCCACAGTTTGCCCTTGGCACCGCCGCCGGCGAACACCAGCGAGCGCGCCTGCACGCCGGAGAAGGCGGCGATCTGCTCCAGATTGCAGGCGGAGACGATGGCGGCATTCTCCTCCAGCGCGCGGAACAGCGTCTGTTTGTTGCAGCGCTCCGGATCGATAGACATGTTGATGAACGACGGCGCCGCGTGATACCAGGTTTTGAAATGCATGGCGTCGGAAAAGATGGGCATCACGCCGTAGGCGCCCGGCGGCACTCTGGCCGCCATCTCTTCCAGCAGGCTATAGGCATCGACGCCCAGCCGCTCCGCCAGCAGTTTCTCTTCGGCGCAGAACGCGTCGCGGAACCAGCGCATGGTCAGGCCGGTAAAGAAGCTGATGGATTCTGCCTGCGCCATGCCGGGAATGACGTGAGGGTTGATGCGGATGTTCATCTCCGGATCGATGGCCGGCTCCGGCAGGTTGACGATTTGCTGCCAGAAGGTGCCGCCGAGCACCGCCGTCTGCCCGGCGCGCACGATGCCAAGCCCCAGGCTGCCGAGCTGCACGTCGCCGCCGCCCATCACCACCGGGGTGCCGCGCAGCAGCCCGCTTTCCTGCGCCGCCTGTTCGGTGACGCACCCCAGCACGCTGCCGGTCTCTTTCACCGGCGACAGAATATCGGCGCGCAGCCCGGCCATATCGAGCAGCGCCGGCCGCCAGTCACGGCTGCTCAGATCCAGCATGCCGGTGGTGCCGGCGTTGGAAGGATCGACCGCCAGCTCGCCGCTCAGCATGTTGGCCAGCCAGTCGCTGATCATGGTCAGCGTCGCCGCCTGGCGATAGATGTCCGGGCGGTGGTGCGCCAGCCATAGCAGGCGCGGCATGGCGCTCAGCGCCAGCGTCTGGCCGGAGTATTGATACGCCTCGCGTTCGAAGCCGTGGTTGTGCAGCTCTTTCAGTTCACTGACCTCATGGCTGGCGCGCGCATCGACGTTGGCACAGGCCCAGATCGGCACGCCGTTGCGATCGTACAGAACGATGCCTTCGCGCATCGAGCAGCAGGCCACCGCGCGGATCGCCTGAGCGCTCAATCCAGCGCGTTGCATTGCCTGGCGGATGCACTGGCAGGCCAGCTGCCAGTTGCGGGTGAGGTCAAACTCCATTGAGCCGGGTACGCCCGGCACCGCCAGGTGTTGCCACTCCGCCTGGCCGTGCGCGATCTGGTTACCCGCCAAATCGAAGATCACGGCGCGAATGCTGCCTGTTCCTGCATCCAGCGCCATCAAGTAGTTATCCATAGCCTATGCTCTCAGGGGGAGGAGTGTTAACTATAGATGCCGCCGTCTTCCCTCGCCGGGGGTGGGGTGGGCATCGCCGGTGCGATTTGTGAGCCAGGCGGCAAAATTGCCGTTGCGGCAGGGCAATCGACGGGAATGAACCTATGGTTGGAAAGCGCCATGCTACGGCGCGCCGTTCAAACAAGGAGCTGTCATGCACGTCACATTGGTAGAGATCAACGTTAAACAGGACAAAATCGACGAATTTATCGACGTTTTCCGCGCCAATCATCTGGGGGCGATCGAAGAGCCGGGCAACCTGCGCTTCGACGTGCTGCAGGATGAGCATATTCCGACGCGGTTTTACATCTACGAAGCCTATCGCGACGAGCAGGCGGTGGCGGCGCACAAGCAGACCCCGCACTACCTGCAGTGCGTAGAGAAGCTGGAGGCGCTGATGACCGGCCCGCGCAAGAAAACCACCTTTATCGGTCTGATGCCGGAATAAGCGCCGGCGTTTGCCGGTGTCCATGTCCCCGGTTTGGTTGTAATCTGCAAGGTAAAGCGAATTTTCAATGGGATAAGCGGGGCGAGGATGACATTGCGCGATCGGCTGTTGGCGCTGTTGGTGGTGGTGATCTGGGGTGTGAATTTCGTCGTCATCAAGTTCGGTTTACAGGGCATGCCCCCGTTTCTGCTGGCTGGGATGCGCTTTTTGCTGGTGGCGTTGCCGGCGGTCTTCTTTATTCCGCGCCCGACGATCCCGTGGAAATGGCTGTTGCTGTACGGCATGACCATGAGCTTCGCGCAGTTCGCGTTTTTGTTCGTCGCCATCAAGGTGGGCATGCCGGCGGGGCTGGCCTCGCTGGTGCTGCAGGCGCAGGTGTTCTTCACCCTGCTGTTGGGTGTCGTCCTGATGGGCGAAAAGCTGCGCGTCAACCATTTCGTCGGCATTGCTATCGCCAGCGGCGGCATGCTGGTGCTGGCGCAGGCCAGCCTGCATAAGCCGGGCAGCGGCGCGGTCCCCCTGGCGGGCCTGCTGCTGACCCTGGCGGCGGCGTTTTCCTGGGCGCTGGGCAACCTGACCAACAAGAAGATCCTGGCCGGTTTCCCGCAGCGTAATATTTTATCGCTGGTGGTGTGGAGCGCGCCGATCCCGGTCGTGCCGTTCCTGGTCTGCAGCTGGCTGTTCGACGGCCCGCAGGTGGTGCTCGCCAGCCTGAGCCATGTGCAGGTCGGCACCTGGCTGGCGATTGCCTATCTGGCGTTCGCCGCCACGCTGTTCGGTTATTCTGTGTGGGGCAGCCTGCTGGGGCGCTACGAAACCTGGCGCGTCGCGCCGTTGACGCTGCTGGTACCGTTGGTCGGGCTGTTCGCCGCCTGGCTGCTGCTGGACGAAGCGCTGTCGCCGGCGCAGTTCGGCGGCGCATTGCTGGTGCTGGCCGGCATGGCGGTCAACACCTTTGGGCTGCCGCGCCGCCGGGCCGTCGCCGTGCGCTAAATTGAACAGGGCAATTCTGTTCAATACGTTGTCGGCCCGGCCCGGCACTTTGGCACCTGTGAATATTTTCTCAGGTGCCCATCATGAATATCTACATTTCCATGGCCGCGTTTGCGCTGGCGGCCTCCATCACCCCCGGCCCGGTCAACATCGTCGCATTGAGCGCCGGGGCGCAATTCGGCTTTGGCGCGACCCAGCGTCACGTATTCGGCGCCACGCTGGGGTTTACCCTGTTGCTGTTACTGCTGGGATTGGGCATGCACCAGCTGCTGATCCTGTGGCCGGCGTTGACGCGCTTGATTCAGTGGGCCGGCGTGGCCTTCCTGCTGTTTATGGCCTACCGGCTGGCGTTTGACGACGGCAGGCTGGGCAACGGCGCGGCGCAGGCGCCTTCCTGTTGGTACGGCGCGCTGATGCAATGGCTGAATCCCAAGGCATGGTTGGCGTCGGTGGCCAGCCTCGGCGCTTTTGTCGGCGACGGCGACATCCGGCTGCTGTGGCAATTCGCCGGGCTCTACTTCGTGATTTGCTATGCCTCGGTGGCCTGCTGGGCCTATGTTGGTGCGATGCTGCGCGGCCTGCTCAGGCAGGCGCGCAACGTACAGCGTTTCAACCGCGTGATGGCGGCGTTGCTGGCGGCCAGCGCCTGCTATCTGTTGGCGGAGGGTTTTTGATACTGGCCGGGCGTGGCGGCCAGCAGCTGTTTGAAGGTGCGCTGAAAGTGCGCCTGATCGGCAAAGCCGCTTTCGCTGGCGGCCGCGGCGATCGGCAGGCCGCTTTTCAATAGCCGATGGCCGTGCTGCACGCGGCGATTGACCAGATAAGCGTGCGGCGTCATGCCGTAACGCTGGCGGAAGGCGCGGATCAGGTAAGAGGGCGAGAGCGCGGCGGTGCGGCAAATATCGTCCAGCGTCAGCGGCCGGGTGCAGTGCGCGTCGATAAACGCCGCCGCCGCTTCCAGCCGGGCATGCGGCGGTGTCTCCGGCTGGCGGCCGCTGCCCAGCCCGAGCTGCAGGGCGCTGAAATACTCCACCATGGCGATCTGTTTTTCCAGCGCGCTGCACAGCGGATCCGTCAGCAGCGCATAAAGCCGATTCAGGCCGTGGAACAGCGCCGGATCGCGGCTGTGCGGCTGGCTGAAGGGAACAAAACGCTCGCCTTCGCCCCCGAGCAGCTCCTGCTGCAGCGCGCCGATCCAGGCGAGATCGAGATAGAACATGATGTATGACCAACGGCGGTCGGCGATCGGATTACAGGCATGCGCCTGCTGCGGGTTGATGACAACCAGATCGCCGGCGCTAACCTGCATGCGCCGCTCGCCGTTGACATAGGTGCTGACGCCGCCGGTGATGGCACCGATGGAAAAGAATTCGTGGCTGTGCAGGCTGTAACACGCCTGGCGGCCATCCGCGATGGCGCGGGCTTCGACGAACGGCAACTGCGGATCGCGCCAGAACTGCGGCGTTTTTTCACTCATACGCTTTCCTTTTCACTGCGGTGGCATCACAGTGTTATAGCCTGAAAGCGACGAGAGGGGGAATGGCGGATGATGATTTTTAACGTGTTCGGCCGTCTGCTGGGCGTGAAGCGCATCGGGGATGAGTGGCGGCTGTTCCGCGTGACGCTGCCGGAGCGCAAGTATGCCCCCAGCCACGATATCGTGCTGCCGGCCGATCTGCGCGAAGAGGAGATCGCCGGCTATCTGGGGGATATTTATCACGAGGCCGCGACGCCGCAGCGGCCGGACGTGTTTCGCGTCGAATAGCGCGGCGCGTTACTCTTCCGCGTTGCGCGCCATGATGCGGCGCTGGTGTTCCTCGCTGGCGGCCTGGATCTCTTCCAGCACCGAGCCGACATCGGCGCGCTTCTGGATTTCGCTGAACCGGCCGCTGAGGGCGCTGTCCGGCGTCAGATTGCCTTCCTGATACAGCGCCCAAATCTCTTTGGCGTATTGGCTGTCGCGCAGTTCCGGCGCGAATTGGCCATAATATTCCGCCAAATTGTTGATATCGCGCTCGAACATGCTTTTGGCGTGGTTGTTGGCGGCGGCGTCCACCACCTGCGGCAGATCGATGATCACCGGCCCGTCTTTATCCATCAGCACATTGAATTCCGACAGATCGCCGTGCACCAGCCCGGCGCACAGCATGCGCACCGCGTAGTTCATCATCAGGGCGTGATCGGCCCGCGCCTGTTCCGGCGTCAGGATGACATCGCTCAGGCGCGGCGCCACCAGACCTTCTTCGTCGGTAATTAGCTCCATCAGCAGCACGCCGTCCAGGCAGATATCCGGCTGCGGCACCCGCACCCCGGCCTTGGCCAGCAGATACAGCGCGTCCACTTCGGTGTTTTGCCAGGCTTCTTCCTGCTGCTGGCGGCCGAATTTGGAGCCTTTGCTCATGGCGCGCGCGTCGCGGCTGTTGCGCACCTTGCGCCCTTCCTGATAGTGGACGGCCTGCTTGAAGTTGCGCTTCTCGGCCTCTTTGTACACTTTGGCGCAGCGGATCTCATCGCCGCAGCGCACGATAAACACGTCGGCTTCTTTGCCGCTTTTCAACCGGCGGATGACGTCGTCGATTAACCCGTCATCAACCAGCGGCTGGAGTCGTTTTGGAATTTTCATGCAGCCTTGTACCCTATTTAGGCTCCGGTGTGAATGGCTTGCGCAGTTGATAGCGTAAGTTAGACCCGAAAGGCAAACATTAGTTTTGCCGCCGCGTCATCATTGCGCGGCGGCGGGTACTCACAGGCTGGCGGCCGGCACCCAGACGCTGACGCTGCCGGCGTTGACCGGGAAATGGGCGCTGCCCTGGTCGTCGGTGGTGATTTCCTCCTGACGGTTGCCGAGGAAATCGCGCCAGGCGGTGTGCGCCAAATCGGCGCCCAGTGCGACGGTCTTGCCGCTCTCGCCGCCGTTGGTCAGCACCACCACGCAGCCGGGGGCCTCGGCGGTGCCGGCGCGGCTGAAGGCCACGCAGTGGCTGTCGTCGAAGTAGTCGGTTTGCGGGCCGTTGGCGAAACGCTGGCGGGCGGCGATCAGCTTCTCCAGCTCCGGGATCGCCGGCATGTCAATCTGGTACTCGCCGCCGTCGCGCCCCTTGTCGCGGTAGCTGGCGCCATACAGGTCGGGGTAAAACACGCAGGGCACGCCCTGTTCGCGCAGCAGGATCAGCGCGTAGGCCAGCGGTTTGAACCAGGGTTCCACCGGCGCCTCCAGCGATTGCAGCGGCTGGGTATCGTGGTTGGCGACCAGCGTCACCGCGTGGGCCGGATCGGCGGCGGTCAGGGTATCGGTGAAGATCTGCGCCATGTCGAAGCCGTCGCCCTGTTTCGACGCCTGATGAAACTTCAGGTGCAGCGCTACGTCGAACAGCATCACCTTGCCGTCCACCAACTCGATGTATTGTTGCAGCGCGCCGAGATCGTGCGACCAGTATTCGGCAACGATAAACAGGTCGCGCTGCGCGCTGTCGCGCACGTGATCCGCCCACTCTTTGAAAAACCAGGCGGGGATGTGTTTGGCGGCGTCGAGGCGGAAGCCGTCGCACGGCAGCGTGTCCAGCAGCCAGCGCGCCCAGTATTTGAGCTCCTCCGTCACGGCGGTATTGCGGAACTCCACGTCGGCGCCCATCAGATAGTCATAGTTGCCTTTCTCGTCGTCGACCTGATCGTTCCAGCCGTCGTCGCCGTAGTCGTTGGCGATTTTAAACACCCCTTTGTCGTCCGGCTGCTCAACGTAATCGACGCCGCTGAAGCATTTGTAATCCCAGATAAACTCGGAATGCACGCCCTGGCGGCCGGGAAAGGTGAAGCGGGTGTAGGCCAGCGCGTCGAAGCCCTGGTCGTTGATGTCGTTGCGGTTGTTGGCGTCCACCTTGAACACGTGTACCCGTTCTTTTTCGTCCGCGCCGAGCTTGTGGTTGAACACCACGTCGTAGATCACCCCCACGCCGTGTTCGCGCAGCGTAGTGGCGGCATGTTCCAGCGCCGCCTTGTCGCCGTATTTGGTGGCCACGCTGCCTTTCTGGTCAAATTCGCCCAGATCGAACAGATCGTAGGTGTCGTAGCCGACGGAGTAGCCGCCGGAAGCGCCCTTGCAGGCGGGGGGTAGCCACAGATCGGTGATGCCCAGTTCGGCAAGGTGCGGGGCGCGCTCGGCGGCCTCCTGCCACAGTTTGCCGCCGTCGGGGTAGTACCAGTGGAAGAATTGCAGCAGGGTGGTTTTTTTCGTCATGAGCCAGCGTCCCGGTTAGCCAGAAGGAAAGGAGCAGTTAAAGCATGGGCTACTTTTGGCAAAAGGGACAATGGCGTAGGGGAGCGCGCGAAGGCAGGCGTAAATATGTAACCGATATTGACGGGATAGCGATTAAGTTGCTGCTATCAAGTTTTCACGTTTTAGTTTTTATTAATTATTTTTCAAATAGATATTTGCTTTATTTTTTGTTCTGTCAAATTTTGATGTTTTTACTCCCATTTTCATTGGTCTTTTATTTTAATTTTAAATATTAATTTGGATTTAAGTTTTTAAAATAATCAATTAAATGGTTTTAAATTCTGGTTAATGAAATGTTTTGACATATTCAGATGCCCCGTTGGTTATTCATTCGCAATTGTTTATGCGTTATCGTTATGTTCTAAATTAGGTAACACTATCAACCAATAATCCATCCAACGCAGCGTGAAGGTGGAAGTACAGGGGAGCATAACGCCGTGAACATCAGGGATTTCAGAGCATTGGCGCGCAGTTTGGTCAGAGAATTCGGCATGTTGAACAAGCAGAGCAACGGCTCGCGCTTTTCGCCGCTGCAGATCCATCTGATGATCGAAGTCAGCGAGCAGCCGCTGGGCGTCACCGAGCTGGCGGCCCGGCTTTGTATCGACAAGGCCAGCGCCAGCCGGGCGCTGCGCAGCCTGGTGGCCGCCGGCGTGATAGAAACGGTGGATCATCCGGATGACAAGCGGCACAACCTGCATCGGCTGAGTAAAAAGGGCGGTAAGGCGCTGGCCGGCATCGAGAGCGACGCCGACGGTTTTATGCAGGCGGCGCTGGCGCAGTTGGACGACGATGAGCTGGCGAGTACCACTGCGGCGATGAAAAAGATGACCGCGGCGCTGCGCAGCGCGCGCAAACAGCGCGACGCCAACCTGCGGGTGCGGCCGATCGCCGCGCGCGACGATGCGGCGATGGCGGCGATCATTCGCGACGTGTTTCGCGAGTACGGCATGGACAAGATGGAAGGGGTCAGCCTGCACGATCCGGATCTCGATCGGCTGACCGGCCTGTATCACGACAACGGCGGCCGCTACTGGGTGCTGGAGCGGGACGGGCAGGTGGTGGGGGGCGTCGGCATGGCGCCGCTGGCCGGCGAAGAGCCCGGCTATTGCGAACTGCAAAAACTGTTCTTCAAACCCGGTGTGCGTGGGTTGGGCATGGCACGCTATATGGTGGTGCAGGCGCTGAAGGCGGCGCGGGCGGCAGGGTATCGCTATTGCTATCTGGAAACCACCGAACAGTTGAAAGAGGCGATTGGGCTGTATTACGCGCTGGGTTTCACGCTGTTGACGGAACGGCGCGGCAATACCGGCCACCACGGCTGTAATGTGTGCATGCTGAAAAATCTGCAGAACGACGATATGTGAGCGGTTTCAAGGTTAACGCCTGCGCCTTGTGTCACCCTGTTAACCGTTTGATAACAATCACAACGTTTTATCAGGGAGGAAACTATGTTGGGGGATCCGATGGCGCTGTCCGCGCTGGTCACGCTGGTGGTCATCGCGCTATGGGCCAGCGCCCGCTTGCCGGAGTATTTGGTCGCGCTGCTGTTCTTTGCGGCGGTGATGGTATTGCAGCTGGCGCCCGCTGCGGTGACCTTTTCCGGTTTCGCGTCCTCCGCATTCTGGCTGGTGCTCAGCGGTTTCGTGTTGGGCAGCGCCATCCGCAGCACCGGCTTGGCGGATCGCCTGGCCAACCGCCTCTTGCCGCATCTGGCCGGTTCCTGGCCGCGCCTGGTGGGCGGCGTGGTGGCGATAAGCTACGCGTTGGCGTTTGTCATGCCCTCCAACATGGGGCGGATTACGCTGCTGATGCCGATCGTCATGGCGTTGGCCGATCGCGCAGGTCTGGCGGAAGGCTCGCGCGGCCGCATCGGTTTGGCGCTGGCGGTGGGGTTCGGCACCTTCCAGCTCTCCGCCAGCATTTTGCCGGCCAACGTGCCCAACCTGGTGATGAGCGGCGCGGCGGAAAGCGCCTACGGCAGCCACTTCGCCTATCTCTCTTATCTGCTGTTGCATGCCCCGGTGCTCGGGGTGGCCAAAGGCGCATTGTTGACGTTGTGCATCTGCGGCCTGTTCCGGGCGCGGCCGCAACCGGTGGTGGCCGAGGCGGGGCAAACGCCGCTCAGTGCCGCCGAGTGGCGACTGATCGCGCTGTTGGGCATGACGGTGCTGCTGTGGATGACCGACAGCTGGCACGGCATCGCCCCGGCCTGGATAGGGTTGGCGGCGGCCTGCGTCTGCCTGCTGCCGCGCATCGGTTTTCTCAACGGCGAACAGTTCGCCGCCGGCGTTAACGTGCGCACCTGTATTTACGTGGCGGGGATCCTGGGGCTGACCGCATTGGTCAGCCACTCGGGGCTCGGCGATCGGTTGGGTGGCGCGCTGCTGGCGATGATGCCGGATCTGCACGGCAAGCCGTTTACCGCATTCGGTTCGCTGGTGGGGATCACCGCGCTGTTGAATTTCGTGGTGACCGCCAACGGCGTGCCGGCGCTGTTTACCCCGCTGGCGCAGGCGCTGTCCGCGGGCAGCGGCCTGCCGCTGCTGACGGTGTTGATGACCCAGGTGATCGGTTATGCCACCCCGCTGTTGCCGTATCAGGCCTCGCCGATCGTGGTGGCGATGGGGATGGGCAAAGTGCCGGCGCGCGAAGGGCTAAAGCTGTGCCTGCTGTTGGCCGTGCTCAGCTTCGCACTGCTGGTGCCGTTGGACTATCTGTGGTTCAGGCTGCTGGGGTGGATCCCGTAAACAGCCCCGCGCCGCCGGCAAAGCAGTCTTCGTCCAGCGTCAGGGTGGCGATTTTATGCACCGGCCCGCGCATGCTGACCTGAAAATCGCCGCTGAAGGCGATCTGCAGTTCGCCGCCCGGCATCCGCACGCTAACCCGATCGCCGACTCGTCCCAACTTGCGCATCACGCTGGCGGCGGCGCAGCTGCTGCTGCCGGAGGCAAGGGTAAAGCCGGCGCCGCGCTCCCAGATGCCGATGCGCAGCGTCTGGCGATCGACCACTTCCACCAGTTGTACATTGGTGCGTTTCGGGAACAGCGGATGGCGCTCAATCTGCGGTCCCAGCCGATGCACCTGCGCCAGATCCAGTTTTTCCACCGGCACCACGCAGTGCGGGTTGCCCATCGACACCAGCGAAACGCTTAACGTCTCCTCCCTCAGGGGCAGCGGATAGTTCAGCGCCTCCGGCAGATCGATCAAGGCCGGCAGCGCCGCCGGGCTGAAATTGGCGCGCCCCATCTCCACGGTTATCTGATGCGCGTCTTCCGCCACCTGGCAACGCACGTCGCCGCCGGCGGTGTGCACCAGAAACGGCTGATGCCCTACGCGCTCGCTGTCAAACAGATAGCGCGCGTAGATACGCAGGCCGTTGCCGCTTTTCTCCGCTTCGGAGCCGTCCGGGTTGATGATGCGCAGGGTGGGATTGACGGCGTCACCGCTGTCGATCAGCAGGCCGTCGGAACCGATGCCGTAATGCGGGTGGCACAACAGGCGGATCTGTTCCTGGCTCAGACGATCGGCGACCGAACGGTGACAGACCAGGTAGTCGTTGCCCAGGCCGTGATATTTGTGAAACAGCAGGGGAGTCATGGCGTTGCTCGGCTCAGCAAGAAAAGGTGGCTACAGCTTACAACAGAACGTTGGCGTCAAAACAAACAAAAGGCGGCCTGAGCCGCCCTTTTGCACGATTGCCTATCTGGCCATTAATTGTAGATGATCGCGGTGCCGTGCAGTTTGTTGTCACCGGTGGTGGCGATGATCTGGAAGGATTTGGCGCCCGCCGCGTCGGCTTTGGCCGCCAGTTTGTTTTCCAGGCTGCTCAGGTCGGACGCACCGCTGACGGTGACGACGCCGGCTTTTTGCAGATTGGCAGGTTGGGCGTTCACCAGGTCGGCGGCGAAGCTGCCGAAGGAGACGGAAGCCAGTGCGATGGCTGCGATGGTCATTTTCAGGTTTTTCATGGTCTTATTTCCTATCTTTGTTCTTTACGATGTTTGTTTTGTAAGGTCGTTAAATTGATTAACGATCGATAATTTAATGTTAGATGCCGGTTTGACGGATTGCAAGTATTTTTTTAATGCTCGTTAATTAATTTTTTTTACGCCCTGGCGTTGTGAGCAAAAGGACAGGCAATCAGTTGGCTTAATGCTTTGTTATTGATAGATTTCTGCGGTACCATGCAGCTGGTTGTTACCGCCGGCGCCGATGATGCGGAAGGATTTTGCACCGGCCTGATCGGCTTTGGCGGCCAGGCTGTTTTCCAGCGAGGTCAGATCGGATGCGCCGCTGACGGTGATAACGCCCACTTTCTGCTGGTCTGCCGGTTGGTTCTGGACTAAATCGGCGGCGAAGCTGCCGAAGGAAACGCTGGCCAGAGTGAGAGCTGCTAAGGTTAATTTTAAGTTTTTCATGATGTTAATTCCTTTCCGATAACGGTCAATAGAGGGTTTTAATCTGCTTCGTTAAATTATCTTAACGATCGATAACTAAATGCTAATCGGTTCTCGACGAGCGCGCAATATTTTTTTATAATGATCGTTAAGTTATTTGTGCTAAGCCTGCCGTGGAGCGGGATAGGAGAGGAACGATGAGCATCAATGAAGCGGTCTGCGGCAAGAAAAGCCGTGGCAGACCAAAACAATTTGATCGCGACCGGGCGCTGGAAAGCGCGCTCGATCTGTTCTGGCGGCACGGTTATGAAGCCACCTCGCTGGCCGATCTGGTGGAAGTGACCGGCGCCAAGGCGCCGACGCTGTATGCGGAATTCGGCAACAAAGAGGGGATGTTCCGCGCGGCGGTGGAACGCTATCTGCAAAAATACACCACCTGCACCAACCAGCTGTTGGAACAGGATGTGCCGGTGGCCGAGATCGTCGAGGCCTACGTGCGCTCTTCCGTCGAAGTGTTTACCGACCCCGATACGCCGTCAGGCTGTTTTATGGTGTGCGCCTCCGCGGCACTGTCGTCTGCTTCCGACGACGTCGCCCAGATGCTGCGCAAAAAACATCATGCCCAGGAAGCGGCGCTGAAAGTCTGCTTCGATCGCAAGGTGCAGCAGGGCGAATTGCTGGCGAAAACCGATACCGCGCTGCTGGCGAAATACGTCATTTGCACCATTGAAGGCATGTCGGTGCAGGCGCGAGAAGGGGCAAGCCGGAGCGAGCTGTTGCGGTTGCTGGAGGCGCTGATGCTGGTGTGGCCGCGGCTCAGCCAGATTGGCAATAAGGTGTAACAACAGGCCCGGTTTTCACCGGGCCGTATAACCTACTACTGATTGACCGGGATCACCGCGCCCTGGTATTTCTCGCGGATAAAGTCCTGAATCGGCTTGGAGTGCAGCACCTTCACCAGCGCCACGATCTCCGGCTTGTTCACGTCGGCTTTGTGCACGGTGATGATGTTGGCGTACGGGTTGTTTTCGCCGCTTTCGACCGCGATCGGATCCTTGGTCGGATTCAGCCCGGCGTCGATGGCGTAGTTGGCGTTGATCACCACCGCGTCACCTTCGTTGTTGTTGTACATCTGCGGCAGCAGCGCGCCTTCAACGTTCGCCTGGAACTTCAGGTGTTTCGGGTTTTCCACCACGTCGGTGATGCGCGCGTCCACCTTGCTCACCCCTGGCTTCAGCTTGATCACGCCTTGCTGCTCAAAAATTGACAGGATGCGGCCTTCTTCCGCCACTGCGTCGCGCATGATGATTTTGCCGTTTTCCGGCAGATCTTTCAGGCTCTTGTACTTCTTCGAGTAGATGCCGATAGGCTCAATATGGATCGCGCCGGCGCTGACGAAGTCGTAGCTCTTGTCGTCGGCGTGGTCTTTCAGCACCGAGTTCAGGTAAGGCACGTGCTGGAAGTAGTTGGCGTCGATGTCGTGGCTGGCCAAGGCGGTGTTCGGCAGAATGTAATCCTGGAAGCGCTTGATCTGCAGATCGATGCCTTCCTTCGCCAGTATCGGTTTGGCCTGTTCGAGGATCTCGGCGTGCGGCACGTTGGAGGCGCCGACCACCAGCTTGGTCGCCGCGGCGGCGCCGTAAGAGGCGAGGGTGGCGACAGAGGCGAAAGCCAACATCAGTAAGTGCTTTTTCATCATCGTTTTCCTTGGTTAATTAACGTTTATCGAGCGTTCTTGTCAGGGTGTCGCCAATGAACTGAATGACGAAAACGATCAGCAGGATCGTCAGCGTCGCCACCAGCGTCACGTCACTGTGGTTGCGTTGGAAGCCTTCCAGATAGGCCAGGTTGCCCAGGCCACCGGCGCCGATCACCCCGGCCATCGCGGTGTAGCTCACCAGCGCGATCAGGGTGACGGTGATGCCGGAAACCAGCGCCGGCGAGCTCTCCGGCAGCAAGACGCGGAAAATCAGGGTGCGGTTTTTGGCGCCCATCGACCGCGCCGCTTCGATTACCCCTTTGTCGACCTCGCGCAGCGCGATCTCCACCAACCGCGCGTAGAACGGCGCCGCGCCAACGATCAGCGCCGGCAGGGCAGCGTCCGCGCCGAGAATGGTGCCGATCAGCGACTTGGTGAACGGGATCAGCAGCACGATCAGAATGATGAACGGAATGGAGCGGAAGACGTTGACCAGTACGGAGATCAGCGAGTAGACCGCCCGGTTCTGCAGCAACTGGCCCTTCGAGGTTAAAAACAGCAGCACGCCGAGCACGATGCCCAGCACCAGCGTGGCCAAACCGGCGATGCCGGTCATGTACAGCGTTTCCCAGGTGGCGTCCCACAGTTGGTCCAGGCGCAGGTGGGGGAACAGGGATTCAATCATGTTGGATAACCTCGACGGCGATATCTCTTTCGTGCAGCAGGCTGAGCATGTCGGCGACTTGTTGTTCGTTGCCTTCGGCGTGAATGTACAGTTCGCCGAACGAACCGTTGAGGGTGTGGCTGATCTTGCCGTGCAGAATGTTGACGGTCAGGGCGTAGCGCCGGATCACTTCGGAGATCACCGCCTGATGGGTTTGCACACCCACGAAGGTCAGCTTGAAAATCGCTCCCGGCAGATGAGCGGTGAGCTGCGGGTTGAAGCTCTCAGCCGTGTCCGCATACTGCGACACCTGTTTGACGAACTGCCGGGTGATCGGCTGCTGTGGCCGGGTGAACACCTCAAGCACCGGGCCTTCTTCGACGATGCGGCCGTTTTCCATCACCGCCACGCGGTGGCAGATTTTGCGCACCACGTGCATCTCGTGGGTGATCAGCACGATGGTCAATTTCAGCTGGCGATTGATGTCCAGCAGCAGGTCGAGAATGGCGTCGGTGGTTTGCGGATCGAGCGCCGAGGTGGCTTCGTCGCACAGCAGCACGCTCGGGTTATTGGCCAGCGCGCGGGCGATGCCGACGCGCTGTTTCTGGCCGCCGCTGAGCTGCGACGGATAGGCGTTTTCGCGCCCCTGCAGGCCGACCAGCGCGATCAGTTCCGCCACGCGCGGCGCAATCTGCGCCTTGGGCACGCCGGCGATCTGCATGGAAAAAGCGATATTCTGGCTGACGGTGCGCGACCACAGCAGGTTGAAGTGCTGGAACACCATGCTGATTTTCAGGCGTGCCTGGCGCAGATGGCTGCCTTTGGCGCGGGCAATATCGAAACCGCCCACGTCAATGCGGCCGCTGGTGGGCGTTTCCAGGCCGTTGAGCAGGCGGATCAGCGTGCTTTTGCCCGCGCCGCTGTAGCCGATGATGCCGTAAATTTGCCCGGCGTCCACCGCCAGACTGACGTCGTCTACCGCCACGACGCGGCCCTGTGCGCTGTCAAAAGTTTTGCAAACGTTCGAAAGAACGATCATAACGAAGCGGATCCTTATCGATACATCACAGCATTCCGTCCGGAGCGCGTTGCGCCGGACAGGGATCGTTCGGCTTTTCGGCGGGGCACGACCCGGCGGGAAGTGGCGGACGGAACCTCTGTTGCGGGTGAATACCGGGCAATCCTACCGAGGGTTGATAGTGACAGGAAGAATGTAAAATCTATTACTTATTCTGATTTGATATATTAAACGGCGGGCGCCATGGGGGGAGAAAACCGGCCGCTGGGCGGCCGGTGGAGGGCTAGCGTTTTTCCAGCTTCATATGCAGCAGCGGGAACGGGTTGCCCTGGCCGTCGAGCGGCGAGCGGCCGGTGATGACAAAACCGTAGTGACGGTAGAAGCCGCTGGCCTGCGGATTTTGCTCGTTCACGTCCAGCTGCAGCTCATCGTGCAGCGTTTCCGCGTGGGTCAGCAGCGCTTTGCCCACCCCTTTGCCGCGCTGATCGGCGTCGATAAACAGCATCTCCACCTTGTTGCCGTTCAGACCGATAAAGCCGCAGGGATGCCCCGGCCGCTCTTCGGCCACCCAAACGTTGACCGCCGGCAGGTAGTCGTTCAGCACCAGCGGGAACAGCTGTGCGATGTTGTCTTCGGTTAAAAAGTGGTGAGTGGCGCGCACCGAACGCAGCCAGATATCTGCCAATTGCGCGTTGTCTTCCGCCGCGCGTGCTCTGATGGTAATCATCGAACTCTCTGCTATCTAAGTTGAAGGAAAAGAAACTAGATAGAGGTTTTGTGGGGTTAGTGCCGAATTAACGTGGGTTAACGCCCTGCAAAGCGCCTCTGCAGTGGATCGAATAGGCCCGCCTGGTTGCAAGCGGTATAACAACTGTAATTCAGTAAGTTAATGCTTTCAACCGCCGCAGGGCGCAATGAGGCGCTCGCCGCGTGATACACTGGCCGCTGAATGAGCAAGAGGGCGGCAGGATGGAAGCGGTACGTGCAGCGATAGAAAAACAGGTGCTCAGCCTGACCGGGTTGGCGCTCGGCGGCGTCGATTTTGAGAATCCGCCCGGCGATCCGGGGCTGTTCGGCCCGCAGTCGGTCATCTGGCAGGTACACCGCGATTTCACCCCGATGCTGTGCGGCGGCGTCAGCGCCTTGCTGTTGCAAATGCTGCACCCGTTGGCGCTGGCCGGCGTATGGGATCACTCCAACTTCCGCGACGATATGATTGGCCGCCTGCGCCGCACCAGCCAGTTCGTGTCGGTTACCACCTTCGGCCCGACCGCCGAGGCGGAGCGGCTGATCGCCAAAGTCAAAGCCATCCACCTGCGGGTGACCGGCGTCGGCAGCGACGGCACGCCCTATGCCGCCAGCGATCCGGCGCTGCTGACCTGGGTGCACGTGGCGGAGAGCAGCCGTTTTCTGGCCAGCCACCTGCGCTACCGCAACCCGCATCTTTCCCGCGATTTGCAGGATCAATACTACCGCGAAGCGGCGCGCGTGGCCGCCGCGCTGGGGGCGACAGCTATCCCTCAGTCCTGCGCGGAGGTAGACGACTATCTGCAGGCGATGCGGCCGCAGCTGGTCTGCGATGAACGCACCCAAGAGGTGGCGCGCATTCTGCTGAAGGCGCCGGCGCCGAGCGCGTTGGCGCGCCCGCTCGGCGGGGTGGTGATGCAGGCGGGCATCGATCTGTTGCCCGATTGGGCGCAGCGGCAGTTCGGCTTTCATCCGGGCGCGTTGCGGCGGCGGTTGGTGCGAACGGGGGCTGCAGGCCTCGGCAAAGTGCTGGGCGCGTCGATGCGCAACGGTTCCTATCAGCGCGCGGTGCGGCGCATCACTCAGCCGTCATGAGCCGCAGCCGCTATAATTAACCTTTGTTTATCTTCGTTTACGGCCGCTTTTGAGACTTTTACGGGTGATCCGGCCAGTAATGCGTTTTACACTTGGGGGCAAAGCCACATTCCATTTTTGCGCGCAGCCGATTCTGCCGCGCCCTGACCCTATTGAGGTGATATGAACGAGTCATACGTACTTGCTGAAGTCAGCAATGAGAACCAGACGCTGGTCGCGGTGGTTCAGCAAGATCACCGGGCAGCCTATTTTTACATCTATCCCGCCGAAGCCTACAGCGATCGCTATCAGGTGCGTGCCTGTTGGCTGCGCAATCTGGCCGCCGCGCCGCTGCAGGAAGATCGCGCCGCGCTGGAGCAGGGGCAGCCGCCGATGCTGGCGGCGGAATTTTGCCGCAACCTGGAAGGGGAAGCGCCGCTGAACCCGGAAGGGTTGATGGTGGTGTGGAGCGAAAGCGACGACGGCGCGGCCCTGTGGTATTACGGCCAACTGCTGGCGGTGATCCCCGGTTGGAGCCTGTATATCGACCATTCGGTGTGCTATTCGGCCAGCTGCATCAAGGAGAGCCCGTTGGCCTATCCGCTCGGCTCGGCCTCGACCAACACGCAATATGCGCAGGCGGAAAGCACCCGCCAGTTTTGGCGCAGCTGGCAGCGTGAAGAGGGCAACCCGTGGCCGAAGATGCAGCGCGATTTTCAGGCGCGCTATGAGCCGCATTTCGGCCCGTCGGTAAAATACTACGCCATCGATCAGGGCAAGTGGCCGCCGATGGCCATCACCCAGCACGAGCGCGACGGCATCTATTACTTCCTCACCATGGGCGTCAGCATTCGGCCGATGCCGTGGGTGGAGATCCTGTTCAACGACGAGGCTTCGCGCTATCGCCGCATGGAGATGGCGATCGCCATCGACAGCCAATACATGACCGAAGACAACGCGGTGCAGATGGCCAGCGCGCTGGCCGGTTTCGCGCACGCGCCTTGGGCGCGGCTGACCTGGATCGGCGAAGGGCATACGCTGGAGTCGGACGTGGCGCCGCTGGGCTACGAGGGCTATATTTTATCGTCGTCCTTCTACCCGCATAGCGCGCACCTGACTCTGCCGCAGCAGTACGGCGATCCGGTGAACCTGTTTTGGGCCAGCCCGGTGTTTACCGCCGAGCGCCAGCTGGCGCACGCCACGCCGAACGGCGGGCACGATCTGGTGAACCGGTTGCGTGAGCAGGGCGTCGATCATATTTTCCGCCCGCGCCAGCCGGTGTGCTGACGCGGCTTAATCTTCGGGAGCCGCCATGACCACCGCGCTGTTGATTATCGATGTGCAGGAAGGATTGTTTACGCCGCCGCCGGCGGATGCCGCGGGCACCGTTGCGCGCATCAACCAACTGAGCGAGCGCGCCCGCCGGGCGGGCGTGCCGGTTGTCGTCATTCAGCACCATACGCCGGACGACGAACTGCCGCACGGCAGCGCCGCCTGGCAAGTGCTTGCGGCGCTGAAGGTGGCGCCAGGCGACCATCGGGTGGATAAAACCACGCCGGACTCGTTCCTGCGCACTTCGCTTGGCGCGTTGCTGATCGCCAACGGCGTATCGCAGTTGGTGGTTTGCGGTTACTCCACGCCGTTTTGCATCGATACCACGGTGCGCAGCGCCGCGGCGCACGGCTATCCGGTGACGCTGGCGGCGGATGCCCACACCTGCCACGACAAATCCTATGCCGACGGCCTGCTGATCCGTACCCACCATAACGAGACGCTGTCGAATATCGACAGCTTCGGCGTGCCGATCCGCGCCGTGCCCGCAGCGGACATCGTGTTCTGAGAACGGAAAACGGGGGCCAGCGCCCCCGTTCGTTATTTCAGGCCCGCCCGCCGCGCCGCCACCTTGGCCAGCGCGGCCCAGTCCAGATCCGCATCCCCTTGCGCCATCGCGTCGAGGAAGTTGTCCTTCAGCACTCCGGCGAACGGCATCGGCGTATGGCTGTCGGCGCCGGCGGCCAGCGCCAGCCCGACGTCCTTCAGCCCCAGCGCCAGCCGGAATCCGGCGGGTGAATACTTCTCGGCGGCGATCAGCACACCATAGCCCTGGTAAGCCGGGGCGGCGAAGACGGTGCTGCTCAGCATCTGCAGGTAGTCGGCGCCGGAAACGCCGTAGTTGCGCACCAGCGCGCTGCCTTCCGCCATCGCTTCAATGGCGCTGGCCAGCGTAAAGTTGGTGGCGATTTTGACCACGTTGGCCTGCGCCGGGTCGGCGCCGAAGTGCCAGGTTTTCTGGCCGAGGGCATCGAACAGCGGCTGCGCTTGCTTCAGCCGTTCGCTATCGCCGGCTGCCAGAATATTCAGCTTGCCGGCGGCGGCCACGTCGATCCGCCCCAGCACCGGTGCGGCGAGATAGCCGATGCCGTGTTCCGCATGCAGCGTCGTCAGGCGTTTGGCTAGCTCGATCGAGATGGTCGCCATATTGATATGCAGCGCGCCCGGTTTCATCCGCTGCAGCAATCCGCTGTCCACCACCACCTGTTGCGTGGCGGCATCGTCGGCCAGCATGGTGATCAGCACGTCGGCATCGGCCAACTGTTCTGGCCGTTCGGCCTGCCGCGCGCCGGCGTTTACCAGCGGCTGCGCCGCCTGCGGCGAGCGGTTCCATACCGTCAACGCGAAGCCCGCCTGCACCAGGTTAGTTGCCATGGCGCTGCCCATCCCACCCAGTCCGGCAAATCCGATCTTCATCATGCGCTCCTTTTTCAGGTTGAAGGTTTTACCCTAGCGCGCCGGGCCAGGAACGCAAATGCCGGAGTGTAACGCCTTCTTACGCGCCGGCGGCGGGCTATTGACGCATTGCCGCTGCGGGTATACCTTGATGGCATGAATATATCGATGCACTCCACCCACAATCAGTCATGGTGGCGCCTCTTCTGAGGCGGCACGAGTATTCACATCTCTTTTTAATGCCGCCGGTTTGGCGGCATTATCTTTTGTGGCGTTGATCCGGCGGTCTACAGACCTTCAGGAGCACTGTCATGAGCTACACCATTCTTACCGGCGATCGCGCTACCGGCCCACTGCATTTAGGTCACTTTGTCGGCTCGCTGCGCCAACGCGTCGAACTGCAGCACCAGCATAACCAAACGGTGATGGTGGCGGATCTGCAGGGCCTGACCGACAACGGCAACAACCCGCAAAAAATCAGCGCCAACGTGCTCAATGTCGTGGCCGACTATCTGGCGGTCGGCATCGATCCGCACAAGACCACGATCTGCCTGCAGTCGGCGCTGCCGGCGTTGGCCGAGCTGACGATGTACTACCTCAATCTGGTCAGCGTGGCGCGGCTGGAACGCAACCCGACGGTGAAAAACGAAATCGCCGAGAAGGATTTCGCCCGCAGCCTGCCGGCCGGTTTTCTGATCTATCCGGTCAGCCAGGCGGCGGACATCACCGCCTTCGGCGCCACCCACGTGCCGGTCGGCGAGGATCAGCTGCCGATGCTGGAGCAAACCAACGAGATCGTGCGGCGCTTCAACCACATCGTTGGCCAACCGATATTAACGGAGTGTCAGCCGCTGTTGAGCAACGTCGGGCGTCTGCCGGGGCTGGACGGGCAGGGCAAGATGTCGAAATCGCGCGGCAACGCCATCCCGCTTGGCGCCGGCGCCGACGAGGTTCACAAGGCGGTGATGAGCATGTTCACCGATCCTGGCCATCTCAACGTCAGCGATCCCGGCCGGGTGGAGGGCAACATGGTGTTCACCTATCTGGACGCCTTCTGCGAAGACGCCGCACTGGTGGCGGAGCTGAAGGCGCACTATCGGCGCGGCGGGTTGGGGGACGTGAAAATCAAACGGCTGCTGGAGGATTGCCTGCAGAGCCTGCTCGAGCCGATCCGCACCCGCCGCGCCGAATTCATTGCCGATAAAGGCGAGCTAACGCGTATCCTGCAGCACGGCACCCGCCGCGCGCATCAGGTCAGCCAGCAGACGCTGCAGCAGGTCAAGATGGCGCTGGGGCTGGACTTCTTTAGCCTGGAATGATGCGCACGCCGGGGCGGCACGCGTCACGCCCCGGCCATAAAACGATCATCCCACTGTCATAAACTTATCCGTTAATAGGTGCCCATAATGATTAGCCACTGAAACCAGAGAAATCATATGGCTCAGGCACTGTTAAAATTGGCACAGCACGACTTTCCAGGGCAGCACGCCGCCGCATCTCGCAAAGTATTATCGGTAAAGGGACTCGGCAAGGCCTATAAAGCGCAGCAGCGCGTGCTGGATGACATCAATTTCGATCTGCACGCCGGCGAGTTCGTGGCGGTGATCGGCCGCTCCGGCGCAGGCAAGTCCACGCTGCTGCATACCCTCAACGGCACCATTCCTTCCAGCTGCGGCGAGATGCTGCACTTCGAAGACGATGGCGTGGCGCAGGATATCGCCCAGCTTGCCGGCCGCCAGATGCGCCAATGGCGCGCGCGCTGCGGCATGATCTTCCAGGACTTCTGCCTGGTGCCGCGGCTGGACGTGATGACCAACGTGTTGCTGGGGCGCCTGAGCCACACCTCCACCCTGAAATCCTTCTTCAAACTGTTCGATGACGCCGACCGCGCTCGCGCCATCGAGCTGTTGCAGTGGCTCAACATGCTGCCGCACGCGCTGCAGCGCGCCGAGCACCTCTCCGGCGGCCAGATGCAGCGCGTCGCCATCTGCCGCGCGCTGATGCAAAACCCGCAAATCCTGCTGGCCGATGAGCCGGTCGCGTCGCTCGATCCGAAAAACACCCGCCGCATCATGGACGCGCTGCAGAAAATCAGCGAAGACGGCATCGCGGTGATGGTGAACCTGCACTCGGTCGAACTGGTGAAAGAGTATTGCTCGCGGGTGATCGGTATCGCCCACGGGAAGATCGTGTTTGACGGGCATCCTTCGCAACTGAACGAACGGATCCTGCACCAGCTGTATGGCGAAGAAGCCAATCAGATCCATTGAAGCACTTTTGACCTTTACCCTTTACCTTTACACACAAGGCACACCTAATGAAAAAAGTATTGAGTCTGACCACCCTGATGGCCGGCGCGATGATGGTATTTAATGCTGCCGCAGCGGATGCGCCGAAAGAGCTGAACCTGGGCATTCTCGGCGGCCAGAACGCCACCCAGCAGATCGGCGATAACCAGTGCGTGAAGCAGTTCCTGGACAAGGAACTGAATGTCGATACCAAGCTGCGCAACTCGTCCGACTATTCCGGTGTGATCCAGGGCCTGCTGGGCGGCAAGATTGACCTGGTGCTGAGCATGTCGCCGTCATCGTTCGCTTCGGTCTACATCAAGGATCCGAAAGCGGTGGACATCGTCGGCATCGCGGTCGACGACGTCGACCAGTCGCGCGGCTACCACTCGGTGGTGGTGGTGAAGGCCGGCAGCCCGTACCAGAAACTGGAAGATCTGAAGGGCAAGGCCATCGGCTTCGCCGATCCGGATTCCACCTCCGGCTTCCTGATCCCGAACCAGGCGTTTAAAAAGCTGTTCGGCGGCACGGTCGACAACAAATACAACAACACCTTCTCCAGCGTCACCTTCTCCGGCGGCCACGAGCAGGATATCCTTGGCGTGCTGAACGGCCAGTTCGAAGGCGCGGTGACCTGGGCGTCGATGATCGGCGACTACAACACCGGCTACACCAGCGGCGCGTTCACCCGCATGATCCGCATGGATCACCCGGACCTGATGAAACAGATCCGCATCATCTGGCAGTCGCCGCTGATCCCGAACGGCCCGATCCTGGTGAGCAACTCGCTGCCGGCCGACTTCAAAGCCAAAGTGGTCACCGCCATCAAGAAGCTGGATAAAGACGATCACCAGTGCTTTATCAAAGCGATGGGCGGCAAACAGCACATCGGCGACACCACCCTGGCGGAATACCAGACCATCATCGATATGAAGCGCGAGCTGACCAAAGGCGACCGTTAATTCCCGGCTGCCTCGGCCGTCCGAATGAAGGGGTTCAGCGTGCTGAACCCCTTGTTCCATCAAGATGGAAGACCTGCTTTGAATACCGATTTCGCACACTATTACCAACGGATCCGCAGCAAGCAAAAACGCGAAGCGCTGCTGTGGTCGCTCGGGCTGGTGGTGCTGTACCTGGGCGCCGGCAACCTCGCCGAGTTCAACCTGCACACCGTCTGGGTGTCTATTCCGCACTTCTTCGACTACCTGGCCGAAACCGTGCCGACGCTGCACTGGCACCTGCTGTTCGCCGATGGGCGCACCGAAGGTTCGCTGGCCTATTGGGGTTACCGCCTGAACATCCAGCTGCCGCTGATCTGGGAGACCCTGCAG
The DNA here is from genome assembly GCF_052168635.1 of Serratia sp. CY47444. Lineage (NCBI taxonomy): Bacteria > Pseudomonadati > Pseudomonadota > Gammaproteobacteria > Enterobacterales > Yersiniaceae > Serratia > Serratia sp. CY47444. The sequence continues at coordinate 277,060 of NZ_JBJNMH010000002.1, forward strand.
CTGGCGCTGGCGGCGACCATTTTTTCGGTGCTGGTGGCGACCGTGCTGGCGTTTCTGGCGGCCGGCAATACCTATACCCCGGCCTCGGTGCGGCTGGCAATCCGCACGCTGGTGGCGTTCTTGCGCACCATGCCGGAGCTGGCGTGGGCGGTGATGTTCGTGATGGCGTTCGGCATCGGCGCCATTCCCGGCTTCCTGGCGCTGGCGCTGCACACCATCGGCAGCCTGACCAAACTGTTCTATGAATCGATCGAAACCGCCTCCAACAAACCGGTGCGCGGGCTGGCGGCCTGTGGCGCCACGCCGCTGCAGCGCATGCGCTTCGGCCTGTGGCCGCAGGTGAAGCCGGTGTTTCTCTCCTACAGCTTCATGCGGCTGGAGATCAACTTCCGTCAGTCGACCATTTTGGGGCTGGTGGGGGCGGGCGGCATCGGCCAGGAGCTGATGACCAACATTAAACTCGACCGCTACGATCAGGTCAGCATGACGCTGCTGCTGATCATCGTGGTGGTTTCCGTGCTCGACTATGTGTCGGGCGAGCTGCGCAAGCGCGTGGTGGAGGGGGCAAAATGATAGCGGGCACTCCGGCATCGGCGGAAACGCTGCACCAGTTGAAACAGCAGCATCCGGCGATCTTCGCGCAGCAGGGGCGCTACCTGCGCACCGTCGGCCTGATCGCACTGGCGATCGTGCTGTATTACGTGTTCTTCTTCCTGGTCTTCGGCATTAGCTGGCCGCAGTTTATCAACGGCTGCCAGCAGCTGGGGCGCTATTTCCTGCGCATGTTCGTCTGGCACGACTTCGCCAACTGGCCGTTCATGTACTACTTCCAGCAGATCGGCATTACTATCGCCATCGTGTTCGCCGGCACCATTACCGCGTCGCTGATCGCGCTGCCGCTGTCGTTTTTCGCCGCGCGCAACGTGATGTCGACGCCGCTGCTGCGGCCGATCTCCGTGCTGGTGCGTCGCTTGCTGGACGTGCTGCGCGGTATCGACATGGCGATCTGGGGGCTGATCTTCGTGCGCGCCGTCGGCATGGGGCCGCTGGCCGGGGTGTTGGCGATCGTGATGCAGGACGTCGGGCTGCTGGGCAAACTGTACGCCGAAGGGCACGAGGCGGTGGACAAGTCCCCCAGCCGCGGCCTGACGGCGGTGGGCGCCAACGGGTTGCAGAAGCACCGCTACGGCATCTTCACCCAATCGTTCCCCACCTTCCTGGCGCTCAGCCTGTACCAGATCGAGTCCAACACCCGCTCAGCGGCGGTGCTGGGCTTCGTCGGCGCCGGCGGCATCGGCCTGGTGTATGCGGAGAATATGCGGCTGTGGAACTGGGACGTGGTGATGTTCATCACCCTGATCCTGGTGGTGGTGGTGATGATCATGGACAAGGTCTCGTCGCTGCTGCGCAACAAGTACATCATCGGCGAAGACATCCCGCTGTATCAGCAAAAAAGCCAAATCGATTGAGAAACCCCTTGCCGATCCCTATACTGCCGCACATTCAAGGTGTGCGGCCATACCCGTCATACTTGGAGCTGCCTCTTTGTTGGCTGCATTTGCGCGCCCCGGTCACATAGTTAACTATGCTCCGGGGGGCTTACAAATTTGCCGCCGCGATGCAACTCCAATTATTTTGGGTATGGGGCATTTTTTTACAATGCGCACGTCCCCGTTAGACAAGTAAAGGCAATGCAATCCCATGATGAACAACGACGTGCTGCGCAGCGTGCGCTATATGCTGAGCATTAATAACGCCAAAATGGTCGAGATTATCAAACTGGACGATTTCGAGGTGGCGGTGTCGGCGATGGACGCTTACGTGATTAAAGAAGGCGAGCCGGGCTACGAAAAGTGCCCGGACGAAGTGATGGCGCACTTCCTCAACGGCCTGGTGTTCTTCAAGCGCGGTAAGGACGACAAGTTCCCGGCGCCGGCGGTTGAGCTGCCGATCACCAATAACCTGGTGCTGAAAAAGCTGCGCGTGGCGTTCGAGCTGAAAGACACCGACATGCACCAGATCTTCACCGCGGTGGACTTCCGCATCTCCAAGCCGGAGCTGAGCGCGCTGTTCCGCAAAGAGGGCACCAAGAACTACCGCCCGTGCGGCGATCAGATGCTGCGCTACTTCCTCAAAGGGTTGGCGCAGCGCGTTCGCGGCGAGTAACGCGCAGCGTTCACCGAACATCAGGCGCAATCGCAAGGTTGCGCCTTTTTTATTGCCGCTCTCCCGCTCGCCGTTGTTGTACTGGCCCTCAGCCACCCGTCATCGATGGAGGGCGTGCCGCCCGTCCGGTTACTTTTTCATGGTCAATTCAATCACCCAAACCATGAGGAAAGCAGGATGCCAACCATCACGAAAACCCAATCACTTTACACGTTGACCCGGCCAGTCTGGCTGGATGCGGCAGGCATGAGCAAAGGCATCGATCACGATCGCCAGCACCTGGGCGTCATTCTCGCCGCCGGGCAAGTGCTGCGAGTGCGCCAGACCAACGCGGCGTTTACCGGCAAGTTAACGCTGCGCTTGCTGAATGACGACAGCAAAACGGAGGCGGAATTCAGCGTCGGCGCGAGCTGGGTCGAGGCCCAGGTCAATGCCGTCTCGGTGCCGTTCATCGATACGCCGTATGGGCAGGGCGAGCCGGTGCTGGAGTTCGAGCACCCGGACACGGCGAAAGCGTTGCCGGTTTATCGCCGTGGCGAAAACGAAGCCGCGTTCTTTGCCCGCTGGGACGATCGGGACGCCGAGTTTGCCCTGATCGATGCGGAATACGCCGTGTTGCTGGTGCCGAAAATCAGTAAACCGGCGCTGAAGTCACTGGGCGAAGCGAAAAACATCGACGGACTGATCGCCTACTACGATCGCATTTTCACCTTCTACAATGCGCTGACCGGCGTCTCGTTCGAGGCTGAACACGAATCCGATCGCAATATTCGCAACCGCTACTTTATGAAGGCCGATAAACACGGCGCCGGCGCCGCGTATTACGGCGGCCGCTGGACGGCGGAAACCAGCAGCTCGGTCAGCAGCTTCTGGCTGACGCCGGAAGACAGCAACTGGGGCAGCCTGCATGAGATCGCGCACGGCTATCAGGGGCACTTTATGGGCGACAAATATTTCTCCACCGGTGAGATGTGGAACAATATTTATGCCGCTTGCTATCAGGACGTGATGCTGGGGGAACGTAAATACCAGGAGGGGTGGCTGTATAACTACGGCAACGCGGCCGGCGTCGAGAAGAAAATCATCGATCTGATCGCTCAGGGCACGCCGCTCAACCAGTGGGATCTGCGCTCCAAGCTGTTCTTCGCGATGCTGATGGTCGACAAGGCAGGCAAGAACGCCTTCACGCACTTTAATCAGCAGTATCGCCAAAGCTGCAACACGGCGGGTTTCGTGCCGTCGGAACATGCCTTGCTGGATCTGCTGTCGGCAAGCTTCGCCGCAGCCGGCGAGCAAATCGACGTGACGCCGTTCGTCGAGCTGACCGGCGGCGTGATCACCCAAGCGCAGCGCGACCGCAACGCGTTCAGCCACGCCAAGGCGGTGTATCCGCTGTATCAACTGGTGGACGCGCAGAGTCTGCCGGTGGTGCAGGCACAGCTGAAGCTGGATTCCTCGCTGCGGCTGGTCGATTCTTGCCAGCTCAAGGCCAGCGGGCTGAAAGGCGACGTCACCCTGAGTCTGGATATCGATGACTTTGCGCAGATCTACGGTGAAGACCTGATCCTGATGGAAGGGGCGCGCTATGCCCACAAAGTCCGTATCGATGCGCCGACCCTGGCGCTGACTGCGCTGCCGATCGGCGTGTATACCTTGCGGTTGCCGACCGGTAAAGATCGTAAATATCGGCCGACGGCGGGTTACCTGACGGTGAAGCAGGGGAAGAACGCGGTGACGCTTCGCTTCGAGCGCAAAGCCGCTTCGCCGATCGTTTCGCAGGAGATCACTCTGTTGGGCCTGAGCGATGCGGTCTTCGCCACCGTGGTCGTCGATCGCGCCAAAGGAGCGGTGGTGGTTGACGTGACCAGCACCACGCCGCACGCCTACTTCCCCGGTGAAACCTATGCCCGGGTGACGCTGCGCGATCGGCAGGGCGCGGTGCGCTTCAGCAAGGAGATTCAGGGCACTCAGGCTACGTTAAGTCATGACGAGCTGCCGTTTGCCGAGGGCGATGACATCGAGATTTACCATGTGGAGCCGAGCCGGGTGCGTTTGAATCCGGCGGCGGCCGGCGTCATCGATAACAAAAACAAAACCAATGTACTGCGCATCGAAACAAGCGGGCTGAAAAACCCGGCGTTGCCCGGCGATCCCGAACAGGCGCTGCTGGCGCGCCTGGAACAGGCGGCGCAGCGTTTGCGTCGCCTGTTGCCGGCTTACTATGCGCCATCGTCGTCGTTCAAGGACGATATTTATCTGGCGATCGGCGCCTTTGCCGAGCCGCAGCGCGAGTCACTGTTGGCGACCTATCGGGATTGCCTGCCGGCCGACAATACGCCGCCGGGCGCTAACGTCGGCAATGCGTTTACCGTGGCGTGCAAAGGGATTGGCGATCGCCAGTTCCTGACCGGCGCCATCGATCTGGTGAAGAAAACCGTTACCGTCACGCTGGCGGCGGGGATTGCTCACCACTACTTTGCCGACAGCTACGCCTTCCTCAGCGTGACGGATGCGGACGGCAACGTCTTGCTCAGCTACGACGTCATCGGCAGCCAGAATCAACCGGCCAAAACCTGGGTGTTGCCGCTGTCGGGTTACGGCGGTGAAGTGATTCATCTGCGGCATGAAGAGCCGGACAGCCGCCTGGCGATCGTCAACGAAATGCAGCACCTGCGGCTGGCGGAGAAGGGCAAGCAACAGACCTACTGCATTACGCCGGTCGGTTTGAAACGCATCAAGGATTGATCCCCATCGGCCTGCGGGGCGGCGAGTGTCGCCGCCCCGTTTTTTCCTCTGCATCATCCCCTTATTGCACTCTTTTTGTTCTCCCGCTGCGCGCCGCTGGTGCAGCCCGTTTGCCGCCGCCGTCATAAGTTTTAATTATAATTTATTGAAATCATGAGATTAAAAATTGGCACGCCGGTTGCTCTGTTGAATCCCATCTTGTGTACCAGATGGAATTCAGTCGATGAGCGAATCTGTTGTAGCGTGCGGTTTTACCCTCAGTGAATGGCAACACCATTACCAAACCCGCCCGGCGGGCGAGCGCTTTGCCTGCGTCAGTGCGACGATCGAAACGCTGGTCGCCGGTCTGAACCCAGACGATAACGCCTGGCTGTATCTCGCTACGCCGGCGCAGCGCGAGCAGCAGTATCGGCAGCTGGCACAGAGGCTCGAGGCGGTCGCCGGCGATCTCAGCCGCCTGCCGCTGTTCGGCGTGCCCTTCGCCATCAAAGACAATATCGACGTCGGCGGCTGGCCAACCAGCGCCGCCTGCCCGGCGTTCACCTATCAGGCCGCGGCGGACGCCACCGTGGTCGCCCACCTGCGCGCCGCCGGGGCGATCGCCCTCGGTAAAACCAACCTCGACCAGTTCGCTACCGGGTTGGTGGGCACTCGCTCACCTTATGGCGCGGTGGTCAACAGCTTCGACAGCCGCTACGTCAGCGGCGGTTCCAGCTCCGGCTCCGCCTCGGTGGTGGCGCGCGGCCTGGTGCCGTTCGCGCTCGGCACCGACACCGCCGGTTCGGGGCGCGTGCCCGCCGGGTTCAACAACATCGTCGGGCTGAAGCCGACCAAGGGGCGGTTGTCCAACCGGGGCGTGGTGCCGGCCTGCCGGTTGAACGATACGGTGTCGGTCTTCGCGCTGACGGTGGCCGATGCCGCGCTGGTGGCGGAACTGGCGAGCGGCTTTGACGCGGCAGACCCGTATTCCCGCCCCGATCCGCATACCGCGCCGGCGGATATCCCCGCCGCGCCGCGTTTCGCCGTTCCCGCCCAGCTGGAGTTTTTCGGCGACGTTCAGGCCGAGCGGGCGTTTCACCGAGCGCTGGCGCAGCTGCAGGCGGGCGGCGCCACGCTGGAATCCCTCGATTTCGCGCCGTTTCGCACTCTGGCGGAACAGCTGTATTACGGCCCCTGGGTGGCGGAGCGCACGGTAGCCATTGAGCAGGTGCTGGAAGCGAGCCCGCAGGCCATCGATCCGGTGGTGCGCGGTATCGTCGGCAACGGCCTCGGCTACAGCGCCTGCGACGCCTACAAGGCGGAATACCTGCGCGCCGAGCTGGCGCGGCAAATCGCCCAGCGGCTGGCGCCGTTCGACGCGCTGGTGGTGCCGACCGCGCCCACTATCCGCACCCTGGCGGAGATGGCGCAGGAGCCAGTGCTCTTCAATTCGCAATTCGGCACTTACACCAATTTCACCAACCTGGCCGATCTGAGCGCGCTGGCGCTGCCGGGGCCGCAGCGCGAAGACGGTCTACCGGCGGGCATCACCCTGATTGCGCCCGCCTGGCATGACCGGGCGTTGGCGGCGTTTGGCCTGCGCTGGCAACGGCAAAGCGCCTTGCCGCTCGGCGCTATCGGCCGGGCATTGCCGCCGCAGCCTGTGCCTGCGCCGTCCACAGGGCACGTGCGTCTGGCGGTAGTGGGCGCTCACCTTAGCGGCATGCCGCTCAACGTCCAGCTGACACAGCGCGACGCGGTGCAGGTGGAGCAAACCGCTACCGCCCCCTGCTATCGCCTGTATGCGCTGGCCGATACCGAGCCGCCGAAGCCGGGGCTGGCGCGCGCGGCGCAGGGGGCGGCGATCCGGGTTGAGCTGTGGGACATCCCGCTGGCCCGTTTCGGCGAGTTTGTGGCGGAAATTCCGGCGCCATTGGGCATCGGCACGCTGCTGCTGGCGGACGGCCGGCGGGTGAAGGGGTTTATCTGCGAAGCCTGGGCGCTGGAAGACGCGACGGATATCACTGAGTTTGGCGGCTGGCGCGACTATCTCGCCAGCGTTAAGGGGGCATGAACATGTTTACTACCGTACTGATCGCTAACCGCGGCGAAATCGCCTGCCGCGCCATTCGCACCCTGAAACGCCTGGGCGTAACCAGCGTGGCGGTCTATTCCGACGCCGACCGCAATGCGCCGCACGTCGCCGAGGCCGACAGGGCGGTGGCGCTTGGCGGCGACAAGGCCGCCGACAGCTACCTGCGCATCGACAAGATCCTCGCGGCGGCCGCGGCCACCGGCGCGCAGGCGATCTACCCCGGCTACGGCTTTTTGTCCGAGAGCGCCGAGTTTGCCGACGCCTGCGAGGCGGCGGGCATCGCCTTTATCGGCCCGACGGCGGCGCAGATGCGCGAGTTCGGCCTCAAGCACCGGGCGCGCGAGCTGGCGGCGTTGGCCGGGGTGCCGATGACGCCGGGCACCGGCTTGCTGGAGAGCGTTGAGCAGGCGGTCTCGGCCGCTGCGCGCATCGGCTACCCGGTGATGCTGAAAAGCACCGCCGGCGGTGGCGGCATCGGTCTGACGCGCTGTGACGACGAGGCGGCGCTGCGCGACGCGTACGACAGCGTCAAACGGCTGGGAGAGCAGTTCTTCCGCGACGCCGGCGCCTTTATCGAACGCTTCGTCGATCGGGCGCGCCACGTCGAGGTACAGATTTTCGGCGACGGCCAGGGGCAGGTGGCGGCGCTCGGTGAACGCGACTGCTCGCTGCAGCGCCGCAACCAAAAGGTGGTGGAAGAAACCCCGGCGCCACACCTGCCGGCGGCGACCCGTCAGGCGCTGCATCGGGCGGCGGTGGCGCTGGGCGAGTCGGTGAATTACCGCAGCGCCGGCACCGTGGAATTCATTTACGACGCCGCGCGCGACGAGTTTTACTTCCTGGAAGTGAACACCCGCTTACAGGTCGAGCACCCGATCACCGAGATGGTCACCGGCCTGGATCTGATCGCATGCATGCTGCAGGTGGCGGCGGGCGACGCGCTGGATTGGGCGGCGTTGCAGCGCGCGCCGCAGGGCGCGGCGATCGAAGTGCGCCTCTACGCCGAAGATCCGCTGAAAAACTTCCAGCCCAGCCCCGGCGTGCTGACCGAGGTGCATTTCCCTGACGACGTGCGACTCGACGGGTGGGTGGCGACCGGCAGCGAAGTCTCGGCGTTTTACGACCCGATGATCGCCAAGCTGATCGTGCACGGCGCGGATCGGGCGCAGGCGCTGGAAAAATTGCGCGTGGCGCTGGCGGCGACCCGCTTGCACGGCATCGCCACCAACCTCGATTATCTGCGGCAGGTGATCGCCACGCCGCAATTTCAGCGCGGCGACGTCTGGACGCGCCTGCTGGACGATGTGCGTTTCCAGCCGCACTGCCTCGAAGTGCTGCAACCCGGCACCTACAGCAGCGTGCAGGATTATCCCGGCCGCCTCGGCTATTGGGACATCGGCGTGCCGCCGTCCGGCCCGATGGACGACTTCGCGTTTCGGCTGGCCAACCGCATCGTCGGCAATCATCCGGCGGCCGCCGGGCTGGAGTTTACCCTGCAGGGGCCGACGCTGCGCTTTCATTGCGACGCCACGATCGCGCTGACGGGCGCGAGCTGCCCGGCCGACCTGGATGGCGAGGCGGTTGCGTATTGGCGGCCGATCGCGGTGCGGGCCGGGCAGGTATTGACGCTGGGGCGCGCCACGCAAGGCTGCCGCACCTATCTGGCGGTACGCAACGGCTTTGACGTGCCGGTGTATCTCGGCAGCCGCTCCACCTTCGCGCTGGGCCAGTTCGGCGGCCACGCCGGGCGCACCTTGCGGGTAGCGGACATGCTGGCGATCGCCCAACCGGCGCTGGCGGCCAGCACCACCCCGGCGCCGATCGCCGCGCCGCAGGCGATGGACGACAGCCTGATCCCGCACTACGGCGACCAGTGGCACATCGGCGTGCTGTACGGGCCGCACGGCGCGCCGGATTTTTTCACCGCTGAATCGATAGAGGCCTTCTTCGCCACCGACTGGCAGGTGCATTACAACTCCAACCGCCTCGGCGTGCGCCTGGCGGGGCCGAAGCCCGAATGGGCGAGAGAGGACGGCGGCGAAGCCGGTTTGCATCCTTCCAACGTGCACGACTGCGAGTACGCCATCGGCGCGATCAATTTCACCGGCGACTTCCCGGTGATCCTGACCCGCGACGGGCCGAGCCTCGGCGGCTTCGTCTGCCCGGTAACCATCGCCAAGGCCGAGCTGTGGAAAGTGGGGCAGGTGAAGCCGGGCGACCGCATCCGGTTCCATCCGATCGGCTTTCGCCAGGCGCAGTCGCTGGAGCAGGCGCAGCTTGGCAGCATCGAAGCGCTGGCGGCGGTGAAGGCCATCACCCTGCCGCCGCCGGATCTGGCCCCGGCGGAGACCGTTTCCGCCGCGGTGCTGGCGGCGCTGCCGGCGGCGGAAGGGCGCCCGGCGGTGGCGTATCGCCAGGCGGGGGACGGTTACATTCTGATGGAGTATGGCGACAACGTGCTCGATCTGGCGCTGCGGCTGCGCATCCATCTGCTGATGCAGTCGCTGCGAGAGGAGGCGATACCGGGCGTGGCGGAGCTGGCGCCGGGCGTGCGTTCGCTGCAGATCCGCTACGATAGCCGGCTGATAAGCCAGGCCGATCTGCTGCAGCGCCTGCTGGCGCGCGAACGGGCGCTGGGGGACGTCAGCCGCCTGAAGGTGCCGACGCGCACCGTCTGGCTGCCGTTGGCGTTCGAGGATTCGGCCACGCTGGGCGCGGTGGATCGCTATCAGCAGACGGTGCGCGCCTCGGCGCCCTGGCTGCCGAACAATGTCGATTTCATCCAGCGCATCAACGGCCTGAGCCGACGCGAGCAGGTGCGCGACATTCTGTTCGACGCCAGCTACCTGATCCTCGGTCTGGGAGACGTCTACCTCGGCGCGCCCTGCGCGGTGCCGCTCGATCCGCGCCATCGCCTGCTGAGCTCCAAATATAACCCGGCGCGCACCCACACCGCCGAAGGGACGGTCGGCATCGGCGGCATGTACATGTGCATCTACGGCATGGACTCGCCGGGCGGTTACCAGCTGGTGGGGCGCACGCTGCCGATCTGGAACAAATTCCTCAAAAACCCGCAGTTCACCGCCGGTGAGCCCTGGCTGCTGCGCTTCTTCGATCAGGTGCGCTTCTACCCGGTCAGCGAGCAAGAGTTGGACGAGCAGCGCGAAGCGTTCCGTGAAGGGCGCATGCAGGTGCGCATCGAAGAGAGCGAATTCGACTTCGCCGCCTACACCGATTTCCTGGCCGACAACGCCGAGGCGATCGCCGATTTCCAGCATCGCCAGCAGCAGGCGTTCAGCGCCGAGGTGGCGCGCTGGCGCAGCGATGACGACGAAGCCGAGGCGCAGCTGTTGCCGCCGGTTGAAGACGACGCGATCGACGGCGATCGGGTCAGCGCCGATCTGAACGGCAGCGTGTGGAAGATCCTGGTGGAGCCGGGGCAGGCGGTGGCGGCCGGCCAGCCGCTGATCGTGGTCGAGGCGATGAAAATGGAGCTGGCGGTCACCGCGCCGCGCGCCGGGATCGTCAAACGCATCAGCTGCCGGCAGGGGCGGCCGGTCGGGCCGGGCGACGCCCTGCTGTGGCTGGAAAAGGCGGTTTGAACGGAGGGGCGATGATGCAAATCACCAACGGGGAGCACAAGGCGCGCCCGGAGGGGCTGGCGGAGCGCATTTATCTGCAGCTCAAGGCCGACATCTTCGAGTTTCGCCTGCTACCGGGCGATCGCTTCAGCGAAAGCGACGTGGCGCAGCGCATGGCGGCCAGCCGCACGCCGGTGCGCCAGGCGCTGTTTCGACTCGAGCGTGAAGGCTATGTCGAGGTGCTGTTTCGCAGCGGCTGGCAGGTGCGGTCGTTCGACTTCGCCTACTTCGAAGAGCTGTATGACCTGCGCATCGTGCTGGAACAAGAGGCGGTGAAACGGCTGTGCGAACGCCCGGCCGGGGAAACGCCGGACGCGCTGGCGGCGCTGAGCCGTTTTTGGACCGAAGCGCCGCGCCTGGCGGACGGCAAGGCGGTGTCGCAGCACGATGAGCAGTTTCATCAGGCGTTGGTGGCCGCGGCGGGCAACGGCGAAATGGCGCGCATCCACCGCGAGCTGACCGAAAAGATCCGCATCATTCGCCGGCTGGATTTCACCCAGCAGGCGCGGGTGGACGCCACCTACCGCGAGCACGCCGCCATTTTGCAGGCGATCCTGCAGCGGCAAAGCGAGGAGGCGCAAACGCTGCTCGGCGAGCACATCGCCGTCAGCAAGGCAGAAGTGCGAAAAATAACGCTGCACATGTTGCACCAGGCGCGGGCTCAGCCGCCCGCGCGCTCGGCGTAACGATTTTGATTTCACACACATCAGGAGTTTGAACTATGCAACGTCGTCGTTTTATCAAAGCTTTTGCGCTGTCCGCCGCCGCTGTCGGCCTGGGCCTGGCCTGGAGCGCGCAGGCCGCCGATACCATCAAGGTCGGCATTCTGAGTTCGCTCTCCGGCACCATGGCGATTTCCGAGACGCCGCTGAAGGATGTGGCGCTGATGACCATCGACGAGATCAACGCCAAAGGTGGGGTGCTCGGCAAAAAGCTGGAGCCGGTGGTGGTAGATCCGGCCTCCAACTGGCCGCTGTTCGCCGAAAAGGCGCGCCAGTTGCTGAGCCAGGACAAGGTGGCGGCGGTGTTTGGCTGCTGGACTTCGGTGTCGCGCAAGTCGGTGCTGCCGGTGTTTGAGGAGCTGAACGGCCTGCTGTTCTATCCGGTGCAATACGAAGGCGAAGAGATGTCGCCGAACGTGTTCTACACCGGCGCGGCGCCGAACCAGCAGGCGATCCCTGCGGTGGAATACCTGCTGAGCGAGGACGGTGGCGGCGCCAAGCGCTTCTTCCTGTTGGGCACCGATTACGTCTATCCACGCACCACCAACAAGATCCTGCGCGCCTTCCTGCACAGCAAAGGCGTGCAGGACAAGGATATCGAAGAGGTCTATACGCCGTTCGGCTACAGCGATTACCAGACCATCGTCGCCAACATCAAGAAATTCGCCGCCGGCGGCAACACCGCGGTGATCTCCACCATCAACGGCGATTCCAACGTGCCGTTCTACAAAGAACTCGCCAACCAGGGCGTCAAGGCCACCGACGTGCCGGTGATCGCCTTCTCGGTCGGCGAGGAAGAGCTGCGCGGCATCGACACCAAACCGCTGGTGGGCAACCTGGCGGCCTGGAACTACTTCGAATCGCTGGATAACCCGACCAACAAACAGTTTGTCAGCCAGTGGAAAGCCTACGCCAAGGCGCACAATCTGCCGAATTACGCCACTGCGGTCACCAACGATCCGATGGAGGCCACCTACGTCGGCCTCCACATGTGGGCGCAGGCGGTGGAAAAGGCCGGCACCACCGACGTCGATAAGGTGCGCGCGGCGATGGCCGGGCAAACCTTCGCCGCGCCGTCGGGCTTCACGCTGACCATGGACAAGACCAATCACCACCTGCACAAGCCGGTGATGATCGGCGAGATCGAGGGCAACGGCCAGTTCAACGTGGTGTGGCAGGCCGAGGCACCGGTGCGCGCGCAGCCGTGGAGTCCGTATATCGCCGGCAACGACAAAAAGCCGGATTACCCGGTGAAAGGCGGCAAGTAACGTCACTCAGCGCCGGCGCGGCTCGACGCGCGCCGGCCCAACAGAAGAGGCAGCTGATGCAATCTCCGTTTTTATCCTCTCTGCGCGCCGGGCTGTGGCTGTTGTGCGCCTGGCCCCTGCTGGCGCAGGCCGGGCCTGCCGATGAGTTCGCGGCGGCCAATCGCGCGCAGCAGGCCAAACTGCTGCAGGCGTGGGCGGCCGAGCCGGACGCCGCGCGCCTGCCGCTGCTGCAGGGGCTGCAGCAGGAAAACGTGGCGATCGACGAGGCGAAGCGCGCCTTTATACGCCAGGGCGACCGCTATCTGCCGCTTGAAGGTGAGGCGGCCCCGGTTGGCGAGCCGAAGAAGGTGTGGCTGAACAACCGGCTGCGCATTCTGATCGCCAACGCGCTGTCGGCGCAGCGGTTGGTCAGCGCGGACGCGGCGGTGCGGCTGCAGGCGGCGACCGCGCTGCAGCGTGAGGCGCAGGGCGAGCAGTTGCCGCTGTTGACCCGGCGGCTGGCGCAGGAGAAAGACCCGCAGGTACGCGACGCGCTGAGCATTGCGCTGGCGAACCTGCAATTGGCCGACGCCAGCCCGCAGGTGCGCTTCAATGCGGTGCGGCTGCTGGGGGAATCGGGCGAGCCGGAAACCCGCGCGCGGCTGCAAGCCTTGACCGATGCGGCCAATGAGCCGGACGCCGCGGTGCGCGCCGAGGCGCAGCGCAGCCTGCAGCGCGTGCAGCACCGCCTGATGATCGGCGATCTGCTCGGCCAGGCGTTCAGCGGCCTGTCGCTCGGTTCGATCCTGCTGCTGGCGGCGCTCGGCCTGGCGATCACCTACGGCCTGCTCGGCGTCATCAATATGGCGCACGGCGAAATGCTGATGCTCGGCGCCTATTCCGCCTATCTGGTGCAGGGGCTGTTTCAGCAATTTGCGCCGCAGTGGCTGGCGCTCTACCCGCTGGCGGCGCTGCCGGTGGCGTTCGCCATTACCGCCGGGATCGGCATGGCGCTTGAGCGCACGGTGATCCGCCACCTGTACGGCCGGCCGCTGGAAACCCTGCTGGCCACCTGGGGCATCAGCCTGGTGCTGATCCAACTGGTGCGGGTGCTGTTCGGCGCGCAGAACGTCGAGGTTGCCAACCCGGCGTGGCTGTCGGGCGGCGTGCAGCTGTTGCCGAACCTGGTGTTGCCGTGGAACCGCATCGCGGTGATCGCGTTCGTGCTGCTGGTGCTGGCGTTGACCTGGCTGCTGCTGAACAAGACTCGGCTCGGCATGAACGTGCGCGCGGTGACGCAAAACCGCGCGATGGCGGCCTGCTGCGGCGTGCCCACCGGGCGGGTGGACATGCTGGCCTTCGGGTTGGGATCCGGCATCGCCGGGCTTGGCGGGGTGGCGCTGTCGCAGTTGGGCAACGTCGGGCCGGAGCTGGGGCAAGGTTACATTATCGACTCGTTCCTGGTGGTGGTGCTCGGCGGCGTCGGCCAGCTGGCGGGGACGGTGGCGGCGGCCTTCGGCCTCGGCATCGTCAACAAGATCCTCGAGCCGCAGATCGGCGCCGTGTTGGGCAAGATCCTGATCCTGGTGCTGATCGTTCTGTTTATTCAAAAGCGTCCGCAGGGGCTGTTCGCCCTCAAGGGCAGGGTGATTGACTGATGAGCCAACCATTGACCGTAACCGGCGTGCAGAAAGCGCCCCGGCTGGCGTTGAGCATCGGCGGGCTGGCGTTGCTGGCGCTGCTGGTCATGCCGTTCATGACGTTGTTGCCGGCGGATCATCCGCTGGCGGTGTCCACCTATACCCTGACGCTGGCGGGCAAGATCCTGTGCTACGCGGTGGTGGCGGTGGCGCTCGATCTGGTGTGGGGCTATGCCGGGCTGCTGTCGCTCGGCCACGGGCTGTTCTTCGCGCTCGGCGGCTACGCCATGGGCATGTACCTGATGCGGCAGGCGGCGGGCGACGGGCTGCCGGCGTTTATGGCGTTCCTCTCCTGGAACGAGCTGCCGTGGTTCTGGAGCGGCACCCAGCATTTCGCCTGGGCGCTGTGCCTGATCGTGCTGGTGCCGGGCCTGTTGGCTTTCCTGTTCGGCTACTTCGCCTTTCGCTCGAAAATCAAAGGGGTGTATTTCTCGATCATGACCCAGGCGCTGACCTATGCCGGCATGCTGCTGTTCTTTCGCAACGAAACCGGCTTCGGCGGCAATAACGGCTTTACCGGTTTCACCACGCTGCTCGGCTTTCCCATCACCGCCGCCGGCACGCGGGTGGCGCTGTTCCTGGCGACGGTGCTGCTGCTGGCCGCCAGCCTGGCCATCGGCTTTGCGCTGGCGCGCAGCAAGTTCGGCCGGGTGCTGACCGCGGTGCGCGATGCGGAAAACCGCCTGACCTTCTGCGGCTACGATCCGAAGGGCTTCAAGCTGTTCGTCTGGACGCTGTCGGCGGTGCTGTGCGGGCTGGCCGGCGCGCTCTATGTGCCGCAGGTCGGCATCATCAACCCCGGCGAAATGTCGCCGACCAACTCGATCGAGGCCGCCATTTGGGTCGCCCTCGGCGGGCGCGGCACCCTGGTGGGGCCGTTGCTCGGCGCCGGCATCGTCAACGGCGCCAAGAGCTGGTTCACCATGGCCATTCCCGAATACTGGCAGTTTTTCCTCGGCCTGATGTTTATCGTCGTCACGTTGTTTCTGCCCAAAGGGGTGATTGGCCTGCTGCGTCGGAGGAAATCCTCATGAAGGTGATGCAAGTGACCGACGAACTGTTTACCCATCCGCTGCCGGCGGACAAATACCGGCAGCAAACCGATCCGGTGCTGCAGCTCGATAACGTCAACGTCAGCTTCGACGGTTTTCGCGCGCTGACCGATCTGTCGCTGCGCATTGGCGTCGGCGAACTGCGCTGCGTGATCGGCCCCAACGGCGCCGGCAAGACCACGCTGATGGATGTGATCACCGGCAAAACCCGGCCGGACAGCGGCAGGGTGTTTTACGATCAGACCGTCGATCTGACCCGGCTGGCGCCGATGCAGATCGCCCACGCCGGCATCGGCCGCAAGTTTCAAAAACCGACGGTGTTCGAGGCGCTGACGGTGTTCGAAAATCTGGAGATCGCCCAGAAAACCCGCAAGTCGGTATGGGCCTGCCTGCGCGCCCGTTTAAGCAGCGAACAGCGCGACCGCATCGACGAGATGCTGAAGACCCTGCGGCTGGGGCATGAGCGCCACCGGCCCGCCGGGTTGCTGTCCCACGGGCAGAAACAGTTTCTCGAGATCGGCATGCTGCTGGTGCAGGAACCGCACCTGCTGTTGCTCGACGAGCCGGCGGCCGGCATGACCGACGCTGAAACCGACTACACCGCTGAACTGTTCCGCGAGCTGGCGGGCAAGCATTCGCTGATGGTGGTGGAGCACGACATGGGGTTTGTGGAAACCATTGCCGATCGCGTGACGGTGCTGCATCAGGGACAGGTGCTGGCGGAAGGATCGCTGGCGCAGGTGCAGGCCGATGAACGGGTGATTGAGGTATATCTGGGGCGCTGAGGAGGCGTAATCATGCTGCAGGTAGAGGAATTGAATCAGTATTACGGCGGCAGCCACATCCTGCGCGGCCTGTCGTTCGAGGCGCGCATCGGCGAGGTGACCTGCCTGCTGGGGCGCAATGGCGTGGGCAAGACCACGCTGCTGAAATGCCTGATGGGGCTGGTCCCGGCGCGCAGCGGCAGCGTCCGTTGGCAGGGTGAAACCATCACCGGTAAAAAACCGCATCAGCGGGTGCAGGCGGGCATCGCCTATGTACCGCAGGGGCGGGAGATTTTCCCGCGCCTGACGGTGGAGGAAAATCTGCTGATGGGGCTGGCGTGTTTTTCCGGCGCTGACGCGCGCGCGGTGCCGGATCCGATCTATGAACTGTTTCCGGTGCTGCGGCAAATGAAGGATCGGCGCGGCGGCGATCTTTCCGGCGGGCAGCAACAGCAGCTGGCGATCGGCCGGGCGCTGGCCTGCCGACCGCAGCTGTTGATCCTCGACGAACCGACGGAAGGGATCCAACCTTCGGTGATCAAGGAGATCGGCGCGGTGATCAAGCAGCTGGCGGCGAAGGGCGATATGGCGATCCTGCTGGTGGAGCAGTTCTATGACTTCGCCGCTGACCTGGCGGATAGCTATCTGGTGATGTCGCGCGGCAGCATCGTGCAGCGCGGCGCCGGCAGCGCTATGGAACAGGACGGCGTCCGCGCGCTGGTGGCGATTTAACGTTGGGTCAGCTGAAAAAGGATTGGCTGAGCGGATCGCGGGAATGATGCAGCACTCTGATGATATTCACCTCCCGCCTGTGCTGTCGAAAATAAATCAGGTGGTTGGCGACGGGCAATACCCATAGGCCGGGGCTGATTGCATCGATGTTTCTGCCGAGTTGGTGGTGGCTAAGGTTATCGAAAGCCTGATGCAGGCGGCGCAGATAATCTTCGGCCACCTGCAAGCCAAAGTGCGCCAACCCGTAAAAATAGATCTCTTCCATATCGTCCAACGCTTTTGGACGAACGGTTACTCTCCTGCGCATCCTTTTGCTTTGCTCCGTATTCTTTCCATGAACACATCACGATCCCATTCGACGGCTTCGCCGCTGTTCTCTCCTTCGGCGATCAAGCGCCTAAGCTCTTCCAGTTTTGAGGCGGCGGTACGTTCGCGCAAAGTGCGCACGGATTCGCGGATGACTTCGCTGGGCGTTCGGTAATCGCCGCTGGCCACCAGGTCTTCGACGAAGCTACGCAGTTCGTCACCCAGATCTACCGTTAGTGTTCTGCCCATTGTTCCTCCTCACTTTCGGCTATGCTGCGTCATTGTAAGATTAGTTCTTACATTGTGCACGTCAAACTATCAGGATCTCAATAGCGGTCCCGTCATGAGGACGGGAGCCACCCGTTTATTCATTAAGGATAACCATGAACGAAATCACTGTGTCACGCCTCGGTTGCATCGTCCTGTCTCTGTTTCCGGCTCTGTGGGGGCTGTTCAGCCTGTTGAACAATACGGCGGATTTCGCCGGCACCGCGCGCAATGCGGTGGGGCCGCTGCTTGCCATGCAGGATACTTATCAAACGCCGGGGCTGATGTGGCGCGCGATCCGCGCCGACTGGGCCTGCATGTTGGGGTTGGCGGTCATCACCACGCTGGAAACGCTGGCCGGCCTATTCGCGGCCGCGGGCGTGGTGCTGATGATCGGGCGATTGAAAGGCCCTTACGCCGCCTTCGCCAAGGGCAAAGCCTGGGCGATGCTGGGGGCGCTTTGCGCGATAACGGTGTGGGGCGTCGGCTTTATGGTGGTCGCCGGCGACTGGTTTATGGCCTGGCAGGCCAAGAAGGATCCGCTGGCGGTGCAGCTGGGGGCGCTGATCTACCTGGCGCCCAATGCGTTTGCCTTGCTGTTCCTGGTGCTGCAGCGGGAGCCGCGCTAAACGACGGCGGAGCGGGGCGCGGTTACAGCGCCTTGCTCATATACCAGATGCCTATCGAGCCCTGGGCGCTGGTGTAGCAGGTCTCGCCACAAATGCTCAATCCCTGGCGCTGATAAAAGCGTTGGGCGCCGGTGTTGCGTTGCAGCACCTCCAGCCACAGCGTCTTTTGCCGGCGCTCGATGGCCCGCTGTTGCACCTGTTCGAACAGGCGCTGGCCATAGCCATTGCCGGCATGGCCCGGCAGGAAATAGATTTTCTGCAGCTCTGCGCCACGGGTTTGCGTTGGCGCCAGCAGGCTGTCGACGTTGAGCCGCGCATAGCCGACGAGGGCGTCATTCTCATAGGCCAACAGCCAGCACACGTCGGGATCGCGCAGCGTCTGTTCCAGCGCGGAGACGGAAAAATCCTCGGCCAAAAAGGCCTCCAGCTCGTGCGGGTAGCGCCACAGCTCACCGAAGTGGGCGCGGTAGGTGCGGATGCCGATATCGCGCACTTGCGTTAAATCTTCCAGCAATGCCTGACGAACGGTGAACATCAGTGCCCCTTTGAGTAAGAAAAATTACAGCCGTTGTTCCAGATGCCGGTGAGGCACCATCGCCTGATGCAGAATGGCGAGAACGGTGATGCCGGCAGGGCGGTTGCGGTAGTAGATCCTATGGCTGGCGTAAGGAAAACTGCGTATCTCTTCGCCCAGATCGTGGAAGTGAGCTTTACCCGCTTCCGGCATATCTGCCAAATGATGCATGACCTCTCTCAACTGCTCAAGATAGCGGCGAGATTGCGCTTGGCCCCAGTGCTCGATGGTGAAATGACGAATAGCCAGCAGATCTTGTTGGGCCTGCGGGGTGAGGCGAAACGCGGGCATCTCAGTCTGTTTCATCGGTGAGCAGACGGTTGAAGAAGGCATCGCCGTCTACCGCCTTACCGGCGTCTTCCTCGGCGGTAGCCTGCGCGATTTTTTGCTGCAGTGCGCTTAATTTGAGATCTTCCAGCGCCTGGTAATCTTCTACAGACATGACGACGGCGACCGGTTTGCCGTTGCGATTGATTTGCACCGGTTCACGCTGCGCCTTGAGCAGCAAATCGCCGAATTGGGTTTTGGCCTCGTTCGCGGTGAGTGCGTACATTTAATCGCTCCAGTTAATTAAATCGTTCGATTTAACCATTATACGGCGCGATGAAAAAATCACCAATGCTATTCCGGCGGGCAGGTTTCGTTGGACAGATGCCGCGGCGTTTCACGGCGAAAACCCAGGCCGATGATGCGGCCGAACAGGCGCGGCAGCCAGCGGCTGTTGCCGACGCGGGCGATCAAGCGCGAGCCGCCCGCCGCGCGGCGTTCGCCCGGCTTGCGCTGGCTCATTTTGATCTGCAAAAACTGGATGGCGCGAGTGGGGAGTTCGCGCCGGCGCTGCACGCTCAGCAGATGCTTCAGCTGCAGCCGATGCTGGCGCAGCGGCGGGATCAGGGCGTTGGCGGCGGCCACCGCGTCCTGAATCGCCAGGTTGACGCCCACGCCGCCGATCGGCGACATGGCGTGCGCGGCGTCGCCGATGCACAGCACCCCCGGTTTGGCCCAGCGATCCAGACGATCGATGCGAATGCTCAGCAGTTTGACCTGATCCCACTCGACGATCTCCTGCAGGCGATCGTCCTGGAACGGCGCCACCTCGGCGAGGTGCAGTAAAAATTTCTCCAGCCTGCTGTGGCGGATCGCATCGAAGCTGCCTTTGTCGATCGAGTAACCGCACTGCCAGTAGTCGCCGCGATCGATCATGATGAAGTTCTGTTTCGGCCCGGTGTGGCCCATCGACCAGGCCGGATCGCCCGGCTGCTTGCTGAGCTTCATCCACAATACGTCGCGCGGCGCGCCGAAGGATCGGCTGCTGAGCGCCGCCTGTTCGCGCACCACCGAGTTGCGGCCGTCGGTACCGACCACCAACTGGCTGCGCACGCGGATCGGGCCTTCCGGCGTGTCGGCCAGCACGCCGCACACATGGCCGCGGTCGTACAGCAGCTGGTGAACCTGCGTTGAGGCCAGCAGCCTGAAGTTGGGGAAGGCGGCGGCCTGCTGGGCCAAAAAGTTGAGGAACTCCCACTGCGGCATAAAGGCGATAAATTTGCAGCGCGTCGGCAGGCGGGTGAAATCCGCCAGCTTGATGTCGCGTCCGGCGACTTCGGCGTGCAGAGATTCCGCGCGCTGATGCGGCAGCGTCAGCAGTTCGTCGAGCAGGCCCAGTTGATGCATGACTTCCAGCGTCGACGGGTGAATGGTGTCACCGCGAAAATCGCGCAGGAAATCGGCGTGCTTCTCCAGCACCGTCACGTCGATCCCCGCCCGCGCCAGCAGATAGCCGAGCATCAGCCCGGCGGGGCCGCCTCCCACGATGCAGCAGGTGGTGGCGTAAGGTGTGATCGGTGATGACGACATGGCGGTTGACCCCGGAGAGCGGCCCGCATCCCGCGAGCCGCAAGTGAATGTTTAATGTTGATAATGATTATCAATATCAAGTTTGGCTGTCAACCCGCGGCGCAGTGTGGTCAAAGGGGGCAGACAGATGGCCGACGCGGAACAGTTGGCCGTTTTGCGGCCCTGCCTGCGGGGGTTCACGCCAGACATCCAGCCGCACTAACCGCCACTCGGCGGGATCGAACGCCACGATGGAGGCTAGCGCACCGGGCGCCACCTGCTGTTGGCGCCGCAGCGCAGGCAGATCGCTGTAGGGGGCGATAACCTGCTCCTGACAGGTCGCCCAGGCGGCCTCGGCCAAATGAGGGCGATCGAAATGCGTCAGCCACGGCAGCCAGTGATTGACGCGCGGCCAGCCGAACGCCTGACTGAGGCCCCTGAAACCTTCGCCGGTCAGGAAGTCGCTCATGCCGGCGCTGCTGTTCCACAGGTAGAAGGGGGCGTAGAGATTCTCGGCGCTGCCTTCGCTGCGCTGTGCGTACAAATAGGCTTTGACGATCAGCTGCGGGCAGGCGTCGAGCCGATGGCCGACATCGGCGATGCGGCGGCGGACGATCGCCATGTCGTAATCGGCGGGCAGGGTGAAACGGTATTGCATCGCGAGCATAAGGATTCTCCGGAAAGACATTGACCCGGAGAGCGTGACACGCCATCTTTATCAGTAAAATCGGTATTATTTTGATTGATGGTTCAAAAAATCAGGACGGTCAGCATGGGGCGAATAACGTTCGATCTCGAGGATTTGCGCAGCTTCGTCACCGGCGTCGAGCTGGGCAGCTTCGCCAAGGCGGCTGAACGGCTGGGGCGTTCGACGTCGGCGGTCAGCGCCCACCTGAAAAAGCTGGAACAGCAGGTCGGCGCGCCGATCCTGCGCAAGGCTGGGCGCGGCATGGTGATGACCGAGGCGGGGGAAACCCTGCTCGGCTACGCGCGCCGTCTGCTGGAGCTCAATGACGAAGCCGCCGCCGCGGTGCGCGGGTTGGATCTGCAGGGCACGGTGCGGCTGGGGTTGCAGGAGGATTTCGGCGAGACGTTTCTGCCGCAGGTGTTGGGCAGCTTCGCGCGCGCCAATCCGAAGGTGCGCATCGAGGCGCGCATCGCCCGCAATGCCGAGCTGATCGACTGGGTGCTGAAAGGCCAGCTGGATCTGTCGCTGGCGTGGGATGGCGGTTTGAGCACGCCGTTTCATCAGGCGCTGGGGCAGCGGCAGATGCACTGGATCGCCTCGCCCGGCTTCGCGCTGGCGCCGTGGCGAGAAGGGGATGAGCCCTTGCCGTTGGTGATGTTCGACGCGCCCTGTCTGATGCGCAGCGCGGCGACGCAGGCGCTGGATCGCGCCGGTATTCCCTGGCGCATCGCCTTTACCAGCCGCAGCCTGAATGGCGTTTGGGCGGCGGTGAGCGCCGGGTTGGGCGTCACGGTGCGCACGGCGGCGGGCTTACCGCCCGGCCTGTCACCGCTGGCCCCCGATCTGCTGCCCGCTCTTGGCCAACTCGGCGTGGTGCTGCACCGCGCCGAGGATCAGCCTTCGGCCGCCGTGCAGCGGCTGGCGCAGATCGTGGTCGAGCGGATCGAAACCTAATCTTGGGCGATTGGCTGCTTGCCGCTCAGCTGGCCCCATTCGCTCCAGGCACCGTCATACAGCTTGACCTGCGGCGCGCCGAGCGACAACAAGCCAAACGCCAGCACCGCCGCCGTCACGCCGGAGCCGCAGCTGGTGATGATCGGGCCGTTGATGTCCACCCCCTTGTCGCTGAAGGTTTGGCGCAGTGCCTCCAGCGATTTGAAACGGCCGTTCTCCAGCAGCTCGCCGTACGGAATGTTGATGCTGCCCGGAATGTGACCGCGGTGCAGGCCGGGACGCGGCTCCGGCGCTTCGGCATGGAAACGCGGCGCGGCGCGCGCGTCGAGAATTTGCACCGGCGTGCCTAGCGCCTGTTCCACTTGCCGCATATCCACCACCGCGTCGGCGTTGAACCGGGCGTTGAACGTCTGCGGGGCAGGCTGCGCCGGGCCGGTTGCCAGCGCTTGCCCCAGCGCGGTCCAGCCGTTCAGCCCTTCGTCCAGTACGTAAACATGCTCGGCGCCGAAATTGCGGAAGGTCCACCAGCCGCGCGGTGCGGAGAACTGGTTGCCCTCGTCGTAAATCACCAGGGTATCGCGCTCGCTGATGCCCAGTTTGCCCACCGCCGCGCCAAACTCCGCCGCCGTCGGCAGCATGTGCGGCAGCGCGGTGTTTTTGTCCGCCACGTCGTCGATGTCGAAATAGACCGCGCCGGGGATATGGCCGCGTTCGAACTCGGCAAGCATGTCCTTTTTCGGCGTTAGCCCCACCGGCGACATCCGAACGTCGATCACCACCAGATTTTCATCGTTGATATGTTGCGCAAGCCATTGGGGAGTCACCAGAAACGGAGAGTTCATCGTTATTGTTCGCCTGTTGTGAAAACGGATTTTCACTATACACCAGGCCGCGCGGGGATGAAGTATGATGTTCGGTCAAAGGCGATGGGCCGGGAGCGGAGAAATCATGACGGACGAGGCGTTTGGCGGGGCCAAGATCGCGCTGCTGTGCGACGATCGCTTGCTGGTTTACCAACGGGACGACAAGCCGGGCATTCCATGGCCCGGTCAATGGGATCTGCCTGGCGGCGGGCGGGAAAACGGCGAAACGCCGCTGCAGTGCGTGCAGCGGGAAACGCAGGAAGAGTTCGGCGTGACGATCGCGGAATGTCAGGTTGTCTGGCGGCGGCGCTACGATGGCGTTCTGCCCGGCTCCCCGCCGACCTGGTTTATGGCCGGCGAGATCGCCCCGGCGCAGATCGCCGCCATTCGCTTTGGCGACGAAGGCCAGCGCTGGCGGATGATGCCGGTGGCGCAGTTTATTGAGCATCCGCAGGGCATCGAGCATCTGCGCCGCCGGGTGGCGGCGTATTGGCGGCGGCGCGGTTGATGACGGTATTTCAGCGCGTCGCCAGTTGATTGATCTGCGGCGGCTCCAGGATGCGCAAGGCGGTTTCCCGGCGCGCCACCGCCAGCATCGCCAGCCCGATTCGTTCGGTGCTGCTCACCTGCGAGGGAAACAGCCGCAATGCGCCGAGCCACAGCGGTTTGAACAGCCGATAAATCAGATCGTATGTACGGACTTTGGAGCGAATGCCGTGCAGCGGCACAATGGCGCCGGGGCGGAACATCACCGCGTGGAACGGCAGCGCCAGCAGCGCGTTTTCGGTGGCGCCCTTGACCCTGGCCCACATGCTGCGGCCGCGTTCGCTGCTGTCGGTGCCGACGCCGGAAACGTAGATGAAGACCATCGTCGGGTTCAGCGTCGCCAACGGGCGAGCCGCGGCCAGCGTCAGGTCGTAAGTTACCGAGCGATACTCGACTTCGCTCAGGCCGGCGGACGAAATCCCCAGACAGAAGAAACAGGCGTCGTAGCCGGCGAGCTGCGGCTCCAGCGCCGACAGGTCACGCAGGTCGGGCAGGGAGAGCTGGCGCAGTTTGGCGTGGCTCTGCGCCAACGGGCGCCGGCCGATGCTGAGCACTTCGCTGACCCGCGGATCGTGCAGGCATTCTCGCAGCGCGCCCTGGCCCACCATGCCGCTGGCGCCGAAGATAATCACTTTCATGCTCTGTCCTCCCGATGGTCGGCTGCACGCTGAGTGCGCCAGCGGCTGGGCGTCAGCGCTTCCCACTGAATAAAGGCGCGGCTGAACGAATTCAGCTCTTCGAATCCCAGCACAAAGGCAATTTCCCCAGGCTCAAGATCGGTATCCGCCAACAAGCGGCAGGCGGTGCGGTGGCGGGTTTTGTCCAGCAACTGCTGGTAGCTGTAGCCGTGCCGTTGCAGACGGCGCTGCAGCGTGCGCGGGCTGAGATAGAGCTCCGCGGCCACGCTGTTGACGCTGGGGCGCTGGCCGCGCATGCTGCGGCCGAGGATCGTCATCACCTGTGTGGGCAAGTCTTGCTCGGCGCGCGCTTCGGCCAACTCGGCCTCCAGCTCCGGCAGCAGCAGCGCCAACATGTCCTGGTCGTGGGTGATGAGCGGCTGCTGCATCAGCGCACGGTCAAATACCAGCACGTCCAGCGGCGCGTCGAATCGCACCGGGCAGCCGAAGTGGCGCAGCAGCGGTGAGTGGGGATCGCGACGGCGGGTCACCTCAAGCGCCTTGGGCTGCAGCGGTAAACCGGTGCCACGGCGGCACAGGGTGGTGATAGAGGCGAACATGGTGTCTATCAGCAATTCCGGCGTAGGGTCCTCGATCATCGTCCAACGCGTATGCAGCCGAACGCTGTCGCCATCTTCCTCCAGCATCAGTTCTTCCGGGCACACCAACCGTTTGTAGCGTGCGACTTTACGCAGGGCCTCGCCCATCGTGGCGGAATGCAGTGCGGCGACTGACGCGATATCGTAATGCTCCGGCGCGACGTCGCCGCCCAGCCGCAGACCAAAGGCGGGATCGTCGCTCAGTTGGGCGAGGGCGCGCCAGACGGCGAAGAACTGGTGGGTGGTCAACCGCACTTTTACGCGCCGCTCGCTGAGCAGCCCGGCGGGCAAACCGGCTAACTGACCGACCCGTTCGAGATCGACGCCTTGCGCCGCGAGGCGCACCGCCAACGCGTTGGAAACCGGAATTTGATCGCTGCTCATGGTTGTTGCCTGCCAGTGGTAAGAGAAGGCATTACTCTAAAACAGCCTGTCCGTGCGCCGATAATCCGATCGCGTCAAGATTTAATCCGATTGCGCCAAACTGTCGGTTGGCATCAGCGCCTGGATGGTGGCGCCGACCCGTTGTACCGCCTGTTCGATCTCCGTCGTCAGCGTCGGCGCATAGTTGATGCGCAGACAGTTGCGGTACTTGCCGGCGGCGGAAAAAATGCTGCCGACGGCGATTTGTACGCCTTGCTGCTCGAGATGGCGGTTTAGCCGCAGGGTATCGAACGCCTCGTCCAATTCGATCCACAGCATAAAACCGCCGCGCGGCCGGCTGACGCGGGTGCCGACCGGGAAGTGTTTCAGGATCAGATCGGTCATGCGATCGCGGTTCTGCTGGTAGCGGGCGCGCATGCGCCGCAGGTGCTGCAGATAGTGCCCGCTGCGGATAAATTCGGCGATCGCCAGCTGCGGCTGGGTGGCGGTGGCGCCGGAGCCGATGAACTTCATGTGTAGCACCCGCTCCAGATAGCGGCCGGGCGCGATCCAGCCCACGCGCAGCCCCGGCGCCAGCGTTTTGGAAAACGAGCTACACAGCAGCACGCGGCCGTCGTCGTCGAACGACTTGATGGTGCGCGGCCGCGGGTAGTGATAGGCGATGTCGCCGTAAACGTCATCCTCGATGATCGCCGCATCGTGGCGTTGCGCCAGCGTCAGCAGCCGCTGTTTATGGGCGTCGGGCATGATGTAGCCCAGCGGGTTGTTGCAGTTGGGCGTCAGCAGAATGGCCTTGATCGGCCACTGTTCAAGGGCCATCTCCAGCGCGGCCAGGCTGACGCCGGTGAGCGGATCGGTGGGGATTTCCAGCGCTTTGATGCCCAATCCCTTCAGCGTTTGCATGGTGCCGTGGAAGCAGGGGGAATCGACCGCCACGATGTCGCCGGGTTGGCAAACGGCGCGCAGCCCGGCGGAGATCGCTTCCTGGCAACCGGTGGTGATCAGCAACTGATCGGCACCGATATGGCAGCCGGAATCCAGCAGCAGACGAGCGACCTGTTCACGCAGCGCGGTCACGCCCTGAATGCTGTCGTAATAAAGGCTGCGCAGGTCGCCGTGGCGGGCGGCGTTGCGCAGGGCGACAATCAGCGGTTTCATCGTCGGCTCGGCGACGTCCGGCATGCCGCGCCCCAGTTGGATCAGGCCTTCGCGCGGCCGGTTGCGCACCAGCTCCAGCACCTGCTCCCATTGCGAAATGTCCACCGGCCGCTGCACCGGCGCCGTCATAGCGGGCAGCTCGGCCTGCGCGCGCCGCGTATGCACGAAGTAGCCCGACTTCGGCCGCGCTTCCACCAGGCGCTGTTCCTCGAGCAGCCGGTAGGCTTGCTGCACCGTGCTGATGCTGACGCCGTGCTCCTGGCTCAATGCGCGCACCGAAGGCAGGCGATGGCCGGCCGGATACAACCCTTGCTGAATGCGTTGGCTGAGAATGGCGGCCAGCGTGGCGTAGCGTGTCATACAGAGGCCTCTCATCGGCGGTAAGAATTAAAAAACCGGTACAGATGCTTTCAAAGTAAACCATTCAGTGGGTTTTTTGGTGCAGCTGTATGAAAAAAATAGCGCCAGCGTGAATCTGTATTGTTTTTCTCTCGGCGAGCATGATGACTGCAACGCGAAAACATCAGGGAGAATAACAAGATGGCTCTGTTTACTGGCGCGCCGCGGCGGCGCTCATTCGGTGGGTCACGCTGGCGTCTGTATCTGCAACGCTACAGGACGCGAAAAGAATTATTATTGCTGGACGATGCGCGGCTGATCGATATTGGTTTGTCGCGTGCAGAAGCGCTGCGTGAAGGATGTAAACCTTTCTGGAAAGAATAGATAAGAGGAAAACCGATGCTGAGAGTCTTGGGCAAGGCTTCATCAATCAACGTACGCAAAGTGTTATGGACCTGTCAGGAGCTGGGGCTGACGCTGGAACGGGAAGACTGGGGCAGCGGCTTTCGCTCCACGCAGGAGCCGGCGTTTCTGGCGCTGAATCCCAACGGCCTGGTGCCGGTGCTGATTGACGGCGAGCGGGTGCTGTGGGAGTCGAACACCATTTGCCGCTATCTGGTGGGGCGGGAAGGGCGCCGCGATCTGCTGCCGCAGGAACCCGGCGCGCGCGCGGCGGTGGAGATGTGGATGGACTGGCAGGCCACCGATCTGAACGGCGCCTGGCGCTATGTGTTCATGTCGCGCGTGCGCGGGCATGCGGATTACCAGGATGCCGCCAGCCTGGCCGCCGCCGAACGCGAGTGGAATCGGCTGATGGGGCTGCTGGACAGGCATTTGGCGCAGCACGGCCCTTATGCCGCCGGCGCCACCTTCACGCTGGCGGACGTGGTGCTGGGGCTGTCGCTGAACCGCTGGCTGATGACGCCGTTCGAGCGGCCGAATTATGCGGCGCTGGCGGCCTATCAGCAGCGCCTGCTGCAACGCCCTGGCTACGTGCAACACGGTGCCAACGGTTTACCGTAATATGAAATAAATGGTTCATTTTATCCCGTCCGGATACGACCAGCCGCGTCCGGGCTTTCCTCATTGCATCATCCCGTCAACGTTTCATGAACGGCATCACGAATATGAACTTTATTTTCCCGCGTGCTTGTTATTGAAATTTATATTCCATATAAACCCGTTATCAATCGGCGCGTTTCATTGAGCCGCGCCTGGTTCTACACAGAATTTCGGTCACGGGAGAAAATGATGAAACAGGTACGCGTTGGGTTAATCGGCACCGGTTATATCGGGCGTTGTCACGCTATCGCTTATGCGCAGGCCCCCACGGTATTTCCCCTTAAAGGGGATCTGGTGCTGGAGATGCTGGCGGAGGTGACGCCCGAGCTGGCGGCGCAGCGCGCGGCCGAGTTCGGCTTTGCGCGTTCGACCGGCGACTGGCGGCAGCTGGTGGCCGATCCGGCGATCGACGTGGTAGACATCTGCGCCCCTAATTTCTTGCACAAAGAGATGGCGCTGGCGGCGATCCGCCACGGCAAGCACGTATATTCGGAAAAACCGCTGGCGCTGGACGCCGCCGACGCGGCGGAGATGGTGCAGGCCGCCCGCGCCAAGGGCGTGAAAACGCTGGTCGGTTTCAACTACATGAAGAACCCGACCAGCCAGCTGGCGCGCGAGATCATCGCCAACGGCGAAATCGGCGAGGTGGTGCATTTTTACGGCACCCACAATGAGGATTACCTGGCCGACCCGCGCACGCCGATCGACTGGCACTGCCGCCGCGCCAGCGCCGGGCTGGGCGCGTTGGGGGATCTGGCGGCGCATATCGTCAATATGGCGCACTACCTGGTGGGCGATATCGTGGCGGTCTCTGGCGATATGCAGACCGTGATCAAGCAGCGCCCGGACCCGCAAGACCCGGCGCGCCTGCTGCCGGTGGAAAACGAAGATCAGGCCAGTGCACTGCTGCGTTTCGCCGGCGGGGCGATGGGCACGATCGAAACGTCGCGCATCGCCTGCGGGCGCAAGATGGGGCTGACCTATGTGGTCACCGGCACTAAAGGCACGCTGAGCTATACCCAGGAACGGATGGCGGAGCTGAAGCTGTATCGGCACGATGAACCGGTGGAGCGGCAGGGGTTCAAGACGCTGCTGGTGGGGCCGAAGCACCCGGACTACGCAGCATTCTGCATCAGCGCCGGGCACGGCATCGGCTTTAACGATCAGAAGACGGTGGAGATCCGCGATCTGGTCAACGGCATCGCCGCGGGCGATCGCATGTGGCCGGACTTTGAAGAGGGCTGGAAGGTGTCTTGCGTGCTGGATGCGATAGCCGCCTCCGCCGAGCAGCGGTGCTGGCTGGAGATCAACCGCGATTGACAATAAAATGGCGCTCTCCGCGGACAGCGCCATTAATTTGCTACTTTACTAACTTAGTATCTTATTAAGCTAGTTACGTAATAAGTTGCTGGGCTGGCAACTTAGAACGAGAAGCACGAACAGCCGAACGCGCCCCAGAAGGCATTCTCGTCCGACACCGGGATGCTGGAGCGGCGCGCAATGTCATGCTGATGCGCGTGTACGCCGCACGGGCCGCAGCATTGGTGCGCCTGGCTCACGACCCCGACGCGAGCTGCCGCCGGCGGCGGCGCGGAGCGGTAATGGCCCGGCACTTGGGTGACCGGTGACCACTCCGGCAGCACCGGCAGCGGCGGTGGCGCCAGCGGCGAGAAGCTGCCAGCGGCGTAGACCACTTTGCCATCCACCACCGTCATCACCGACTCGATGCCTTTGATCTGCTCTTCCGGCACGCTGAAATAGTCCTGCGACAGCACCGCCATATCCGCCAACTGACCGACCTTGATCTGGCCTTTCTTGCCCTGTTCGGTGGAGAACCAGGCGCTCCCTTGCGTCCACAGCATCAGCGCCGTTTCGCGATCCAGACGGGCGCTGTCGTCGTACATCGCCATGCCGCCGACGGTGCGGCCGGAGACCAGCCAGTACAGCGCCGTCCACGGGTTGTAGCTGGCGACGCGGGTGGCGTCGGTGCCCAGCCCGACCGGCAGCTCAGCCGCCAGCATTTTCGCTACCGGCGGCGTATGTTTGGTGGCTTCGATGCCGTACCTGTCGGCGAAATATTCGCCCTGGAACGCCATGCGATGCTGCACCGCAATGCCGCCGCCCAGCGCCTTGACCCGTTCGATATTGCGTTCGGTAATGGTTTCGGCGTGGTCGAATAGCCAGTGCAGCCCGTTGAACGGAATGTCGCGGTTCACCTTCTCGAACACGTCCAACATGCGGCTGATGGATTCGTCATAGGTGGCGTGCAGGCGGAACGGCCAGCGGTGCTCGACCAAATGGCGCACCACCCGCTCCAGCTCGTCTTCGGTGCCCGGCGGCAGATCCGGGCGCGGCTGCAGGAAGTCTTCGAAGTCGGCGGCGGAAAACACCAGCATCTCGCCGGCGCCGTTGTGGCGATAGAAATCGGTGCCCTGGCCCGGCTTGAGCATATCAGTCCACAGCTCGAAGTCTTCCAGTTCCTGCTTCGGCCGCTGGGTGAACAGGTTATAGGCGATGCGGATGGTCAGCTGCTTTTTCTCGTGCAGCTCGGCGATCACCTGATAATCCTCCGGGTAGTTCTGGAAACCGCCGCCGGCGTCGATGGCGCTGGTGAGGCCGAGGCGGTTCAGCTCACGCATGAACTGGCGGGTGGAGTTGACCTGCTGTTCCAGCGGCAGCTTCGGCCCTTTCGCCAGCGTGGCGTACAGGATCATGGCGTTGGGTTTGGCGATCAGCATGCCGGTCGGGTTGCCGTTGGCGTCGCGCTGGATCTCGCCGCCCGGTGGGTTCGGCGTGTCTTTGGTGTAGCCGACTACCTTCAGCGCCGCGCGGTTGAGCAGCGCGCGATCGTAGAGATGCAGAATAAATACCGGCGTGTCCGGCGCCGCCTGGTTGATTTCGTCCAGCGTTGGCATGCGGCGTTCGGCAAACTGGAATTCGGTCCAGCCGCCGACCACCCGCACCCATTGCGGGCTCGGCGTGCGCAGCGCCTGCTCTTTCAACATGCGCAGCGCGTCGGCCAGCGAAGGCACGCCTTCCCAGCGCAGCTCCAGGTTGTAGTTCAGGCCGCCGCGGATCAGGTGCAGGTGCGAGTCGTTCAGGCCCGGAATGGCGGTGTGGCCGTGCAGATCGATCACCTGGGTTTCCGGCCCGGCGTGTTGCATGACTTCGGCTTCGCTGCCGACCGCCAGAAACTTGCCGTCGCGGATGGCGACCGCCTGTGCGGTAGGATTTTGGCGATCGACGGTGTGAAACTTGCCGTTGGTGATGATCAATGAAGCGTGGTGGTTCATAACATTCTCCCGGCGAACCGCCTAGCGGCGGATCAGCCATTGATGAAAGACGCGAGTCACGATGGGCATCCACAGGTACACCACCAGGGCGACCACGGTGGCGTCATTGAGAAAATGGCCGAGCAGCGTGCCGTTCAACTGCGGCAGCGCCAGCCCCCAAAACCAGGGCACCAGATTGGTGGAAGGGAAGATCACCAGCAGGGTGATGATGAACTGCTTCCACTGGGGCGGCTGGCGCACGTTGGGATTGGGTGGGGTAAACCAGAACTCCGCGCCGGGGCGGATCTCGATATGGTCGTTCTCCAGCAACAGCGGAGTGACTTCTTCGATGTATTGCTTGCGCAGCGGCGAGTTGAGCCAGCGGTAGAGATTGTCGACATTGTCGAAGCGGACCAGCACCGTATAGGCCTGTTCGCTGTCGGATGGGCGGATGACGTTGACGCCCAGATGGCCGGTGAAGCCCGCGGCGTCCGGCATGATGCGGTTCAGCCAGGCCTCATAGGCCTGCTCGTTCCCCGGCGCCAAACGGTGGGTGATCACCAGCGTGACATGCTGCGGATGGGCCATAAAACCGACTCCTGAAAATACCCCGGCGCGGGGCCGGGGCAAGGGGAATTATTTCACCGTGCGCGCCGGTGCGTGGTGCACCATGGTGTAAGCGTAGTCGACGCCCATGCCGTAAGCGCCGCTGTGTTCGCGCACCAGCGCCATCACCGCGTCATAGGTGTCTTTGCGCGCCCAGTCGCGCTGGTACTCCAGCAGCACCTGCTGCCAGGTCACCGGCACGGCGCCGGCCTGCACCATGCGATCGATCGAACGCTCGTGCGCATCGACGGAGGTGCCGCCGGAGGTGTCGGTCACCACATACACTTCATAGCCGGCTTCCAGCGCCATCAGCGCAGGGAAGGTCAGGCACACTTCGGTCCACAGCGCGGAGATCACCAGCTTTTTGCGGCCGGTGGCTTCCACGGCTTTAACGAAGGCCGCGTCTTCCCAGGAGTTCATCGAGGTGCGTTCAATCGGGGTGATTTCAGGGTGTACCGCCAGCAGTTCCGGCCAGATATAGCCGCTGAAGCTTTCGGTTTCGACCGAGGTGAAAAGGGTAGGGACGTTGAAAATCTTGCCTGCCTTCGCCAAACCAACAACGTTGTTTTTCAGTTGCTGACGATCAATATTAGCCACGCCGAAGGCCATTTGTGGTTGATGATCGATAAAAATTAGTGCGGAATTGTCTTTATCAAGCAGTTGAAACTTGGACATAATTTACCTTCCCAGTGATATTTCGGTTGAACATCTGATGAGTGTAACGCCGATAAAACGCATGGTAGGCAGAGGGCGATTTCAAAGATACCGCAGAATTTTTGCCGACTTGTTGAGTTTTTTTATACACGGGAGAAAGCATGAGATTAAACCTGGAAGCGCTGCTGATTTTGGACGCGCTGGACCGGCACGGATCTTTCGCCGCCGCGGCCGCCGCACTGTTTAAAACCCCTTCGGCACTGAGCTATATGGTGCAAAAGCTCGAGAACGATCTTGACATCACCCTGCTCGATCGCTCCGGCCATCGGGCGAAGTTCACCGATACCGGCAAGCTGATGCTGGAAAAAGGGCGGGTGCTGCTGCGCGCGGCGCAGGATCTGGAACAGCAGGCGCGCTACGTGGAGAACGGCTGGGAAAGCGAGATCACGCTCGGGATCGACGCCTCCTTCCCGTTTGCCCGCCTGTTGCCGCTGATCGACGAGTTCTATCGGCAGCATCACCATACCCGGCTGCGTTTCAGCCACGAGGTGCTGGCCGGTTCCTGGGAGTCGCTGGTTTACGGCTGCGCCGACATTATCATCGGCGCCATTTGCGAGCCGCCGTCGCGGGTGGGCTATGCGTTCAGCCGCCTGGGGCAGCTGGATTACGTGTTCGCCGTCGCGCCGCAGCATCCGCTGGCGGCGCTGCCGGAACCGTTGCCGAAGGATGAGATCCGTCAGCACCGGGCGGTGGTGGTGCGCGATACCTCGCGCGTCAACGCGCCGCAGAGCCTGAACCTGCTGGAAGAACAGGATACGCTGACGGTCTTCGGCTTTGACGCCAAACTGCAGGCGCAGTTGGCCGGGCTGGGCTGTGGCTATCTGCCGCGCTCTCTGGCGGAACCTTACCTGAACAGCGGCGAACTGGTGGCGAAACGCGTTGAATCTGAGCGCTGCAGCGACGCTGCCTATTTCGGCTGGCGTGAAAGCGCCAGCGGCCTGGCGGCCAAGTGGTGGCGCGAGCGCCTGCAGCGTTACGCGGATGACGGTGAGGCTTACCCAGCGGCGCAGTAAGGGCGCTCGATAAAGATTAATCCCCAATAAGGACATCGGGAATGAAAAAGACACTAGGCCTGTTGGCGCTGTTACTGTTGAGCGGCTGCGGCGCGGGCGCCGGGCGTCAGGCCGGCACCCCGTTGCCGGGGCCGCAGGCCGAGGCGCAGACTGCGACGCCGCTCAGCTATCCGGTGCGGGTGCATAACGCGGTGAGCCGCGAGCTGCGTTTGCCGGAACACGCGCGCGGCCAACGCTGCACCATCAGCATACGGCTGCGGCCGGACGGCAAGCTGGTGAGCAGCAAGATCGTGAGGGGCGATGCGCCCCTGTGTGCGGCGGCCAGCGCGGCGGTGCAGCACGTGCAGTTTCCGCCGATGGCCAACGCCACCGAGTACGCGCTGTTCAACGCCGTGGTGCTCGATTTCGTTCCCTGAAGGGATGTGACCGACGGGCCGCCTGCGCGGCCCGTTTTTTCTCGTTTCGCCGTTTGCGTATTCACGCTTTTCCGCCAATAGTGTTCTCCGGGCATGCACCCAGACAATTTTTCATTGGCCGGCCAACGGGAGCAAAAGACATGAAAGGCGAGCATCATTATCAGGTCTCGGTGACCTGGCAGGGGAATCTGGGCGCAGGCACGGAAGATTATCGCGCTTATGGACGCGATCACCTGATCGGCGCCGTGGGCAAGGCAGATATCGCCGGCTCAGCCGATCCGGCCTTCCGCGGTGACGCGACGCGCTGGAATCCGGAGGATTTGCTGGTGGCATCGCTCAGCGCTTGCCACAAATTATGGTACCTGCATCTGTGCGCCACCTCGGGGATTTCGGTGCTGGCCTATCAGGACGATGCCGTGGGCGTGATGCGCGAAGACGCCGCGCGCGGCGGCTTTTTCACCTCGGTGACGCTGCGGCCGCAGGTCACGGTGCGCGATGGCGACGATCTGCAACTGGCGCAACAGCTGCATGAGAAGGCGCATCACCTGTGCTTTATCGCCAATTCGGTGAATTTCCCGGTGGCGTGCGAACCGCAGGCCGCGTACGCAACCCGCTGAATTTTCACTTAGCTTTGCCATTTTCGTTATTTTGAACGCCGCAACGGCTCACGGATACTGAGAGAAAATCTCTTACCGCGAGCCGCAGCATGTCCCACGCCCACTATTTGCACCCCGAACAGCGCGAACGAATCAGGCAGCTTTATCGGCGCCGGCATTGGCGGCTGGAGCTGCCCACCTGGGGGATCATGGCGGCGGTGTACGGCGGCTGGTTCGGCGTGGCGTATTCTTGGCAGGCGCTGGGCCCGTGGCTTGGCGCACCGCTGCTGATCCTCCTGACTACCTGGTACCTGTCGTTGCAACACGAGCTGATCCACGGCCACCCGACGCGCTGGCCGCGCGTCAATCAGCTGTTCGGCCTGTTGCCGCTGGCGGTGTGGTATCCCTATGGGCTGTATCGCGATTCGCATCTGCGCCACCACCGCAACGACCACCTGACCGATCCGCACGAAGATCCCGAAAGCTATTACTTCAGCGCCGCGCAGTGGCGGCGTTATCCCCGCCTGTTGCCGCTGTTGGCCGCCGTGCGCAATACGCTGATCGGCCGGGTGCTCCTCGGCCCGGCGCTGGATATTGCCGCGACCCTGGCCGGGGCGGTGAAAGCGCTCGCCGGAGGGGAGTGGCGCGCCTGGGCGAGGTGGTTAGCGCACCTGTCGCTGTTGGTGGTACTGCTGCACTGGTTGCAGATGCAGGGTATCGGCACGGCGTTTTACCTGTTGGCCATCAGCTATCCGGCGTTGGCGCTGACCAAGGTGAGATCGTTTTTTGAGCATCGCGCCGTGGACGCACCGCAGGCACGTTCTATTATTAATGAGGCGGGCTGGCCGTGGCGGCTGTTGTTTCTCAATTTGAACTACCATTTAGTGCATCACGATCTGCCCGGCCTGCCCTGGTATGGTTTGCGCGAAGTCTATCTGGCGGAGCGTGAGGCGTATCAGCGGCGCAGTCAGGGATTTGTCGCGCAAGGTTACGGCGAGTGGCTGCGCGATTACGCCCTGACGCCGATCGACGTCGGCGTGCATCCGTTGCACGCCGGTGAACCGCAGGGGGGAGGCGATGCCCTGCCGACGGAAAAATTTATTGCGCGCTGGAAGCGCGTTTCTCAGTATTTTCCAACCTAACTGGCCCATGAGCCGGAAAACGTATAACCAGAGGAAAAGTATGGCAATCACCTTATCACGCGGACGTTCCTTTGCCGTCGCGCTGGCTCTGCTGGCCACCGGCGGCCTGGCGCAGGCGGCCGACTCGGTGCGCGTCGGCTCCAAGATCGATACCGAAGGTTCGCTGCTCGGCAACCTCATCGTGCAGGTGCTGGAAGCCAACGGCATCAAGACCACTAACAAGCTGCAGCTCGGTACCACCAAGGTGCTGCGCGGCGCCATCACCTCCGGTGAGATCGACATCTACCCGGAGTACACCGGCAACGGCGCGTTTTTCTTCTCCGATGAGAAAGATCCGGCGTGGAAGAACGCCCAGGCCGGCTTCGAGAAAGTGAAACAGCTCGACTACGACAAAAACAAAATCGTCTGGCTGGACGCGGCGCCGGCCAACAACACCTGGACCATCGCTATTCGCCAGGACGTGGCGGAGGCCAATCATCTGAAAACGCTGTCGGATCTCGGCAAGTGGATCAACGGTGGCGGCAAGTTCAAGCTGGCGGCCTCGGCGGAATTTATCGAACGGCCGGATGCGCTGCCGGCGTTCCAGAGCGCCTACGGTTTCAAACTGAATCAGGATCAGCTGCTGTCCCTGGCCGGCGGTGACACGGCGGTGACCATCAAGGCGGCGGCGGAGCAGACCTCCGGCGTCAACGCGGCGATGGCCTACGGCACCGATGGCCCGGTGGCGGCGCTGGGGTTGCAGACCTTGGCGGACCCGAAAGGCGTACAGCCGATCTACGCGCCGGCGCCAATCGTGCGCGAAGCGGCGCTGAAAGCGCACGCCAATCTGCCTGAGCTGCTGAAGCCGGTGTTCGCCTCGCTGGACGGGCCGACGCTGCAAAAACTCAACGCCCAGATCGCCGTGGAAGGCCAGGACGCCAAACAGGTGGCGGCCGCTTACCTGAAAGAGAAAGGGTTTGTTAAGGGATAATGCCGAGGTGCCCCCTCTGCCGTCGGGAGAGGGGGTTAACCGAGGGAGCCGGAGCGTTTCTTTGACTATCGCCGTAAAACATCGCGTCTTGTTGACGCTGTTCATGCTGTTGCTGCTGGCCGCGTTCGGCCTGCCGTTCCTCAGTTATGCCCCCAATCGCCTGTTGTCGGGCAAAAGTCTCTCCTTGTTCTCCCTGCTGCACGGCCCGGCGCTGTGGCTGCTGTTGCCGCTGGCGGCATTGGCGAGCCTCAGCCTGTTGCCGCCGACGCGGGGGCGGGCGCTGCTGGCGGCGCTGGCCGCCTGCGGGGTGTTGACGCTGGCCTTCTGGATCAGTGGGCAGGCCGCCGAACGCCTGGCGCAGGAGGGGTCGCGCCTGGCGCGCACCTCTTGGGGCAGCGGCTGCTGGCTGACGATGGCGCTGAGCCTGCTGATCGCGGCCGACGCCATGGCGCGCCTCACCGCGTCGCACCTGTGGCGCATGCTGGGCAACGCGCTGGTGCTGGTGCCGCCGGCGCTGCTGCTGTTCGGGCATCAGCTCGATCAGCTGTCGCTGCTGAAGGAGTACCACAATCGTCAGGAGGTGTTTGACGCCGCGCTGTTGCAGCACCTGACCATTCTGCTGGCGACGATGGCCCCGGCGCTGGCGATCGGCGTGCCGCTCGGGGTGCTGTGTTTTCGCTCCGAGCGCTGGCAGAGGCCGATTTTTTCCGCGCTGAACATTATCCAGACCGTGCCTTCCATCGCGCTGTTCGGCCTGCTGATCGCGCCGCTGGCGGGGCTGGCGACGGCGGTGCCCTGGCTGGCGGAGCACGGCGTCAGCGGCATCGGCATGGCGCCGGCGATCGTGGCGCTGGTGCTGTACGCGCTGTTGCCGCTGGTGCGCAGCGTGGTGGCGGGGCTGCAGAGCGTGCCGGCCGGGGTGATTGAGTCCGCCACCGGCATGGGGTTGACGCGCGGGCAGATTTTCCTGCGCGTGCAGCTGCCGTTGGCGTTGCCGCTGTTCCTGACCGGCGTGCGCATCCTGGCGGTGCAAACCGTCGGCATGGCGGTGGTGGCGGCGCTGATCGGCGCCGGCGGTTTTGGCGCCATCGTGTTCCAGGGGCTGCTCAGCAGCGCGCTGGATCTGGTTCTGCTGGGGGTGATCCCGGTGGTCGTGATGGCGGTCATCGTCGATTCGCTGTTTAAATTTTGGGTTTCAATCCTGGACGTATCGCGCCGATGATTCACTTTGAGCAAGTCAGCAAAATTTTTCAGGGCAAGCCGGCGGTCGACGATCTCACGCTGCACATCGCCGAGGGCGAATTCACCGTGTTGATCGGCACCTCGGGTTCTGGCAAGTCCACGACGTTAAAAATGATCAATCGCCTGATAGAACACGATCGGGGCAAGATCCTCTTTGCCGGCGAAGAGATCCAGTCGTTCAAACCGCAGGATCTGCGGCGACGCATGGGCTATGCGATCCAGTCGATCGGCCTGTTCCCGCACTGGACGGTGGAGGAGAACATCGCCACCGTGCCGCAACTGCTGAAATGGCCGCGTGCGCGCATCCGCGATCGGGTTACCGAGTTGCTGGAGCTGCTGCACCTGGAGCCGGATCTGTTTCGCCGTCGCTACCCGCACCAGCTGTCCGGCGGGCAACAGCAGCGGGTGGGGGTGGCGCGTGCGCTGGCCGCCGATCCCGAGGTGTTGCTGATGGACGAACCGTTCGGCGCGCTGGATCCGGTCACCCGCACGGCGCTGCAGGCGGAGATCGCCCGCATTCATCAGATCTCGGGCCGCACCATCGTGCTGGTGACGCACGACATTGACGAGGCGCTGGGCCTG
Source organism: Serratia sp. CY47444 (assembly GCF_052168635.1). Lineage (NCBI taxonomy): Bacteria > Pseudomonadati > Pseudomonadota > Gammaproteobacteria > Enterobacterales > Yersiniaceae > Serratia > Serratia sp. CY47444. The sequence continues at coordinate 315,338 of NZ_JBJNMH010000002.1, forward strand.
GCGGATCGCCTGGTGCTGCTCGATCAGGGGCGCGTGGTGCAACAGGGCACGCCGCTGGCGCTGCTGACCGCGCCGGCCAACGATTTCGTGCGCGATTTCTTCGGGCGCAGCGATCGCGGCATCAAGCTGCTGTCGCTGGGTACGGTGGCGGAGCGGGTGCGGCCCGGCGTCGCTGGGGGCGAGCCGATCGCCGCCGCCATGAGCCTGCGCGAGGCGCTGTCGGTGTTCGTGGCGCGCGGCAGCGACTGCCTGCCGGTGGTGGATGAACGGGGCGAAGCGTTGGGGGTTCTGCACTTCCACGATCTGATCGCCGGGCAGGCGCTGTCATGAGCGGGCGCATCGGGCGCCTGCTGCGCGATCCGCTGCCCTGGACGTTGGCGCTGCTGTTGGCGCTGGTGTTCGGCATGGATCATCTGCGCGGCCTGTTCGCCGCCTGGTTCCCTGATTTGGAGCGGCCCATTTATCAGCAGGACAGCTTTATCGCGCTGGTGGGGGCGCACCTGTCGCTGGTGGCGATCTCCAGCCTGATCGCGGTGGTAATCGGCGTGGCGGCGGGCGTCGCTGTGACCCGACGCAGCGGCCGGGAGTTTCGTTCGCTGGTGGAAACGGTAGTGGCGGTGGGGCAGACCTTCCCGCCGGTGGCGGTGCTGGCGGTAGCGGTGCCGGTGATGGGCTTCAGCGAGCAGCCGGCGATCATTGCGCTGGTGCTGTACGGCCTGCTGCCGATCCTGCAGGGCACGCTGGCGGGCATCGAATCGGTACCGCCCGCCACGCGCGAGATCGCCCGCGGCGTGGGGATGAGCGCCTGGCAAATTCTGTGGCGGGTTGAACTGCCGCTGGCGGCGCCGGTGATTGTCGCCGGGATCCGCACGTCGGTGATCATTAACATCGGCACGGCGGCCATCGCTTCCACCGTCGGTACCAAAACGCTCGGTTCGCCGATCATCATCGGCCTGAGCGGGTTTAACACCGCCTATGTGATCCAGGGCGCGGCGGTCGTGGCGTTGTTGGCTATTATCACCGATATGCTGTTCGAACGTTGGGTGCGTTATCTCACCGCCTGGCGCCAGCAGACGCTGGCGACCACTCCGGCGGGGTAAGGGGGAAATGATGCAGGTGTCTCTACCGATGTACGGCGTTGGCCGGGAGCAGGCCGAATCCTTCTGGCAGGTCTTGCGCGGCAAGCTGCTGCGGCTGGGGTTGCCGGCGGCGCCGGAACGGCTTAGCTGGCCGGACGATCTGGCGCAGCACTGGCGGCGCGAGGATCTGCTGCTCAGCCAAACCTGCGGTTATCCGTTGGTCAGCACCTTGCCGCAGGTGCAGCTAATCGGCACCTACCACTACCGGGTGGAAGGGTGCGACGGGCCGAATTACCGCAGCTGGCTGGTGGTGCGCGCGGACGATCCCGGCGAGCGGCTGGCGGATTTTCGCGGCCGGACGGTGGCGTATAACAGCACCGATTCCCAGTCCGGCTACAACGGCTTGCGCGCGCTGATCGCGCCGCTGGCGCAGGACGGGAAATTCTTCGGTGCGGCTATCGCCTCCGGGGCGCATTACCAGTCGCTGAAGCTGATCCGCAGCGGGCAGGCGGATATCGCCGCCATCGATTCCATCAGCATGGAACTGCTGCGCCGCGCGCAGCCACAGGCGCTGGAGGGGCTGAAAATCATCGGCCGCACGGCGGCGGTGCCCGGTTTGCCGCTGATCACCGCAGCCGGCACGCCACCGGAACAGGTGGACATCCTGCGCGCCGGCGCCCGAGCGATGCTGGATGAGGCGGTCAGCGACCGCCTGCTGATCGGCGATTTCAGCCTGGTGCCGCGCTCGGCTTACCAGATTATCACCGTGCTGGAGCAGCAGGCCGCCGCACAGGGCGTGACGGCGCTCTAGCCGCCGTTACAGCAGGCCGCCGCCGTCGATGTCGATCACGCTGCCGGTGACGAAACCGTTCTCCATCGCCAGCAGGTAACCCGCCGCGACGTCGGCCGCCTGGCCGATCCGGCCGACCGGCAGGCTGCCGCTTACGCGCTCGAACAGCGCCTGACGCTGCGCGGCGCTCATGCCGTCGTAGGCTTCGGTGGCGGTGATGCCGGGGCTGACCACGTTCACCCGCCGCGGCGCCAGCTCCTTCGCCAACTGTTTGCCGACCGCTTCCAGCGCGGCGTTGATGCCGGTTTTGATCAACTGACCGCCAAGGTATTTACGCGACAGTTGGCCGGAGGTCAGGGTGATGGAGCCCTGCGGCGCCAGCGTCGGCAGCGCCGCCTGCACCGCGCGCAAACTGCCCCAGAATTTGACGTTGAAGTCGGCCTGCGCCTGCTCAAAGGCAGTCTCCGCCAGCGGTTTCGCGTCCACCAACGGCCCGGCGGTGATCACCAGATGGTCGAAAGCGCCGACGGCGGCAAACAGCGCATGCAGTGATGCTTCATCGGTCAGGTCGGCCTGCATCAGATGCAGCGCGTCGTTTTTCTCCCCGGCGTGGGGAAGGCGACGCGAAGCCAGCACCACTTCAGCGCCGCGCGCCGCCGCCGCGTAGGCCACCGCGGCGCCAATGCCGCTGGTGCCGCCCAGGATCACCAGCTTTTGTCGTTTCAGGGGGGGAGTCGGGAATCGTCATGTTAAGGCCTCTTTTTAGATAAGTTTCAACGGGATCTATCTTTCCTGATTGAAAATGAGGAAAAAAGCCCGCCTAATAGCAAACACTTGTAAATTAATATTAATAATTGATTGGGCTAAAAAGAGGGGAAATACATGACCTCATTTGTCGATCTCGAGGTGTTTGTCCGCACGGTGGACGGCGGCAGTTTTTCCGCCGCGGCGCGCGCGCTGGACATGACGCCGGCGGCGGCCAGCATCGCGGTGAAAAGGCTGGAGCAGCAGCTGGGCGCGCGGCTGCTGGTGCGTTCCACCCGCAGCCTGAGGTTGACGGAGGAGGGCGCCCGCTATCTCGACAGCGCGCGCCTGGCGCTGGGCGCGTTGGCCGAAGGAGAGCAGGCGATCCGCGAGAAGCATCAGGGGCTGTCCGGGGTACTGCAGATTTCCGCGCCGTCGGATTTTGGCCGCAATTTGCTGCTCTGCTGGCTGGATGAGTTCCGCCTGCAGCACCCGCATATTCAGCTGCAGCTCCTGATCAACGATCGGCAGGCCGATCTGTTTCGCGAACCGGTGGATGTGGCGCTCCGTTTCGGGCCGTTGGCCGACTCTTCGCTGGTGGCGCTGCCCATTTTGCCGCAGCACCGGCGGCTGATCTGCGCCAGCCCCGATTACCTGCGGCGGCATGGCGCGCCGCAAACGCCGGCCGATCTGGTTCGGCACAGCATTCTGGTGTATCAGCCCAGCGGCAAACGACAGGTGGAATGGCGGCTATGGCGCGGTGAGGAACTGATCGAAGTGCCGTTGAACGGCAGCTATTTTACCGATGATGGCGAGGTGGCGCGGCGCTGGGCGCTGGCTGGCCACGGGGTGGTGCGCAAGTCGGCGATCGACGTGGTGGCCGACATTCGCGCCGGGCGGCTGGTGCAGCTGTTGCCGGAATGGCGCAGCGACGCGGTGCCGATCAATCTGGTCTGCCCGCATCGCTCGCAGGTGTCGGAACGCGTCAGGCAGCTGCAGCGCTTTTTACAGCAGCGCTGTCAGCGTTGGATGGACGATCACTTGGCCTGAAGGGTTTCGGTTTGCGCCGGCGTGGCGGCGGTATCCCCGGCAGGCGCGCTTTCTTCATGCGGGGTGGTGGAACGGGTGTAGATGTTCAGCCCGGCGAGGAATACGCCGCCCAGAGAACCGAAGGCGCACAGGGCGATGACGATGAGGAACGCTTTTTTCAGCATAGGAATAATTTCGCAGGTTGCTTGGAACAGCGGGAATTATAGCCCCTTCGCCGGGTGAAACAAGAATCGTTTTTAACGGCGGCCCGCAGACCGCCCTTTGTGATCACCGCCGTTCGCAGTCGATGGCCTGTACGTTGGCCGGGCGGGCGAACAGGTATTTTCCCAGCGTCACCAGCACCACCGCCGCCACGATGATCACCAGCGCCAGCCACTCGCGCGGCGCCAGCGATTCGCCGGCAAAGCCGATGCCGAGCAGCACCGCCACCACCGGGTTGACGTAGGCATAGCTGGTGGCGACCGCCGGGCGCACATTCTTCAACAAGAACATATAGGCGCTGATCGCCAGCATCGAGCCGAAGACAATCAAGTACCCGAGCGCCAGAAAGCCGCCGGTGCTCGGCATCTGAGCCAGGTGCTCGCCGCTCAGCCGGCTGGCGACCAATAACACCACGCCGGCGACCAGCATCTCCGCCGCGCCGGCCATCGGCCCGGCCGGCAGCGAGATGCGCGATCCCAATACCGAGCCAAAGGCCCAACTGGCCGACGCCAGCAAGATCAACAGCGCGCCGGTCGGGTTGCCCACCAGGTTGTTGCCGGTGTTGAGCAGCACGATGCCCACTAACCCGAGCGCAATACCGGCCCATTCCAGTTTGGTGTTACGCATGCCCCACAGCAGGCTGAAGCAGAGGGTGAACAGCGGCACCGTCGCCACCATCACCGCGGCGATGCCGGACGGCACATGTTGGTGTTCCGCCACCGTCACCAGGCCGTTGCCTACCGCCAGCAACAGAATGCCAATGGCGCCGGCGGCCAGCCACTGCTTCGGCGTCGGCAGCGCGTGGCCGCGCCAGGCCAGGAAACTGAACAGCACGATGCCGGCAATCAGAAAGCGAATCCCGGCCATCATCAGCGGCGGCCACTGCGCGACGCCGAGGCGAATGACGAAATAGGTGGAACCCCAAACGATATATAACGTGAACAACGCCCCGATCAACGGCAGGACGCTACGGCTTTGTTGGCTAAGCATAGGGATGTGTTTTTGCAGGGATGATTATTATTAGAACGCTCAGTAAACCCGATTGGGCAACCGATAAGCAATGGCTTTCGGCATTATTTTTCCCGACTGCCGCAAGCCGTTCAGCTGTTCCGCCGCTTCCACTGCAGCCAACTGACGGCCGGCAGGTAAATCGACCAGCCGACGGCCAGCAACAGCAGCATGAACTCCGGCGGCACGCCGGGCAGTAACACGCCCAGCTTCCAGGAGACGGCGTAGGCGAAAGGACCGACGGCGGCGCCCAGCACCGCCAGCGGCCAGGGCGCCGCTCTGACCACGTCCAGCAGCCAATACCACCAGCAGCCGAAGCCGATCCACAGCGCGAGGGTCCAGAGCGGCAGGCCGTGTTGCCCGCTGTAGTGCAGCACGCCGCTGTAGCTCCATAGCCCATCCATGCCGATACCGCCCAGGGCAGCCAGAGCCGCGCCCTTACGGCGGGTGGCAGGGGTAAAGATCAGCGCCAGCGCCGCGCCGGCCAGCAGTAGGCCGTTGAGCCGATCGCGAGTCAGCAGCGCCAGCAGCCAGCAAACGCCCAGTCCCAGCGTCGCCAGCCAGAATCCGGCATGCGGCTTCTTCATCGTTCAACTCCCGTGGGGTTACTCTGCCGCTGCGCGCTTAGCGCCGACGGATTTGCCAAGCGGGCGCGAGGCCCGCTGTTTGCCTGAATGTTCGTTAATTCAACCTTAGAAGGGAAGGTGTGGGGTGCACAAGCAGAATAATCTGTACCGGTTGAAAACGTGGGCAAAAACCGGTGTTACAGGAGCGAAATCCGGTAGGCGCAGCGGCGCGAGCCGGCCAGAATGTGTTCGGCGCGCTCCACCTGCGCCTGCAGCACTTCGGTGAAGATACTCAGCTCCGCCCGGCAGAAGCCCTGGCAGACGGTGGCAGCGGCGCAGATCGGGCAGTGGTTTTCCACCAGCAGATAGGCACCGTCCTCCTCCTGGCGCCATTCGGCCATATACCCTTCGCGACAGCGGATCTCGGTCAGGCGCGCCACGCGCTCCTGCAGATCGGCGGCGCCAATCATCGCCTGCTTGTAGTTGATGCGGTTTTCCTGCTCGCGGGTTTCGATCAGCACGTCGAGCGCCTGTTCGCCCAGCTTGTCGCGCACGGTGCGCAGCAGCTGAACCGTCAGGTCCGCATGGGTATCGGGAAAGCGTGCATTGCCGGCCGAGGTCAAATGCCACAGCTGTACCGGGCGGCCTACGCCGCGCGTTTCCGCCACCGCTTCGACCAGCCCCTCTTTCGCCAGCTTGACGAACTGCTGGCGGGCCGCCTCACCGGTGGTGCCGAGCACCTTTCCTGCGTCAGAAGCTTGCTGCGGGCCGCGGGTTTTCAATAGCGTCAGCAAGCGGTCACTGACCGATTGTGCGGTCTTTCCGCTATTTTCCAAGTTTATTCTTGACATATTTCTCCGCCTCGCCCTAACTTATTCCAAGATAACTCTTGTTAAATTTAACGCAATCTTATGATCAACTCAATGCCATTCCTCTGAAAACAGGACGACAACCGTGATAACCCATGACGATAGCCGCTGGAGCGACCTTTTCTCTGGCAAAAATGCGGCCAGTGCGATCGCGCTCTCGCTCGGCGTGGCGCTGCATGCCATCAATATTCTGGTCGCCACCACCATCTTGCCCTCGGTGGTGCAGGATATCGGCGGGCTGGATCTCTATGCCTGGAACACCACGCTGTTCGTGGTGGCGTCTATCCTCGGCTCCGCGCTGTCGGCCCGCTTGCTCAGCGGCTACGGTGCGCGCAGCGCCTATCTGGTGGCTTCGCTGTTCTTCATCGCCGGGGCGGCGCTGTGCGCGCTGGCGCCGAGCATGCCGGTGATGCTGATCGGCCGCACGGTGCAGGGCTTTGGTGGCGGGCTGATCTTTGCGCTCTCCTACGCGATGATCAATCTGGTATTCGAGCAGCGGCTGTGGCCGCGCGCCATGGCGCTCATCTCGGCGATGTGGGGCATCGCCACCCTGGTGGGGCCGGCGGTAGGCGGTATTTTCGCCGAACTGAACGCCTGGCGCTGGGCCTTCGGCATTCTGCTGCCGATCATGGCGCTGTACGCCGCGTTTACCTTCCTGATCCTGCCCAAGGGCAAAGCGCAGCAGGCGGCCGCACCGTTGCCGACCGCACAGCTGCTGTTGCTGACCGTGGCGGTGCTGGTGGTGTCCGCCGGCAGCCTGGCGCACAGTGCCTGGATCAACCTGGCGGGCATCGCGCTCTCGCTGGTGCTGATGGCCTGGTTGCTGAAGCGCGAAGCGCACTCGCGCGCCCGCCTGTTGCCGCACGGCGCACTGCGGCGCGGCTCATCGCTGGCGGCGTTGTACATCACGACCGCGTTGCTGGTGATCGGCATGACCAGCGAAATCTTCGTGCCTTATTTCCTGCAGCTGCTGCACGGCCAGTCGCCGCTGATCTCCGGCTATATCGCCGCCGCTATGGCCGCCGGTTGGACGTTGTCCGAGATCCTCAGCTCCGGCTGGCGCGGAGCGGGCATTCGCCGGGCGATCGTCAGCGGGCCGCTGTTCGTGCTGGTGGGCTTGCTGGCGCTGGCGATCCTGATGCCGATGCCGTCCGGCGGCCACTGGCAGGCGTTGGCGCCGATCGTCATTGCGCTGTTGCTGGTGGGATTCGGCATCGGCTTCGGTTGGCCGCACCTGCTGACGCGCATTTTGCAGGTGGCACCTGAAGCGGACAAAGATATCGCCGGCGCTTCAATTACCACGGTGCAGCTGTTCGCCACCGCATTCGGTGCGGCGCTGGCCGGGATGATCGCCAACCTGGCGGGGCTGAACGATCCGGGGGGCGCGACGGGCGCGGCATCGGCGGCGCGTTGGCTGTTCCTGGCGTTCGCGCTGGCGCCGCTGCTGGCGGTATTCAGCGCCTGGCGCTGCGCGGCGATCGCGCCGCCGGGGGCCGAGACGGGCAATTTTGTACAAAACCCGCCCTCGCGCGAGTGCTAGAATGCCTCTCATTCAGCGGAGGTAGGCAAGATGAAGGCGGAAGGCATAGCGCGCAAAGCATCCCGGGAGCAGGCTCATTTTATGCACGTCGACGATCTTGGCGGGCTGGAAGTGCTGCAGGCCACCTACCGCCGCCAAACCTTCTCGCGCCACAGCCATGAAGGCTTCTGCGTGGGCGTCATCGACGATGGCGCCCAGCGCTTCTACCGCACCGGCGGCGAACACGTGGCGCCGCTGGGCAGCATCATTCTGGTCAACGCCGACGATATTCATACTGGCAGTTCCGCCACCGAAGAGGGCTGGTCGTATCAGGCGATGTACCCGACGCCGGAGCTACTGGCCTTTTTATCGCGCGATCTGAAAACCGGCGCCGGCGCGACGCCTTATTTTCCCAACCCGGTGGTGCACGACGTCGGCCTGGCTGGCCAGTTGCGCATGGCGTTCAGCCTGCTGCGCAGCGATGAGAACCGGCTGATGAAGGAGACCATGGTGTTCTCGGCGCTGACCTGGCTGATGCTGCGGCACGGCAAAAGCCGTATCGATCCTGCGCCGCAGAGCCGGGCGCAAAGCCAAGTGGCGCGGGTGAAAGCCTTTCTCGACGATTTCCCCGAGGCGGACATTTCGCTGCTGGAGCTGGCGGATCGCGTGGCGCTCAGTCCTTATTACCTGCTGCGGCAGTTTCAGCAGGCCACCGGCCTGCCGCCGCACGCCTATCAAATTCAGGCGCGGCTGCGCAAGGCGCGCGGCATGCTGAAGGCCGGCAACAGCGTGCTGGACAGTGCGTTGAGCTGCGGCTTTCACGATCAAAGCCATTTCCACCGCCATTTTCGCAAGTCGATGGGCGTCACGCCGGGCGACTACGTCAAATCGCTGAAATAGCCGGGCAATCGGGTGCAATACCCGTGTACGCCTGCGCCGTAAGCTGGCTTCTTCAACTCAAGGAGAAGCCCATGACTGATTCAATCCCCCTCATCACGCCGCCCTCCGCCCGCCTGCGCCCCGCGCTGCAGGGCGGGGTGGCTATCTTGCCGCTGTGCCTGGCGGTGGTGCCGTGGGGAGTACTGGCGGGCTCGATGGCCCTGCAAAGCGGCCTGACGCCGGCGCAGGGGCTGGGCATGTCGGCCATCGTGTTCGCCGGAGCGTCGCAGCTGGTGGCGATGGGCATGATCAAGGGCAGCGCCGGGCTGCTGGCGATCCTGCTGTCGACCTTTTTCGTCACCGCCCAGCATTTTCTTTACGCGCTGCGGCTGCGGGAGCGTATCGCGCCGCTGCCGTTGCGCTGGCGGCTGGCGCTGGGATTCTTGCTCACCGATGAACTGTTCGCGCTGACCGGCGAACAGACGCCGGCGCGTTTCAACCGCTGGTATGCGCTGGGCGCCGGGCTGACCTTTTACCTGTGCTGGTTTCTCTCCACGCTGCTTGGCATCGTGGCCGCCGGCAGCGCCGGCGATCTGGACGGTTACGGGTTGGATTTCTCCATCGCCGCCACCTTTATCGCCATCGTGGTGCCGCTGGTGCGCAGCCTGCCGGTGTTGGCCTGCGTGCTGACCGCGCTGCTGCTTTCCATCGTGTTGCACCATTTCCAGACGCCGGGCGCATTGGTGATCGCCACCGTGGCGGCGATGCTGGTCGGGCTGCTGTGCAGCGGGGGGCGCCGATGATCTGGCTGACGATCGTTTTGATGGGGCTGGTGGTGTTTTTCAACCGCTACTGTTTTCTGGCGCCCGGGTTGCCGCTGCGTCTGTCGCCGCGCGTTAAAACCCTGCTGAGCTTTTCCGTGCCGGCGGTGCTGACGGCGATCTGCGGGCCGATTGTCGCCTTCAGCGGCGACCAGCTGCGCGCCGCGCCGGATAACCCTTACCTGTGGGGGGCGGTGTTTGCGGTGATACTGGCGTTCTTTCTACGCAATATGCTGGCGGTGGTGTTGCTGAGCATGCTGATTTTCATCGCGCTGCGCGGCATTTTTTAAAATTCGCTTGCCATATCTCTAATTTGAGATTATTTCTCTCATATGGGATTTTTAAGCGGAGTATGAACGATGGATAACGGTTTGGAGATGGCCGACCTGAGGTTGGCGCAGCGGCTGGCGGATTTGCGCCAGCAGCGGGCGTGGTCGCTGGAGGAGTTGGCGCAGCGCACCGGCCTTAGCCGGGCGACGCTCTCGCGGGTGGAGCGCGCCGAAACCAGCCCGACGGCGTCGCTGCTGAACCGGCTGTGCGCCGCCTACGGGTTGACCATGTCGCGCCTGCTGAGCGAAATCGAAGACGAACCGCCGGAGCTGCTGCGGCCGCCGCAACAGCCGGTGTGGGTCGATCGGGCCAGCGGTTTTCACCGTCGCTCCGTTTCCCCGCCCGGCGCATTGTATAAGGCCGAGTTTATCGAAGCCCGGCTGGATGCCGGCGCGCAGATCGATTACGACCTGCCGTCGATTCCAGCGCTGGAGCATCACCTCTGGCTGTTGTCCGGGCAGCTGGAATTGACCCTGGAAGGGCGCGTTTTCCGGCTGTCGCCCGGCGACTGCCTGCGCTACCGCCTGTTCGGCGCCTCCCGTTTCCATGTCCCCGGCGATGAGCCGGCCCATTACACGCTCGTTATCTGCAGGCCATAGCCATGATTGAATTGCAACAGTGGGACGCCGATGCGGCGCAAAGTGCCATGGCCGAGTTGGCCGAGATGCTGCACGCCAGCGTGGCGCACGGCGCCAGCATCGGTTTTGTCATGCCCTTTACGTTGGAACAGGCGCAGGCGTTTTGGCTGGGGCTGCTGCCGGCCCTGGTGCGGGGAGAGCGTGCGATGCTGGTGGCGCTCGAGAACGGTCGGCCGGTCGGCACCGTGCAACTGCTGTTGGCGATGCCGGACAACGGCCGTCACCGGGCGGAAGTGGTCAAGCTGATGGTGCATCCGCAGGCGCGGCGGCAGGGCATCGCCCGGCTGTTGATGCAGGAAGTGCAGGCGCTGGCGGCGCGTCATCGGCGCAGCCTGTTGGTGCTGGACACCCTGAGCGGCAGCGCGGCGCAGGGATTGTACCGTCAATTGGGGTTCGAGGCGGCGGGCGATATCCCGCAATACGCCCGCGCCAGCGATGGCGGGGCGTTGGAGGCCACCTGCTATATGTACAAACTGCTGTGAGGCTTCGGATACTATTAAGTGAAGTCGATAGCCCAGACGCATTGGCACTGATGGCGGAATTGTCGGTGCAACTGGCTGAGATCACCGGCGATAGCGGTACATCCTCGTTTGATCCTGCTTCTATAGAAGCGGATGGAGGTTGTTTTATGTTGGTACGCAATGCTGCCGATGAAGCCGTAGCTTGTGGAGCGCTGCGTCGATTAACGTCGGGCGTTGCAGAGTTAAAACGAATGTATGTACGTGAGCCTGGCAATGGTATTGGTCGTAAATTATTGCATGCTCTGGAACAGCAGGCTCGATGGTTGGGGTATCGACAACTGTGGCTGGAAACCCGAAGAGTCAACCTGCGTGCCATCAAATTTTATCTGGCTCAGGGGTATCGGGTACGCGAGAACTATGGCCGTTATCGAGGTAACGCGCAGGCGGTCTGTTTCGAAAAAGTTCTGTAATGATGTTGCAAATCCCTATAGCCATTTGACATTGAAGAGCCGTGCTTTGCTGCTTAGGTTACGGCCAGATTAAATCAAAGAGCGGATGCCGCTACGGTTTTCGGGCGGTTAAAATCGAGAGAGTTAAGGGACGAACTTCTCTGATATTGCTGAAAGGAGAGTGAAAGAACTCGTTTCACCGGGAAGCGTTGTTGGATTGGCTCACAGGGCGGTGCCGATACCGATTTCTCACATTTCTGATACCCACAACCCAAAATTTGAGCATACGCATTTCTTCATGTTCATGCCGCCGAACTAACGTCCCCATTGGTTCGGCGGCATGCGCCGTTAATCCTTTTTTGACAAAATATTAGGTTATATGGAGCATTTCTCCCTCTTCCTGGATCAGCGCCCGCGCCAGGCCTTGATCGCCTGTTGGCGCACCTGCAGCTTCTGCTGTGGCGTCAGCTTGTTGTAGTCGCGAGCCAGGCCGCTTTCCCAATCACCGTACAGCGGGTTGGGCAGCACGATGAATTCGGTGCCGAACTTGCCCTGATTCTCGCTGACGAACGCCCGGCGCTGCGCATTGTCCTGGTGGTAAGTCGCGGCGCCGAAGTCGTTCAGGTTGTCGCCTGCGTACACCACGATGTCATAGCCGGCTTGTTTAATGGCGTCGAAGCGCGCCTGCTTATTGGAGGTATCAGTGCTGAGCAGCACGGTTTTTTCCGACATGCCGGTGAATCCGAGCTTCTGCATGTTGGCCACCGTGGCGGCGTATTCGCTCTGCTTGCGGTTCGAGACATAGAACATCGTCCCCTGGTGGGCGTTAACGTAGCGGGCAAACGACACTGCGCCCGGCACCGCGCCGGCCTGTTCGGCCTGCGTCCATTGGGCCCAGGTGGCGCCGTCGTACGGCTGGCCGTGCTGCGCCTGCCAGCCGGAGTAGGCGCTGTTGTCCAACAGGGTTTCATCCAGATCGACCACCACCGCCTTTTTGCGGCCCGGCGCGGTCTTGGCCTGATCGAAGGCGCGTTGCGCGCTGTTGAACGCCTGATGCGCCAGCGCCTGGTATTCACCGGACTGTTGGAACCAGTTCACCGCCAGCACCGACTGATCCGCCAGCCGCTGCTGGGCCTGAGCGTCGGTATGCGGCGGCTGCGCGCAACCGGCCAGCGTCAGCAGCGCGACGCCAACTGCCGCGCCAAGGGTGAGTTTCCTTGCCTGTTTTCCTGCCATCGTTCTCTCTCTCGGTTTTAGTCTTGTGGGCTGTCCAGCAGCATATCCATCTCGAACTGGCGCAGGGGCTCCTGACGCCAGCCAAGATGCGTAAAGAAGGGGGCGGCCACCTCGGGCACAAAGACGTTGGCGGTCAGCGGCAAAGGGGCGAACTGCGCTTGCAGGGCGGCCAGCAAGGCGCGGGCATGCCCCTGACCGCGGTGCTGCGGGGGCACGTAGATCAGGCGCAGCCAGCAGTGCTCGGCGCCGGGCATCACCACGGCGTAGGCCTGACGATTGAGCGTATAGGCTCGCGGTGTGCCCGGCAGCTTGAACAGCGATTCGGGGGCAATCAGCCAGGGCAGGTCGGTGGCGCCTTCCGCCGTCAGGCGATGGCTGACGGTCAACGGATCGACCGCCTGCAGCACCGCCGTGCCTGGCGGCACTTCCGCCGGCGCCTGGTGGCCGGTCAGGGTGCGCACGATGCGCAGCCCGGCGCGATGGTACAGCGCCAGCGCGGCTTCGTTGCCTTCGATCACTTCCAGCGACAGCCGATGGTCGCCGCGCTGACGGGCATCCGCCACCACCCGCTGCATCAGCGCCTTACCCAGCCCCTGACCGCGCATCTCGGGGCGTATGGAAAAGGCCGCGACCCGGCTGTGTCGGCCGCGATGGGCGATCAGCGCCACCGCCACCGGTTCCTGGCGATGGGTGACGATCAGGCTGTCGTTCAGGCTGAGGTCTTCGGCGCCGAAGCGGGCGGCGAAGGCCGGCCCGTCGAGCACGAAGCGTACAATGTAGTTTTCAAAACAGTGGGTGAGGATATTGGCCAGCTCGTCGCTGCTGTAGCGCACGGCGTTGTGGAAGTCGAAGCGTCCGTCGTTGTGCATGGCTGATTCCGCTCGGGGGAAAGCTATACATGTAGACCCGTTTGTTTTGCAAGGCAAGCGGGGGGATTCGTTGGCGGGGAAAATAAAAACAAAAAAGCCGGACGCAGCCGCCCGGCGAAATAAAACTCTGGGTATCAAGTGACGCTAAAGTTTGCAGTGGTGGTTATTCATTCATCACATCAGAACTGGTAGGTCAGGGCGAGAACAACGACGTCGTCGTTTTTCAGGCCCAGCTTGTTGTCGTCATCGAGCTGGTTGATTTTATATTCGACATAAGTGGACATGTTTTTGTTGAAGTAATAGGTCGCCGCCACGTCGAAATATTTAACCAGATCGACATCGCCGATGCCTTCAATATCTTTGCCTTTCTGCTGAACGTAACCCAGCGATGGGCGCAGACCGAAGTCGAACTGATATTGCGCGACCAATTCAATCCCTTCCGCTTTATTGGCGAAGCCGCTAACGGAAGTTGAATTGTTATTGATGGTGGCGGTGCCGGAAATAGGCGCAATATTGCGGCTCTGCGAATAAGTCGCGGCCAGGTAGACGTTGTTGTTGTCGTATTTCAGACCACCGGCCCAGATATCGGCCTTGTCGCCTTTACCGAAGGTGCCCGCTTTTTGCGTGGCGGTGCGGTTGGAAGAGGCATAGGCGGCACCCACGCTCAGACCGTCGATGATTTCGTAGCTGGAGGAGAGGCCCCAACCGTCGCCGTTCGCCTTGCTGGCGGAGCGGCCGTCGTTTTCGTTCTTGCCCTGGTACTGCACGGCAAATTTCAGGCCGTCAACCAGACCGAAGAAGTTGTTATTACGGTAGGTGGCGACGCCGTTGGTGCGGCCGTTCATGAAGTTGTCGGTCTTGATATAAGCATCGTCGCCGAATTCAGGGATCATATCCGTCCAGGCGCCGACGTCGTAAATGATGCCGTAGTTGCGGCCGTAGTCGAAGGAGCCGAGATCCTTATATTTCAGACCGGCGAAGCCCAGACGCGTTTTAGTGTCTTTAGTGCCGTCGGATTCAGTATGGTTGGCGGCGATCTGATATTCCCACTGGCCGTAGCCGGTCAGCATATCGTTAATCTGAGTCGCGCCTTTAAAGCCGATGCGGACGTAAGTTTTATCACCGTCGTTGCCGGCATCATCGGAGAAATAATGCAGGGCTTTTACACGGCCGTAAAAATCGAGCTTGTTGCCGTCTTTATTGTAGATTTCTGCTGCCTGTGCCGCTTGCGCAAGTAAAAGTGCCGGAATAATAACGGCCAGAAGATTACGTTTCATGGGTTACCCTGCTTTATTCGATTGAAAGACGCTTATCATCAGTTGCATTGCTGTTTCACTGTGCCGCCTGATTGTTGGCGGCGGAGAATTTTTACCGTAGTAATGTGATCCATTTATGACAAAAAATTCATTTTCATGTCGAACGATTAAAAAAGTCGCGCAAAGGGTGAATTTTTTCTTCAGCCGACGGTCGGCGGCTGGTCTACAGTTATCGATACCTTGTTCCGCTGCGGGAGGAATCATGCACGATACTTATACTTTGTTCGGCACGCAGGGTTGCGGTTCGACGATCGTGGCCGCCGCGTTGGCGTTGACCGCGTTCCCCTGGGGCTATGAGGAGGTGGACTACACGCAGGACGGCCCGGAGCGCGATCGCCTGCTGGCGCTAAACCCGCTGGGCCAGGTGCCTACCTTGGTGTTGCCCAATGACGAAGTGATGACGGAGAGCGCGGCGATTATCCTGCTGCTGCACGATCGCGCACCGCATGCTGAACTGGCGCCGCCCGCCGGCTCGCCGCTGTTGCCGCGTTTTCTGCGCTGGCTGCTGTTCATTAACGCGGAGATTTACCCCACCTTCACCTATGCCGACCATCCGCAGCGCTGGCAGCCGCAGGCGGCGGGGGCGGAGCAGCTGAAAAATGCGGTGATGGATTATCGCGAGCGTTTATTGCAGCAGCTGAACGCCGCCGCCGGCGCAGCGGGCCCGTGGTTTCTCGGCAAGAGCTTCAGCGCGATGGATCTGTACGTGGCGGTGATGTGCAACTGGCGGCCGGGCCGCGCATGGTTCCGGCAGCACTGCCCGCGGCTGTACGCCATCGCCGAACGGGTAGAGCAGCGGCCGGAGCTGAATGCGTTGCTGAGCGCCCATTTCGACGGCGTTGCCCCACTGGAATCGTGAAACCTCCCCGCCGCCCGGCGGGGAACCCTCCCGTTTTTCTGAATCGAGACTGCCGAAAATCCCGATTTTCACTCGCTGCGGCGGCGGGTAGCGTAAGGCTATCCGCAACTGACAGGAGAGTGTAATGCCATCAGAATCCCAGGCCGGGCAACAGGCGTTCGGCGATATTGCCCCCAAGCTGGCGCAGCTCAGCGACAACATATTGTTTGACGATGTCTGGCAGCGGCCAGAGCTGAGCCCGCGCGAGCGCAGCCTGATCACCGTCGCCGCGCTGGTGGCGCTCAACCGCGTGGAACAGCTGCCGTTTCACCTGCAGCTGGCGCAGCGCAACGGCGTGGCGCGTCAGCAACTGGCCGAGCTCATCACCCATCTGGCGTTCTACGCCGGCTGGCCTGCAGCGGCATCGGCCGTGGCGCGCCTGCGCGAGCTGGAACCGGAGGCGCCCCATGCCGTTTAGCCGCATCGCCCTGCATCAGGGCAAATCCGCTGACTACCTGCAAACCTTGTCCGACAGCCTGCATCAGGCGCTGGTAGAGGCGTTCGAGGTGCCGCCGACGGACAAATTTCAGGTGATCGATCAATACCGCCCCGGCGAGCTTATCTACGATCGCGATTATCTCGGCGGGCCGCGCAGCGCGGATTTCGTGCTGTTTTACATCACCGCCGGACGGCCGCGCGACAGCGACACCAAGCGGCGTTTCTACCGACGGCTGGCGGCGTTGCTGATGGAAAAGCTGCGGCTGAACCCCGAGGATGTGATGGTGGTGATCGCCACCACCCAGTTGGACGAGTGGTCGTTCGGCGGTGGTCGCGTCTCGATGATCGAGCCGCAGGCGTAACTCGGGCTGACGTCGCCGGCGGTCTGTGGGACAATAGCGCCATCATTTCGTTTAGATAAGAGTTGAATGGCGCTCTCCTCCGCAGTTAAAGATCAGATTGGCCAGTGGTACAAAGCCCTGCAGCAGCAAATACCGGATTTCATTTCCCGCGCGCCCCAGCGTCAGATGATCGCCGAGGTGGCGAAGACGTTGGCCGGTGACTACCCGCGCCATCTGGCGATCGAGGCGCCGACCGGCGTCGGTAAAACGCTGTCTTATCTGATCCCGGGCATCGCCGTCGGGCGGGCGGAGAGCAAGCCGCTGGTGGTGAGCACCGCCAACGTGGCGCTACAGGACCAGATCTACAGCAAAGATTTGCCGCTGCTGAAGAAGATTATCCCCGATCTGAAATTTACCGGTGCCTTTGGCCGCGGGCGTTACGTCTGCCCGCGTAACCTGGCGGCGATGAGCACCGACGTCAGTCAACAGGGCGATCTGACGCTGTTCCTCGACGACGAACTGGCGCCGTCCAGCGGCGAAGAGCAGGCGCTGTGCCAGAAACTGACCAAGGCGTTGGCTCGCTTCGAGTGGGACGGGCTGCGCGATCACTATCAGCAGAGCATCGACGATCCGCTGTGGGCCAAGCTGAGCACCGACAAGGCCAACTGCCTGGGGCGCAACTGCCACTACATTCGCGAATGCCCGTTCTATATTGCCCGCAAAGAGATCGAGAGCGCCGACGTGGTGGTGGCCAACCACGCGCTGGTGATGGCGGCGCTGGAGACGGAATCGGTGCTGCCGAACCCGAAAGAATTGCTGCTGGTGCTGGACGAAGGCCATCATTTGCCTGAGGTGGCGCGCGACGCGCTGGAGATCGACGGGGAAATCACCGCGCTGTCGACCAACCTGCAGTTGGACATGATCGTGCGCCAGGTCGAGCAGTGCATGACGCAGTACCGGCCGAAGAATCCGCCGGGGCTGGCCAACAGCGAACGGCTGAAAAATCATTGCGAAGAGCTGCGCGAGCTGGTGCAGATCTTCGAGCATCAGGTCAGCGCCTACCTGCCCGGCGATAGCGTGGCGGCCGAGCACCGTTTTGAAATGGGCGAGCTGCCCGCGGAGATGGTGGAGAGCTGCGCGCGGCTGTTTAAACTGACCGATGCATTACGCGGGCTGGCGGAGTTCGTGCTTAACGATCTTACCGAGCAGACCGGCAAGCACGACATCGTGCGTCTGCATCGCGCGATCATTCAGATGAGCCGCACGCTGGGCTATCTGGAGGCGATGAGCAAGCTGTGGCGGCTGGCGGCGCTCGACAAGTCGTCCAACGCGCCGATCTCCAAATGGGTCACGCGCGAGCTGCGCGATAACGTTACCCATCTGTATTTGCACTGCGTCGGCATCCGCGTCAGCGACCAGCTGGAGAAGCTGCTGTGGCGCAAGGTGCCGCACGTGGTGGTCACCTCGGCCACGCTGCGTTCACTGAACAGCTTCGCGCGTCTGCAGGAGATGAGCGGGCTGAGCGAGAAGGCCGGCGATCGCTTCGAAACGCTCTCTTCGCCGTTCAATCACGTCGAACAGGGCAAGATTGTCATTCCGCAGATGCGCTATGAACCGGCGCTCGCCAACGAGGCGGAGCACCTCGAGGAGATGGCGCGGTTTTTCCGCGCCGAGCAGGCGAGCGGCAAGCACAAAGGCATGCTGATCCTGTTCAGCAGCCACCGGGCGATGCAGACTTTCCTCAGCTACGTGACCGATCTGCGGCTGATGCTGCTGGTGCAGGGCGACCAGCCGCGCTACCGGCTGGTGGAAGAGCACCGCAAGCGGGTGGAGAAGGGCGTCGCCAGCGTGCTGGTGGGGCTGCAATCGTTCGCCGAAGGGCTGGATCTGAAAGGCGAACTGCTGACCCAGGTGCATATTCACAAAATCGCGTTCCCGCCGATCGACAGCCCGGTGATCATCACCGAAGGCGAGTGGCTGAAATCACTGAAGCGCTATCCGTTCGAAGTGCAGAGCCTGCCGAGCGCCTCGTTCAACCTGATCCAGCAGGTCGGCCGACTGATCCGCAGTAACCAATGCTACGGCGAGATCGTGATCTACGATCGCCGGCTGTTGACCAAAAACTACGGTTCGCGGCTGTTGGCGTCGCTGCCGGTGTTCCCGATTGAGCAGCGCGCGGTGCCGGAGGCCGACAAGGCGCATCTGGCGGCGCTGAAATCCGCCGCCGACGCGGCCAAAAAAGAGAAGAAGCGCGGCAACCCGTTCGCCCGCAAACGGCGGCGTTGATCAGAGCAGCGGCGGCAGGCGGCGCTTGACCGGCGTGGTTTTCACGATCGAGGTGTTGCTCTGCGCATGCTCGGCCAGCCGATCGAGGGTATGGTCGAGCTGTTCCATCGAGTGCGCCACCAGCCGCACGATAAAGCAGTCTTCGCCGGTCACCTTATCGCATTCGACCACTTCCGGGATCGCCTGAATCAGCTGCTCGACCTTCTTCAGCATGCCCGGCAGCGGCTTGATGCGCACCAGCGACTCGAAGGCATAGCCTACCGCCTGCAGATTGACGTTCAGGGTATAACCCTGGATCACGTCGCTTTCTTCCAGCCGCCGCAGTCTTTCCGACGTGCTCGGCGACGACAGCCCCACCTGCGCGCTCAGCGTCTTCAACGATGCACGCGCATCTTCCGCCAGAATGGTCAGGATTTGGCGATCGATATCATCCATAACGCCTCCGTTAGGTGTTTTCTTTATTATAGCTGCGAGAAAAAGGCAGTTAAGCATATCTGCCTTTTTTATGCTATGGAAAGCCGCCCCGCGAAGCCGCAAGCTATGTCTCTGGGCAAGCTTCGAGGAACGCAGAATGAATGCAGAGATAAAACGCGGATCGCTGGAGATGGCGGCGGCGATGTTGATTTCCGGCTCTATCGGCTGGTTTGTGTTGATGTCCGGCCAGCCGGTTATCAACGTGGTGTTTTGGCGCTGCGCGGTAGGCGCGCTGGTGCTGCTGGCGGTGTGCGGCGTATTGGGGCAGCTGCGACGCGATGCGCTGACGCGCGCCACGCTGCTGCTGGCGATCGCCGGCGGCGTCGCGCTGGTGATCAACTGGCTGCTGCTGTTTGCCGCCTATTCCTATGCCTCTATTTCCATCGCCACCGCGGTGTATAACACCCAGCCGTTTATGCTGGTGGGGCTGGGGGCGCTGTTTTTGGGGGAACGGCTGACCGCCCGCAAGCTGCTGTGGCTGGGGCTGGCGTTCGGCGGCATGATGCTGGTGGTGCTGGCGCAGCCGCGGCAGGCGGGGGAGCAGAGCCATTATCTGGCGGGCATCGCGCTGGCGCTCGGCGCGGCGTTTTTCTACGCCCTGATGGCGCTGGCGGCCAAGCGGCTGAAGGGCACGCCGCCGCATCTCATTGCGCTGATCCAGGTGACGGTAGGGGCGGTGATGCTGTTGCCGCTGGTGGATTTCCATGTTTCGGTCAGCGTTGGGCAGTGGGGGATGCTGGCGATGCTCGGCGTGCTGCACACCGGCCTGATGTACGTGTTGATGTACGGTGCGCTGCAGAAGCTGCCCACCAACCTGATCGGCTCGCTGTCGTTTATCTACCCGATCGCCGCCATGCTGGTGGATCGCCTGGCGTTTGGCCACCGCCTGTCGGCGTGGCAGCTGCTGGGCGCGGCGATCATCCTGCTGGCGGCGGCGGGCATGAACCTGCTGGGCGATCGGCGAGCGCGACTGCTGCCGGCCTCGGACGGCCGGCGCGCCGGCTGATGCTCAGTTCGGTTTTTTCAGCCGGCGCCATAAGGTGGTGCGGCTGATCCCGAGCAACCGGGCGGCGGCGGCGTGGTCGCCCCCGCACCGCGCCAGGGCTTCGTGGGCGGAGATGGGCGCCGCCTGCGTCTCGGGCGGCGTGACCGCCGCCAGCTCCGGCAACAGCCACTGCAGCGTTTCACCGCTCGGCGCTGCGCCGGTGCTCAGCATCAGCGCTACCCGTTCCATCATGTTGCGCAGTTCGCGCAGGTTGCCGGGCCAGGCGTAATGGCTTAGCGCGGCGTAACAGCCGGCCAGGGCGGTGCGCAGCGGCTCCGTCAGCGGCACATCGAGCGCCGCCAGCGACTGTTTCAGAAAGTGTTCCGCCAGCATCGCAATATCGTCGCCGCGCGCCCGCAATGGCGGCAGCTGCAGCCGCAGGGCGCTCAGGCGGTAAAACAGATCGGCGCGAAAACCGCCCCGTTGAATCTCCTGCTCCAGGCGGGTGTGGGTGGCGCTGATGACGCGAAAGTCGACCGTTACCGGCTGTTGCCCGCCCACCCGGGTGATAGTTTTCTCTTCCAGCGCGCGCAGCAGTCGCGTTTGCAGGTGCAGCGGCATTTCGCCGATCTCATCCAGAAACAGAGTGCCGCCGTTGGCGGTTTCCAGCAGCCCGCGCCGGCCGCCGCGCCGTGATCCGGTGAAGGCGCCTTCCTCATAGCCGAACAGTTCCGCCTCCAGCAGCGATTCGGCGATGGCGCCGCAGTTGATGGCGACGAACGGCGGCGTCGCCCCCCTGGACGGTGCGCCGCGCCGGGAAAAGTATTCGCGGTGGATTGCCTGCGCCGCCAGCTCTTTGCCAGTGCCGGTTTCTCCTTCAATTAATACCGCCGCCGGCGAGCGGGCGTACAGCATGATGGTGCGCCGGGTCTGCTCCATCTGCGGGGAGTCGCCCTGCAAATCGCCCAGCCCATAGCGTGGCTGCAGGGTATCGCGTGCGGCGTAATCGCCGCCGCGTTTGCCGCCGCTCAGCATCAGGCGCGTTACGTCCAGCGCATCGCTGAAGGCGGCGCGCAGGGTGGCGGCGGAATAGAGAAAAATGGCGGTGAGCCCGGCCTCTTCCGCCAGATCGCTGATGAGGCCGGCGCCGACCACCGCCTGAATACCGGCGGCTTTCAGCTCGGCGATCTGGCCGCGCGCGTCCTCTTCGGTGACGTAACTGCGCTGCTCCAGCGGCAGATCGAAGGTTTGCTGGAACTCCATCAGCGCGGGCAGGGGCGTTTTATAGGTGATGACACCGATCCGATCGGCGGTTCTGCGCGCCTTGCTCAGCGCCTGCAGCAGGTCGAAGCCGCCGGGCTTGACCAAAATGACCGGCACCGACAGGCGGCTTTTCAGGTAGGCGCCGTTGGAGCCGGCGGCGATGATGGCGTCGCAAGGCTCGGTAGCCAGGCGTGCGCGGATGTGCTGCACCGCCTCCTCGAAGCCGAGACGGATCGGGGTGATGGTCGCCAGATGGTCGAACTCGAGGCTGATGTCCCGGAACAGATCGAACAGGCGGGTGATGGAGACAGTCCAGATCACCGGTTTGTCCGGCGCGCGGGATGGCGTGATGTGATCGCTCATGGTGGGTTACCGAATGGAAGTGGCTGCATTAGGTGTAGCCTTGTTTCAGTCATGTTTCAAATATGCCGATTGAAACCGCGATTGAAACGTTAACTGAAACGTTTTTTATCCCTTTGCCAGGCCAATGGCGCTGAATATGTTGTAATTCACTTATTTTTATCGTTTTTAATTTTTCCCCTCACCGAAGTGAAACCTGGCCCGCTCCTTGCTCTGTCTGTTTCATCTGGCTAATCGGAGAAAACGTCATGACGCTGCGCTCACCCGGGCTCGCCTTTCGTCAGGCCCTGAATAAAGAGAAACCCCTGCAAATCGCCGGCGCGATCAACGCCAACCATGCGCTGCTGGCCCAGCGGGCCGGGTTCCAGGCCATCTATCTTTCCGGCGGCGGCGTGGCGGCGGGTTCGCTGGGGCTGCCGGACCTGGGCATTTCGACGCTGGACGATGTGTTGACCGATATTCGCCGCATCACCGACGTCTGCCCGCTGCCGCTGCTGGTGGATGTCGACAGCGGTTTCGGCGCATCGGCGTTTAACGTTGCCCGCACGGTGCGCTCGGTGAGCAAGGCCGGGGCGGCGGCGCTGCATATCGAAGATCAGGTCGGCGCCAAGCGCTGCGGCCATCGGCCCAATAAGGCCATCGTCTCCACCGAAGAGATGGTGGATCGCATCAAGGCGGCGGTAGATGCGCGCAGCGATCCGGACTTCGTGATCATGGCGCGCACCGACGCGCTGGCGGTGGAGGGGCTGGAAGCGGCCATCGAGCGCGCTCAGGCTTACGTGGCGGCCGGGGCCGACATGCTGTTCCCGGAAGCGATCACCGAACTGGGCATGTACCGCCGTTTCGCCGAAGCGACGCAGGTGCCGATCCTCGCCAACATCACCGAATTCGGCGCGACGCCGCTGTTCACCACCGACGAGCTGCGCAGCGCTCGGGTGGATATGGCGCTGTATCCGCTGTCGGCCTTTCGGGCGATGAACCGGGCGGCGGAGCGGGTGTACCGCGCCCTGCGCGAGGAGGGCACGCAGAAAAGCGTCATCGACACCATGCAGACCCGCAACGAGCTGTACGAAAGCATCAACTACTATTTGTTCGAAGAGAAACTCGACGCTCTGTTCGCTCGCCAACGCGACGAATAGGCGCCATTCACGCAGAAGCCAAATGAGGACAGTATGAGCCAAGCGATCCCCCCGCAAAGCCCGACTGGCGTTAAGCCGAAAAAATCCGTGGCGTTATCCGGCGTGCCCGCCGGAAATACTGCGCTGTGTTCCGTAGGGCGCAGCGGCAACGATCTGCACTACCGCGGTTACGACATCCTCGATCTCGCGCGCCACTGCGAGTTTGAAGAGGTCGCCCATCTGCTGATCCACGGCAAGTTGCCCAACCGCGACGAGCTGCAGGCCTATAAACACCGTCTCAAAGCGCTGCGCGGCCTGCCCGCCAGCGTGCGCACGGTGCTGGAGGCGCTGCCGGCGGCTTCGCATCCGATGGACGTGATGCGCACCGGCGTTTCGGCCCTTGGCTGCACGCTGCCGGAAAAAGAGCAGCACGGCGCGGCCGGCGCGCGCGACATTGCCGATCGGCTGCTGGCGTCGTTGGGATCGATGCTGCTCTACTGGTATCACTACAGCCACAACGGCGAACGTATTCAGCCGGAGACCGACGACGATTCCATTGGTGGCCACTTCCTGCACCTGCTGCACGGCGAGGCGCCTTCCGCCAGCTGGGAACAGGCCATGCACGCGTCATTGATCCTGTACGCCGAGCATGAGTTCAACGCCTCGACCTTCGCCGGCCGGGTGATCGCCGGCACCGGATCCGACGTCTATTCGGCGATCGTCGGCGCCATTGGCGCGCTGCGCGGGCCGAAGCACGGCGGCGCCAACGAGGTGTCGCTGGAGATCCAGCAACGCTATGAAACGCCGGACGAAGCGGAAGCCGACATTCGCCGCCGCATCGACAACAAAGAGGTGGTGATTGGCTTTGGGCACCCGGTGTACACCGCCTCCGATCCGCGCCATCAGGTGATCAAAGAGATCGCACTGCGCCTGTCGCAGGAAGCGGGCGCGATGAAGCTGTATGACATCGCCGATCGGCTGGAAAGCGTGATGCACGACACCAAAAACATGTTCCCCAACCTCGACTGGTTCTCGGCGGTGTCTTACCACCAGCTGGGGGTGCCCACCGAAATGTTCACGCCGCTGTTCGTCATGGCGCGCGTCAGCGGCTGGTCGGCGCACATCATCGAGCAACGGCAGGACAACAAAATCATTCGCCCGTCCGCCAACTATACCGGGCCGGAAGCGCGAGCCTTCGTACCGCTGGATCAGCGCTGAGCGCCGGTCGTTATCGTGTCGTTTTCACTCTGGAGCCTTTGGGAATCATGATGCTTGAGTCTGCCAATACCCGCCGTCCGCCGTTCGATCGCGAAATGGTCGATATCGTCGATTATGTGATGAAAGAGGCCGTCGATACCCCGGCGGCGTACCGCACCGCTCACTATTGCCTGCTCGACACCCTCGGCTGCGGGCTGGAGGCGCTGAGCTACCCGGCCTGCAAGAAACTGATGGGGCCGGTGGTGCCGGGCGCCGAGGTGCTGAACGGCAGCCGGGTGCCGGGCACCCGTTTCCAGCTGGATCCGGTGCAGGCGGCGTTCAATATCGGCGCCATGATCCGCTGGCTCGACTTCAACGACACCTGGCTGGCGGCGGAGTGGGGCCACCCGTCGGATAACCTGGGCGGGATCCTGGCGGTGGCCGATTGGCTCTCTCGCCAGGCGGTGGCGGCAGGCAAAGCGCCGCTGACCATGCGGCAGGTGCTGATCGCCATGATCAAGGCGCATGAGATCCAGGGCTGCCTGGCGCTGGAAAACGCCTTCAACCGGGTAGGGTTGGATCACGTGCTGCTGGTGAAGGTGGCGTCCACCGCGGTGGTGGCGCAGCTGCTCGGCCTGAGCCGCGAGGCGATCCTGAACGCGGTGTCGCTGGCGTGGGTGGACGGGCAGTCACTGCGTACCTATCGCCACGCGCCGAACGCCGGCACCCGCAAATCCTGGGCAGCGGGAGATGCGACCGCCCGCGCGGTGCGGTTGGCGCTGATGGCCGCCACCGGCGAAATGGGCTACCCCTCGGCGCTGACGGCACCGACCTGGGGATTCTACGACGTCTCGTTCAACGGCAAACCTTTCCGCTTCCAGCGGCCGTACGGCGCATATGTGATGGAGAACGTGCTGTTTAAAATTTCGTTCCCGGCGGAGTTCCATGCCCAGACCGCCGTGGAGACGGCCATGACGCTGCACCGCCAGATGCAGGCCGCCGGCAAAACCGCCGCCGACATCGCCAGGGTGAGCATCCGCACCCACGAGGCTTGCCTGCGCATTATCGACAAGCAGGGGCCGCTGGATAACCCGGCGGATCGCGATCACTGCATTCAGTATATGGTGGCGATCCCGTTGCTGTTCGGCCGGCTGACGGCGGCGGATTACGAAGACCGGGTGGCCGAAGATCCGCGTATCGACGCATTGCGTAGCAAGATCCACTGCCATGAAGATCCCGCTTTCACGCGCGATTATCACGATCCGGAAAAGCGCTCGATCGCCAATGCGCTGACGGTGGAGTTCGCCGACGGCAGCCGTCTGGATGAGGTGGCGGTGGAGTATCCTATCGGCCATGCGCGGCGGCGCGAAGAGGGCATCCCCCTGCTGATCGAGAAGTTCAAAACCAACCTGGCGCGCCAGTTCCCAGCCCTGCAGCAGCAGCGCATTCTCGAGGTGTCGCTGGACCGCCAGCGGCTGGCGCAGATGCCGGTCAACGAGTATCTCGATTTGTGGGTGATCTGAGGTGAGCGGCGCTGACAAGCCACGTCGGCGTCGCTATGATGGACGTTCCATCCCCGTCCGTCTTCTTATCAGGTGATTCATGATTGATGCCGCAACGTTGTTGTTGTTTTCCGGTGCCTGCGTGGCGCTGGCGCTGACCCCCGGCCCGGATATGCTGCTGATCGCTTCGCGCAGCGTCAGCCAGGGGCGGCGCGCCGGTTTCGCTTCGCTGGCGGGCATTCAGCTCGGCACATACTGCCACGCGCTGGCGGCGGCGCTGGGGTTGTCGCAACTGTTCGTCGCGGTGCCGCTGGCTTACGACGCGGTGAGAATGTTGGGCGCCGCCTATCTGCTCTACCTGGCGTGGAAAACGCTGCGATCCGGCAGCAGTCTGCAGGCTTCTGCCGGGTTGCAGGCCGTGCCGACGGCGCGAATTTTCCGGCAGGGACTGTTCACCAACATCCTCAACCCGAAAATGGCACTGTTCGTGCTGGCGCTGTTCCCCCAGTTTATCGATCCGCGTGCCGGCTCGGTGGTGGTACAGATGCTGGCGCTGGCGACGGTGCTGAATCTGGTGGGGTTGCTGATTAACGGCGGGGTGATCCTGGCGGTCAGCCGCATGAAAAGCCGCTTCGCCGGCCGCCGCTTCAGCGCCCGCTGGCCGAACTACCTGCTGAGCGGCGTATTTGCCGGGCTGGCCTGCAAGCTCATTTTCGACAGCCGCCGCTAACCCTCGCGCAGCAGCGCTTCAAAGGCCGCGCTGGCCGGTTCGTCCTGCAGCGCGCTGTACATCACCAGCCGCAGGTGGTTCTCTTCGTCGACGATGAAAGAGGCGTGGTCAAAGGTGACCGGGCCGATTGCCGGGACGATGAAGCTGCGCCGCCCCTGGCAACGTCCGTGAATGTCATGCTGCCGCCAGAGCTGGCGGAATTGCGGCGATACCTGCTCCAGCGCCTGTACCCGTTGGCGCATCACCTCATCCTCCGGCGCACGGGCGTAGTCGCGGCGGAAGCTGGCCAGGATTTGCGGCGCCTGCGCCCGCCACTCCAGCAGGCGCGCATTGAGCTGCGGATCGGCAAACAGCATCCACAACATGTTGCGTTCTTGCGCCGGGCGATCGCCGATGGCGAACAGCCGCTGCGCCGCCGGATTCCAGGCGATGATGTCCCAACTCAGGTTCATGACGTAGGCCGGCCGCAGCGTCAAATCGTCCAGCAGGCGCCGCACCAACGGCGAAACCTGGCACCACTGATGCCCAACCGGCACCGGCGGGCGCTGATGCGCCAATAAGAACAGGTGGTAGCGGCCGGCGGCGTCGAGCTGCAGCACCCGCGCCAGATTTTCCAAAAACGTCACCGACGCATTGATTTCCCTGCCTTGCTCCAGCCAGGTGTACCAGGTGAGGCCGACGCCGGCCAGCGCCGCCACCTCCTCGCGCCGCAATCCCGGCGTGCGGCGGCGGCTGCCGCTTGGCAAGCCGACTGACTCTGGTGACAGTTGTTCTCGCTTTTGCCGCAGAAAATCCCCCAGTTCGTGGCGGGTGCGTTCGAGGGTGCGTGGGGGCATGTCGGCCGTCCTGTTGCTGTCAGTAATAGTATAAATGGCTATATAGTAACAGTTTAAACCCTGTTCCATACTGCGGCCATCATAATCTCTGGAGGTGGTATGGAACATTCATTATCTCGTGAGCGGCGAGGGCTGCCTGACCTGCCGGTGCTGCTGTTGGGCGGGTTCGTCACGGTGTTCGATCTGTTCGTGGTCAACGTGGCGGCGCCGGTGATCCAGCGGCAGTTCGCCGCCGATTTCGCCGGGGTCGGTTTGATCGTCGCCGGTTATGAGCTGGCGTTTGGGGTGCTGTTGATCGCCGGTGGGCGTTTGGGCGATCGCTTCGGGCGTCGGCGCTTGTTCAGCCTCGGCATGCTGGGATTCACGCTGAGCTCCCTGTTGTGCGGGCTGGCGGGATCGCTCGGCCTGCTGATCGCCGCGCGTATTCTGCAGGGGGCGACGGCGGCGCTGTTGTTCCCGCAAATTTACGCCTTGATGCGGGTCCTGTACGCGCCGCAACAGCGGCGGCGCGCCTTCGCTTGGCTGGGCATGACGCTGGGATTGGCGGCGATCTTCGGCCAGATCCTCGGCGGATTTATCATCGAGGCTAACCTGTTCGGCAGCGGCTGGCGCATGATCTTTTTGATCAATTTGCCGATCGGCGCAATGGCGCTGTGGGCGGCGCGGCGCATTCCCGAATCGCGCGTGGCGCAGGCGCAGCGGCTGGACGGCGTTGGCCTGTGGCTGGCGGCGACCGGCCTGTCGCTGTTGTTGCTGCCGTTGCTGGAGGGGCCGGCGCGCGGCTGGCCGTGGTGGATAGCGCCGATGTTGGCGTTAGCGATGCTGACGCTGTGGGGCTTTCTGCGTTGGGAGCGCCGTCTGGCGCAGCGCGGTGATGATGCGGTGCTCGATCCGGCGCTGTTCCGTCAGGCGGGCTTCGCGCCGGGCATGGCGGTGGTGCTGGCGATTTATGCCACCGCCTCCTCGTTTTTCTTGTGTTTCGCACTGCTGCTGCAGGCGGGGGCGGGGCTGACGCCTTTTCAGGCGGGCAGCCTGTTCGCCCCGGCCAGCGCGGCCTTTATGCTGGCGTCGATGCTGGCGCCCCGGCTGGCGCTGCGTTGGGGCAATGGCGTACTGAGCGTGGGCGTGGCGATTTACGCCGCCGGGTTGGCGCTATTGATGGCGCAGGCGCTGTGGGGTGAGGCGCTGGCGCACCCTCTGCGGCTGCTGCCGGGGTTAGTGGTGCTGGGATTCGGTCAGGCGCTGAGCATGACGCCGCTGCTGAATCTGGTGCTGGGTTTGGCGCCGGAGCGGCAGGCGGGCATGGCGGCGGGTCTGGTTGCCACCGTGCAGCAGGTGGGGGGCGCGTTGGGCATCGTGGTCAGCGGCGTCGCTTTTGTGCCGCTGTTGGCGAGCGGCGGCGCAGCGGAGCGCTATGCCCAGGCCTTTGCCGGCGCCATGGTATTTAATCTGTTGGCGATGGGCATCGCCCTGCTGTTGTTAAACCGGATCACTCGAAATACTCAGAAAGCGGATCTTAAGTAGGCCGCCGGCGGGTGCTTTACTGTTGTCATCATGAGAGAGCGATAAGGAGCCACACTGATGTTTCAACCCGCCACATTTCGCGAAGACAATCTGGATGCCCAACTGGCGCTGGTGCGCGCCCACCCGTTGGGGCTATTGGTCAGCCACGGCGAGCAGGGATTAACGGCCGATCCGCTGCCGTTTCTGGCCGATGTCGAACAGGGGCAGATCCGGCTGCGGGCGCACCTGTCGCGCGCCAACGCTCACTGGCGACGGCTGCAGCACGCGGCGGAATGCCTGGTGATTTTTCAGGGCGTGGAGGGCTATGTGTCGCCCGGCTGGTACCCGAGCAAGGGCCAGACCGGCAAAGTGGTGCCGACCTGGAACTACAGCATGGTGCAGCTGTATGGCGTGCCGACGGTGACGGACGATCCGGCCTGGCTGCGCCGCCAGCTGATCGACCTGACGGCACAACAGGAAGGGCGCCGCCCGGCGCCCTGGCGGCTCGACGACGCGCCGACCAACTATATCGCCGCACAGCTTAAAGGCATCGTCGGTATCGAGATCGCCGTTACCCGGCGCGAAGGCAAATGGAAAATGAGCCAAAACCGCAGCGCCGACGATGCCGGCGGGGTGATCGCCGGGCTGCGCGAGGGCGATGACGCGCAGCGGCGACTGGCGGCGGAGGTTGAGCGGCGGCGCGGATAGGGTATGCTAACCGAAGAGTGAGCTGAGGGAACCTTCGGATGGATTACACCAAAATTATCAAAGAAATAGGCCGCGGCAAAAATCATGCGCGCGACCTGGACCGGCAGACCGCCTTTGAGCTGTATCAGGCGATGCTGGCCGGGGAGGTCCCCGAGCTGGAGCTGGGCGGCATTCTGATCGCGCTGCGCATCAAGGGCGAAGCCGAAGAGGAGATGCTGGGCTTCTATCAGGCGATGCAGCAGCAGGTCTTGCCGCTGCAGGCGCCGCAGGGGCGGCCACTGCCGGTGGTGCTGCCGAGCTACAACGGCGCGCGCAAGCAGGCCAACCTGACGCCGCTGCTGGCGCTGCTGCTCGCGAAAGTGGGCCTGCCGGTGGTGGTGCACGGCATCCTGGACGACAGCACCCGTGTGACCAGCGCCGAGATTTTCCGTGCCCTGGGGCTGCCGTGGTCGGAACAGGCCGCTCATGCCCAGCAGCGCCTCGATAACGGCGAGGCGGTATTCATGCCGGTTTCCGCGCTGTCGGCGCCGTTGGCGCAGCAGCTTGGGCTGCGTTGGCGCATGGGGGTGCGCAACAGCGCCCATACGCTGGCCAAGCTGGCGACGCCGTTCGGCGAACAGGATGCGCTGCGCCTCGCCAGCGTCTCTCACCCGGAGTATGTTGGCCGGGTGGCGTCGTTTTTCCGCCAGATCGGCGCCCGCGGGCTGTTGATGCACGGCACCGAAGGCGAAGCCTACGCCAACCCGCAGCGCTGCCCGCAGATTCACCATATCGTCGGCGGCGAACAGCACGTATTGCTGGAGCGCACCTTGCAGGATGAAACGCCGGCATTGCCGGCGGCGAAAGACGCGGAAACCACCGCACGCTGGACCGAGCGCTGCCTGGCGGGCGAGGTGGCGATCCCGCAGGCCATCCAGCGGCAGGTCGCCTGTTGCCTGGTGGCCGCCGGCGAGAGCGAGACGCTCGAGCAGGGGCTGCAGCGCCTGCGTCAGGCCTAAGCGCGACTATACTGGGATATTTCCTCATCGGCTGAGAAGGACGGTTATGCAACAGGCTCTCGATTACTTCAATCAATTGAACCAGGATTACCTCGACGTTCACCGCGCCAAAGAAGAGCTGTTCTGGCAAAACTACATGGGCACCGGCGATGAAGGCGTGTCGGCGCGCTTTTCCGCCGCGGAAAGCGCCTATAAGCGCTTTATCGCCGAACCGCGCCGGCTGGCCGAGATCCGCAATCTGCTGGCCGGATTGGAAGCGCTGCCGCAGGAGGCGCAGCGCGATGCGCTGATCCACGGCCTGCAAGGTTGGCTGCGTTTCTTCGACTGTAACGCCATTGAAGATCCGCAGGCGCAGGCGTTGTTGGATCAGATCATCCACGCCGAATCCGATCTCTACTCGCGCCGCAAGGGCTATCAGGTCACGCACCTGAACGCCGACGGCCAGCGGGTGGCGGCCTCGCTCGGCGAGCTGCTGACCAACCAGGCGACCAACCCGAATGAAGACTACCGCCGCAGCTCGCAGCAGGCGCTGCGCGACCTGGAGCAATGGCTGCTGCATAACGGCCTGCCGGAGCTGATTGGCCTGCGCAACCGCTTTGCGCGCCAGATGGGTTATCGCAACTATTTCGACTACAAGGTGAACAAAACCGAGCGCATGACGCCGGAGCAGCTGTTCGCCATTCTGGATCGCTTCGAGCGGGAAACCCGCGAGGCCAACGCGCGCAGCCTGCAACAGCTGGCGGCCGACAAGGGCAGCCAGGCGCTGGAGCCGTGGAACGTGCGCTTCGCCAGCGCCGGCGACGTCACCCGTCAACTGGATCCTTACTTCCCGTTTTCTCGTTCGCTGGAACGCTGGGTCGACAGCTTCAAACGCCTGCACATCGGCTTTGGCGGCGCCGAGATGAATCTCGATCTGCTGGTGCGCAAAGGCAAGTATGAGAACGGCTTTATGCACGGCCCGGTGCCGCCGTTTGTGCGCCAGGGGGAATGGGTGCCGGCGCGCATCAACTTCACCAGCCTGGCGCAGCCGGGGCAGGTGGGCAGCGGCGCTTACGGGCTCAACACCCTGTTCCACGAGGGCGGCCACGCGGCGCACTTCGCCAACATTCGCCAGAATGCGCCGTGCTTCTCGCAGGAGTTCCCACCGACCTCGATGGCCTATGCCGAAACCCAGTCGATGTTCTGCGACAGCCTGCTGGACGACGCCGACTGGCTGAAACGCTATGCGAAAAACGCCGCCGGCGAAGCGGTGCCTGATGCGCTGATCGAGGCCGGCATCGCGGCGCGCCAGCCGATGCGTGCGTTCAACGAACGCCACATCCTGCTGGTGCCGTACTTCGAGTGGGCGCTGTACCAGTGGGATGACGAGCAGCGCACGCCGGAAGCCATTACCGCGCTGGCGCGCGAGGTCGAGCAAAAGATCCTCGGCATCAGCGGCAGCCCGCGTCCGACGTTGGCGATCCCGCACCTGCTGTCGCTAGAATCCGCCTGTTCCTACCAGGGCTATCTGCTGGCGATGATGGCGGTAGAGCAAACCCGTCACTTCTTCCTGCAGCGCGACGGTTACCTGACGGACAACCCGGCCATTGGCCCGGATCTGGCGCAACACTACTGGTTGCCGGGCAACAGCGTCAGCCATGACGACACGCTGCACAGCCTGACCGGCGAAGGGTTTAATCCTGACTATCTGGCGCAGGCCTGCAACCAGACGGTGGCACAGGCGTGGCATGAGGCGCAGCAGACGATGGCCGCCGCGGCCAAGCGCCCGCAGCCGCCGGCAGATTTCGATTTGCAGGCGCACATCCGGGTGGTGGATGGCGAGACGGTATTGGCGGACAACGCCGAGGGTGACGAGCGGATGTGCCGCGACTTCGCTGCGGCGATAGAGGCGCGCTTGCCTTAAGGCTGACAATAAAATCCACGCCGCGGCGTGGATTTTATTTAATGATAAAAACCGGGCGTTATTTTATTCGAAATAGACGTCGGGATTATCGGCCAGAGACACGAAGCTCTTGGTGTTTCTATCCAGCGTGCGAATTTCGCCGCTTTCGATGTCGTATACCCAGCCGTGTAGGCGCAGCCCACTGTTGCGCAGACCCACCGCCACAGAAGGGTGGGTTTTGATATTATTTAGCTGAGCTATGACGTTCTCTTCAACCATAGCGTTAACTTTGTCTGTTTCGTTATCCCAGGTTTTCTTTTCGACCACCGCTTTGGCCGCATCCGCGTAGTGCAGCCAGTGGGCCACCGCAGGCATGGGGTCGAGGCACTGACAGGACGCGATAGCCTTCATGGCGCCACAGTTCGAGTGGCCACAAATCACGATATCAGTCACGCCCAGCGCCACCACCGCGTACTCGATGGTGGCAGAAACCCCACCCGGCTCCGGGCCAAAGGAAGGGACGATGTTACCGGCGTTACGGATAACGAAAAGCTGCCCAGGTTCTTGCTGCGTCACCAGCTCGGGCACCAGACGGCTGTCAGAACAGGAGATGAAAAGCGCTTTAGGATTTTGGCTGGAGGCCAGGCTGCGAAAGAGTTCCTTACGCTGCGGGAAAATCTCTTTCTGGAAACTGAGGAAACCTTCAATGATATGTTGCATACAACGCTCTCTGCATCTGTAGTCTGCGTAACATGATAATCATCCTCTCCCGTTAGTCCAGCAATGGGGTGGTAAAAAAATGTGTGCTTAACTGCCTGAAAACCCCATAAAATAAAGGGTTTCTGCCTGTTGGCGACGGTATTTTCCGGGTCGTTGACGCGTGGGTTGCTGACAAAGCGGACGATAGGAAAATTGCTGTCGTACCCATTCAGCGCTGACGTACGCGAACATAAAAAAAGCCCGCCGGGATGATATCCGGCGGGCTTTTTGACGTCTGGGGCGGCGATTATTTGTAGATAACCGCGGTGGCGTGCATCAGGTTATTGCCGCTGGTAGAGGTGATGGTGAAAGCCTTGGCGCCTGCGGCATCGGCTTTGGCGGCCAGCTGAGAGGTCAGGCTGCTCAGGTCGGTTGCGCCGCTGGCGACGATCACGCCGGCTTTTTCGAATTGGGCGGCATCCTGGGCGCTGACGTGTTCAGCGGCAAAAGTGGTGAAAGAAACGGTGGCCAGAGCAATAGCAGCAGCAAAAGTTTTGATAGTTTTCATGTTCGTCATTCCTGTCAAAGTGAATTAGGGAGAAAGGGTTTGCCTTTCGATGGGCAGATTATTGCGCAGTGACAGGCGGGATGAAATCGGAGAGTGTTGATAGTTTTATTCAGATTTTTTGATTATTAATTCCCCCGTTTATCTTCTGCATAAACGGGGGAAACGATCAGCGTGACGGGCGCGTCAGATCGAGACGGTGCTGTTCGGAAATGCCGTAGTAGGCGGTCGGGCCGCCGGCGCGCAGGATAGGTTCGGCGGCGGCCGTCTGGTAGACGCCGTGTTCATCCAGCAGCGCCGGATCGAGATGCACCGCCACCACCTCGCCCAACACCAGCCAGGTCTCCACCTGTTCCCCGGCGGCGGTTTGCAGTTGGATGCATTGGGTCAGCCGGCATTCGAAGTTCACCGGGCTTTCGGCCACGCGCTCGGCTTTGACCCGGCGCCCGGGCAGCGGCGTGACGCCGGCGAAGGCGAATTCGTCCTCACCGCGCGGCAGGGTGATGGAACTGTTGTTCATCGCTTCCGCCAACGGGCGCGTCGCCAGGTTCCAAACGAACTCGCCGGTTTCTACGATATTCGCCACGCTGTCTTTCCAGCCGGTGCTGGCGAAACCGATGATCGGTG
This sequence comes from Serratia sp. CY47444, assembly GCF_052168635.1. Lineage (NCBI taxonomy): Bacteria > Pseudomonadati > Pseudomonadota > Gammaproteobacteria > Enterobacterales > Yersiniaceae > Serratia > Serratia sp. CY47444. The sequence continues at coordinate 349,573 of NZ_JBJNMH010000002.1, forward strand.
GGCGGTAGTTGAAGCAGTTGAAAAAGCTGTAGGGCGCCAGATTACGCAAGCCAGCGGCGCTGCGGGAAGAGATCCAGCCGATGGGGCGCGGGCCGACGATGGCGTTCAGCGGATCGTGCGGCAGGCCGTGGCCGGCGGCGGGTTCATAATAATAGCGAGATTCACGGCTCATGGGGGCCCCTGTGGCAATCGATGAAGCTTTCATTGTGCCGGGTTTCCCGCCGCTGCGCCATTGCGGGCCGGATGTGTTATCTTACGCGCCGGAAATCCCTTCAAGAGAGCCCGTCACGGTGGAAAAAAAGAAAACCTTCCCGCAGCAGAAAAGCGGCCTGCACCCGCGCAACCGTCATCGTTCGCGCTACGACTTCCCGGCGCTGATCGCCAGCTGCCCGGCGCTGGCGCCGTTCGTGAAACCGAACGCCTGGGGCGATGTTTCGGTGGACTTCGCCGATCCGGCGGCGGTGAAAATGCTGAACCGTGCGTTGCTGCAACACTTTTACGGCATCGAGCACTGGGATATTCCGGCGGACTACCTGTGCCCGCCGATCCCCGGCCGCGCCGACTATCTGCACCACCTGGCGGATCTGCTGGCGACCAGCAACGGCGGCGAGATCCCGCGCGGCAAGGGCGTGGCGATCCTCGACGTCGGCGTCGGCGCCAACTGCATCTACCCGATCGTCGGCCTGCGCGAATACGGCTGGCGTTTCACTGGGTCTGAAATCGATCCGGTGTCGCTCAACGCGGCCAAGATGATCGTCGAGATGAACCCGACACTGCGCAATAGCGTGCGTCTGCGGCTGCAAAAACAGCCTGAGCTGATTTTTAGCGGCATCATCGGCGCGGCCGAGAAATTCGACGCCACCCTGTGCAACCCGCCGTTCCACGCGTCCGAGCAGGAAGCGCGCGCCAGCACCCGCCGCAAGCTGCATAAATTGGGCAAAGGGGAAGTGGCCGACAAGCCGGTGCAAAACTTCGGCGGCAAGAACAACGAGCTGTGGTGCGAAGGCGGCGAAGAAGCCTTTGTGCGCAAGATGGTGGAAGAGAGCGTCAGCAAGGCCAACAACTGCCTGTGGTTCACTTCGCTCATCTCGAAAAACACCACGCTGCCGGCCATTTATCATGCGCTGAAGGTGGCGGGCGCGGCCGAGGTGCGCACCATTGAGATGGCGCAAGGGCAGAAGATCAGCCGCTTCGTCGCCTGGACCTTCCACGACGCCGAGCAACAGGCCACCTGGGCAGCCGAACGCTGGCGTTAATCCTTCCGGCGCCGGTTATCCTGCCGGCGCCGACAAAAAACCGCATTTTACCTTTCAATTTTCATCACTTACGTTATTCTCAATACAGTTTTGATAATAAAAATCTTAGGTTGTTGGTTTATTTAAATTCGAATAATTACTTTACTGAATAAATAAATTTAATCCGGTTAAGAGCAATAACCAGAAGGATCGGCGCTGCCCGTTCCTTCCGCGATGGCACGTCTGCGTGTGGGCGCGGCATGTGGCCAGAAAAAATAAGAAAAGCGCCATCATCTGCCACAAGGACTACACCTTATGCTGTTACGATTCAGTCAGTTAACTACCCACAAAGGCGCCGAACTGAGCGCGATAGAACACGCCGTTCCGATGATCGTATTCTCGCCTGACGGCACGGTCTTGCGCGCCAACGATCTCTTCCTCAGCACGCTGGGATTTCAACGCGATGACGTGATAGGTCAGCATCACCGTATTTTCTGCGATCCGAACTATGTCGCCAGCCCGTTATATCGCAAACATTGGGAGACGCTGAATAAAGGCCAACCCATCACGGACACCATAAAGCGCATCGCGAAAAACGGCGAGGCGGTGTGGCTGCAGGGCACCTATGCGCCGGTGCTGAATAAACAGGGTAAGGTGGTGGAAATCGTCAAAATCGCCAGCGAAGTGACCGAGCGAGTGACGCAGGCGCAGGAGCACCGCAGCCTGCTGGCGGCGTTGAATCGCTCGATGGCGATGATTTCTTTCACGCCGCAGGGCACCATTGTCAGCGCCAACGACAATATGTTGGCGCTGATGGGCTATCGGCTGGAAGAGGCGTGTGGGCAGTCGCATGCGGTGCTGTGCCCGCCGGAGTTCGCCGCTTCCGACGATTATCGGCGGCATTGGCAGCGCCTGGCGCGCGGCGAGTTCATCACCGGGCGTTTTGAGCGCGTCAACCGGCGCGGTGAACGGGTATGGCTGGAGGCCAGCTATAACCCGATCCTCGACAACGACGGCCAGGTGGTGAAAGTGGTGAAGATTGCCCAGGACATCACCCGGCTGATGCAACAGCAGCAGCACGAAGAAGAGATGGTGCGCAACGCGCATCATCTGTCGCTTGACACCGATCGGCAGGCGGCGCAGGGTGCGGTCATCGTACAGCAGGCGGTGAAGGGCATGCAGCAGGTCGAAGCGGCGGCGCGCGAAACCTCAGACGTGGTCACCGAGCTCGGTAAGTGCTCTCAGCAGATCGGCACCATCGTCGAAGCCATTCGTAAAATCGCCTCCCAAACCAACCTGCTGGCGATTAACGCCTCCATCGAAGCCGCCCACGCCGGTGAGCACGGGCGCGGTTTTGCCGTGGTGGCCAACGAAGTGCGCACGCTGGCGGAGCAGTCGCGCAAGGCGGCGACCGAGATCGAACGCATGACCAAGTCTATCCAGCAGGGCGTAGCGGCGGCGATCGCCGGCATGGCGACCTGTGTGGAACAGGCTGGCGGCGGCGTGGCATTGACCCATGACGCCGGAGAAGTGATCAACCAGGTCAACATCGGCATGCACGACGTCGTGAAGCTGATGCAGGCGTTTACGTCGGTGAAGCAGGGCGACGCGCTGCACTGAGTGTGCCGGGCGCCGCCCCTAAAAGCGGGGCGGCGTTTGCCTCTTCCTACCGATTCCTGCGCCGTTGAGCTGCGGTTCAATTTTATCGGTCTATGCTAGACTTGAAAATGAACGAACGTTCGTTCATTTGTTGATGTCAATTTGTGGCGCCAGGCGCCCCTTCACCGTTTCGGGAGCTGACGATGGGAAATCGAGAAAAGATTGTCGAGGCCGCGCTGCACAGCTTTACCCATAAGGGATTTCACCAGACCAGCATGCGAGATATCGCGCAGGCAGCGGGCGTCAGCGTCGGCAACCTCTATAACCATTTTTCCGGCAAGGAGGCGTTGATCGGCGAAATTGCGCTGCTGGAAAACGGCATATTCGCCGAGTTCGCCGCCGGATTGCGGGCCGACAGAACGCGGCCGAAACAGGCGCTGTCGGCCTTTTTCACCGCCTATCACGCCTTTGTCGCCGAGCCGGCCAATGTGCAACTGTCGGCGGAGATCGTGGCGGAGGTGGCACGCAACCCGGCGTTGGCCGAGCCGTTCAGCGCCAACCAGCGGCAACTGATTGAGGCGCTGGCGACGACGATCGCCGACGCTCAGCAAACCGGTGAGATCGCGGCGGCGATAGCGCCGTTACCGCTCGCGCAGCTGGTGCTGGACGTGATCGAAAGCCAGGCCTGGCGGCAGGCGATCTTTGCGTCGCCTGCGCCGGAGGAGACCGCGCCGGTGCGGCTGTTGGAGCAGTTGCTCTACCGCCAACCCTAGACGAGGTTGATATGTTGCATATTGATCCTTATCACGACGCTGATCGCCTGCAAACGGCGGCGCTGATCTACGCCGCGTTCAGCGACAAGTTTCAGCGCGCGCGCCGTCTCAGCGCCCGCCTTCAGTGGCGTCTGTTCTATCGGCTGTGGAGTTGGCAGCAAAGCGGCAGCCGGGAGCGCAGCTTCGTGGTGAAGCAAGATGAACAGGTGGTGGCGGCCTTTGCCCTCCATGCGGCCGCTGGCGAGAACAACGTCGGGCTGCGTCCGCGCACCTTGCCGATTTGGCGGCTGTGCCGCCGCTATGGCTGGCTGAACGTTTGGCGCATGTATCTGCAAATTGCGGTGCTGCAGCACACTCCGGCGGCCGGTGAGCTGTATCTCTCTTACCTGGCGGTGGCCGAGAACCAGCGCGGTAAAGGGGTGGGCAGGCGGCTGCTGCAGTGGATGAACGACTACGCCGCCGAACAAGGCACAGGCCGGCGTCTGAGCCTGCACGTCAGCCGGCGCAACGTGGATGCGCAGCGTCTGTACCGGCGCTGCGGCTTTCAGGTGCGGCGCGAAGAGCATTACGCCTCGCTGGGCTTACTGTTCGGCCAGGCCGATTGGATATTGATGGAGAAACGCAACGGGGAGGCGACGTGCGCAAAATAGGGCTGTGCCTCGTGGCGCTGGTTTTGGCGGCGTTTGGCTGGGTGATTTACGTCAACGACTTTCGCTTTGTCACCGAACCGGTCGTGGTGACCGCCGGCGGCAACCGGTTGACCGGCACGCTGGTGTTGCCGCAGCATGCGCCGAGCAAGCCCGGCATCGTGGTGTTCGTGCACGGCGATGGGCCGGCTAACGCCAGCCGCGACGAAGGCTATTACGGCATTTGGGAGGTGATGGCGCAGCAGGGCTATGCGGTTTTATCCTTCGATAAGCCGGGCGTTGGCGGCTCCGGCGGCAACTGGCTGCATCAGACCATGGCGGATCGCGCGCGGGAAACCGCCGATATCATCGACTGGGCCCGGCGGGACGGGCGCTTCGATGCGCGCTGCGTGGGGCTCTGGGGCACCAGCCAGGCGGGGTGGGTGATGCCGGAGGTGGCGCGTTTGCGCCCCGACATCGCCTTCACGCTGGCGTTGGCGCCGGCGATCAACTGGCTGCGGCAAGGGCGTTATAACACCCGGGCAGCGATGGTGGCGGCAGGGGACAATGAAGCGTCGATCGCCGCGCGCGAGGCGCACTGGCGCCACATTCAAACGCTGCTCGAACAACCGGACGGCTACGCGCAGTACCGCCGCGAGTCTGGCGCCACCGCCGCATTGAGCGCCGACCGCTGGCGCTTTATTCGCGTCAACATGGCCAGCGACGCGACGGCGGGATTGCGAAATTTCACCACGCCGGTGCACCTGATCCTGGGTGGGCGCGACGTCAACGTGGACGTGGACGAAACCGAACGTGTGTATCGGCAAACGGTCCCGGCCTCGCTGTTGACGGTGACGCGCATCGACGAAGCCGACCACGTGATGATCAAACCGCTGTTCGCGCGCCATCCGTGGCTGATCAACGTGGTGGGCCTGTTTGCGCCGCGCTCGGTGCAATACGATGCCTACCGGCAGGACGTGGCGGCCTTCCTGGCCGCTCAGCCCTGCGGGCGCGGGCGCTAACCTCAGATCGCCGCGGGCGGCGCCTGTTCTTCGTGCGGCTGCGGCGCGCGGGAGATCTGCATCGCCTGTTGCGGCATGCCGATACCGGCCCGATCGAAATGGATTTTCACCAGCCGGTCGAGGGCGTATTGCACCACCCACTGTTTCAGCGCCTGCGTGCGCACCGTCACGCGGGTGGTGAACGAGCGGTCTCCCAGCGCCACCACGCCGTTGAAGACCGGCTCGCCAATCAGGAAATGCTTCACCTGTTCATCCTGCTTCAGCGCCTCGATGGCCTGATGCAGCACCTCATTGACCCGATCGATGTCCTCGTCGCGGCTGACGGTGTAGTTGGCGCGATACACCCCAAACTCACGCGCATAGTTGGCCAGCGTGGTGATCGAAGAGTACGGCACGATGTGATAGACGCCGTAGTCGTCGCGCAGGCCGATCGAGCGGATGGTCATGCGCTCCACGGTGCCGGTGATGCCGCTGACGGTGACATATTCGCCGGTGTTCATGCCGTTTTCAAACTGGATGAACACGCCGGTGATCACGTCTTTCACCAGCGTCTGGGCGCCGAAGCTGATGGCCAGCCCCAGCGCGCCGGCGCCCGCCAGCAGCGGCGCGATGTTCAGCCCGACCTGCGACAGCACGATCATCACGGTAATGGTGCTGATCACGATAGCCAGCACGTTGCGAAACAGCGTCAGCAGCGTGCGTTCACGCGCGCTCGGCCGCACGCCGTTGCTCAGTTCCAGCGCCAGGCGGTGTTCGATGATGCTGGCCATCAGCGTCCAGCTGAAGACGGCAATCAGCAGGATCAGCAGGATATGCACCAGCCCGCCGAGCGTCCGCTGGCCATTTTCGCTGCCCGCCCACTGGTACAGGTTGATCAGGTGCCAGGCGTCGAGCAGAAACAGCGTCACCGCCAGCACCACCATCACCCGCAGTATCTTCAACCCGTTGGGGATGTAGGAGTTGATGCGCCGCTCGAGCATCGGATAGCGCAGATTGACGTCGGTCGGCAGCGAAATGCGGCGGAAAATCCAGCGGGTCAGCATGCCGGACAGCAGGGCGCCGACGCCGACCACCAGCAGGCTTTTCACCGTGGCGCTCATCATAAAGCGCAGGCTGTTGCCGATGTCGAACTGAGACAGCACGAACAGCACCAGAAAATAGGCGATCGCCAGCAGGTGCCAGATATGCCCCAGACCGCGCAGGATCACGCTGAAAAACGCCATCGACCGTTCGGCCAGCAGGTTGATCTGTTGCTGTATCGGTTTGCGGTTGTGCAGGATCAGCCAAATGGCGTACAGCGTCAGCGCCAGCATCACCACCAGGTTGACGGCGGCGGCGGCCGGGTAGCTTATTTGTACCGCCACCACCGGCACCACCACCATCAGACCGTAGCCGATCAGCCCGCTGAGCCAGGCGAGGCGCGTGTTCCAGTAGCGTGCGCTCCGGTCGCTGAAGGGGAAGGGACGCAGGTAGTCGAAGTTAGGGGCGAAAATCAGCCGCAGCACCGCCTTGAAAAATTCAATCACCGCGAAGGCGCTGAGAAACAGGGTCTGCAGCCGCAGAATGGTGGCGCTGTCGGCGTGGACGTGGCGGGCGAACAGATTGCCCGCCGCCAGCGCCAGCAGCAGCACCAGCAGATCGACGGCGAAAGCGCCGAGAATGGCGGCGGGGCGCTTATACCACGGGCCGCGCTGCAGCCGCGCATTGTGCCCCCAACTGCCCATGCGTTTGTACAGCGGCGCGATCAACCGCCGGATCAGGTGGAACAGCGCAAAGGTGACCGCCACCGTCAGCAGAAAGTAGCCCAGCGCGCGGAAAAAGCCGGCGGGATTGAAAACGCGCTTCGGGCCGGAGTCGATCAGCTTTTGCAGCGCGCCGAGCTTCTGGTTAAAGGTGCCGATGCCTTCCTGCGCCAGCGAGTTCAGGCTGTCGCTCAGCGTGGCTGGCGTCGATTCCTCCGACGTTGCCGGCGCTGCGGCGGGGGCGTCGCCGGCGGTCTGTTTCAGGTGATTGATGAGTTCCGCGCGCGCTTTGTCATCTTGCAGCAGATCGGCCAGCGCGGCGTAGGCGGCCTTCTGCTGCTCGCTCTTGTCGGCGGGCGCAGGCGGCGCGTTTTGCGCCAGCGCCGGTGGTGCGAAGACGCTCAGGGTCAGCAACAGCAGCAGGAAAAGCAGGTGTTCTCGCAGATGAGAACCTCGTCGGGAGTATGCGTTTGGCGGCATTGTTCCTCTCTTTGGCGTTCTGTGATCGGCGGATGTCAGAGCAATACGATGAAAACAATGAATATAGTAGGAAAGGAAACGCGATGGGGCGTGGGAACGCGTGCGGAATGAAAGCGGCGGGCGCGTGGCGCGCCCGCCGTTAAACCGCCAGGATCAGGAAACGTGCTGCAGGAACTCCTGCAGACGCGGGCTTGGCGGATGGTTGATCAGGTCGTGCGGGTTGCCGTCTTCGGCAATCCGGCCCTTATCGATAAAGATCAGGCGCGACGCCACTTTTTCGGCAAAGCCGACTTCGTGGGTGACGATGACCATCGTCATGCCTTCCTCGGCCAGATCCTGCATCACCTTCAGCACTTCGTGGCGCAGCTCCGGATCGAGCGCAGAGGTCGGCTCGTCGAACAGCATCATTTTCGGCTTCACCGCCAGCGCGCGCGCAATGGCCACGCGCTGCTGCTGGCCGCCCGACAGTTCGGACGGGTAGTGGTGGGCGCGCTCCGCCAAACCGACCTTAGCCAGCAGCTCGCGCGCCAGCTTTTCCGCATCGGACTTCTTCGCGCCGCGCACGCGGATCGGGCCAAAGGCGACGTTTTCCAGCGCCGTCAGGTGCGGGAACAGGTAGAACTGCTGGAATACCATGCCGGCTTCCTGGCGGATCAACCGATCGTCCACTTTCGGATCGTTGGCTTTTAGGCCATCGACGATCAGATCGCCGCTGGTCACCTCTTCCAGCTTGTTGATGCAGCGCAGCAGGGTGGATTTGCCAGAGCCGGATGGCCCGATGATCACCACCACTTCGCCTTTGTCGATCTTCAAATCGATGTTGTGCAGCACCTGGGTTTGGCCAAAATGCTTGGAGACGTTTTTAAATTCAATCACAGGATTTTCATCCTTCTTTCCAGACGACGCAGCACGAAGCTCAGCACCAGGGTAATAATCAGGTAGATAACCGCCACGGCGCTCCAGATTTCCAGCGCGCGGAAGTTACCGGCAATAATTTCCTGACCCTGACGGGTCAGCTCCGCCACGCCGATCACGATGAACAGCGAGGTGTCTTTGATGCTGATGATCCACTGGTTGCCCAGCGGCGGCAGCATGCGACGCAGCGCCAGCGGCATAATGACGTAGCGGATGGTTTCGCGGCGCGACAGGCCGAGCGCCAGGCCGGCTTCGCGGAAACCGTTATGAATCGACAGCACCGCGCCGCGGGTGATTTCCGCGATGTAAGCGCCGGAGTTGATCATGATGGTCACCACTGCCGCGGTGAACGGATCGATACGCAAGTCGCTAAATGCCATCGGCAGGGCGAAGTAGATGAACATCACCTGCACCACGATCGGCGTGCCGCGGATCACTTCGATAAACACCAACGCGATGTGGTTGGCGATCCATCCGCCGTAGGTGCGGGCAAAGCCGGCGACGAGGCCGATGATCAGGCCGCCAATCAGACCGAGGACCGAAATCCACAGGGTCATTTTGGCGCCCTCTAACAAGATAGGAATGGCGGGCCAGATGGCGCTCCAGTCGAACTGCATGATATTTCTCCCGGTGATCCCAAACGTGGGTATCAGATACAACGAAGCGCAGGGGGTTAAGCGACCCCCTGTGCTTAAGTTAATAGCTTGCCAAATTCACAGCTTACTTAGGTTCGGTACCGAACCACTTCTTGTAGATTTCGTTATAGGTGCCGTTCTCGCGCAGGGTTTTCAGCGCGCCGTTCACCTTCTCGCGCAGCTCGTCGCTGCCTTTAGGGAAGGCGATGCCATACTGCTGCGCTTCCAGCGAATCGCCGACGGTTTTGAACTTGCCGGCGCCGGCCGTCTTGATGAAGTATAGGATGTTTGGCGTGTCGTGCAGCACCGCATCGGCGCGCTTGGTGCCCAGCTCCATGTAGGCGTTGTCGATGTTAGGGAACTGACGCAGATCCTTGGTTTTGATGTGCTGCTTGGCGTAATCCACCGAACCGGTGCCGCTCTTCACCGCCACCACTTTACCATTTAGATCGTCGATGCTTTTCACGCTGTTGTTGTCGGCGTTGACCATTACCAGCAGGCCGCTCTTGTAGTAGCCGTCGGAGAAGTCGATAGCTTTCTTGCGCTCATCGGTGATGGTGATGCCGGCCAGCGCCAGATCGACGTTTTTGGTCTGCAGCGCCGGAATGATGCCGCCGAAGTCCATCGGTTTCAGGGTGTAGTCCAGCTTCAGCTCTTTGGCGACAGCCGCCCACAGATCGATGTCGAAGCCGACGTATTTGTCGCCTTGTTTGAACTCAAAAGGAACGAAAGCGGTGTCGGTGGCAACCACCAGTTTGTCTGCTGCGTGGGAACTTACGGCAAAGGCCAGAGAGAGTGCGGCCAGGGAGACTTTAAAAATCGACTTCATGAGAGGAATTCCTGTACAGGTTGCGGATTACCCATTTTTTATATTGCAGTTGGTGCCATGAAAAAATCGTGCCATGTTTTCAACTACTATAAAAACAAAGAGTTACTTCGTGATGTTGTGCCGAAAAGGCGAATTGTTATGGTTGTGCACCACAATGAGGCACCGAAATGGTGCGTAAGAATTATCTTGGTGCACGGGGCTATCATTAACCAAATTTTGGCTGTGAAACAACCGTTCTTTAACGTTTTTGCTTCAATATTGATAACTAACTCTAACTTTCATGATGCACCGACGGTGCAAGCGGGGGCCGCGAGAGGAGAAAAAGGGGAGCAGATAATGCTAACGCAACTGGCTGTCTTTGCTGCCGCGCCGGTTGTACAGGCTATTGGCCGCGTGTTTTTTGTCTTGTTCTGCCTGGCAGGCGAGACAAAAACGCACGCCTGTTAACGCCTTGCGGCGCGCCTCGGGGATCGGTTCTCCGCATTCCTGGCAATAGCGTTCGCTCTCGCCATGCCCGAGCGCATCACGCGCACGCTGCACCGCATCGTCGACGGTGGAGTCAATCTGATCTTGTACGGCGCCGTCTGCCGCCCAGCCGCTGGCCATCATCACCTCCTAACAAGGGAACTCTACCGTTTAATATGGGCCGTTTTTTGCACAATTCAACGACCGCGCAAAAGAAAACAGGCCGGGCGAAGCCCAGCCTGTTCTGCCCGGCACGACGGGCGGTCTGCAACGCGTTGCGGCGTTATTCGATATTGGATTCGATGAACCACAGGAACTTGTCCAGATCGCGCGATGCGGCGGTGAACATGTCGGCGGTGTCTTCATCTTCCACTTCGGTAATGGCCTTACGGATGTCATTCGCCACCGCGCCGTAGCGATCGGCCAGCGCTTTCAGGTGTTCTTGCACGCTGTGGATATTGGTCGGATAGCTTTTCAGCGGCGTCTGATCGTTAACGACCTGTACGGTGCCCAGCGCCACGCCGCCCAGTTGCACTACGCGCTCGGCGAAGGTGTCCTGATGCTCGATGATGGCGGTGCGGAAGCCGTCCAGCATTTCATGAACCGCGATGAAGTTCGCGCCGCGCATGTTCCAGTGCGCCTGTTTGGTGATCAACGAAAGATCGATAAATTGCACGACCTGATGGTTCAGCGCCTTGATGGCTGCCAGTTTGACTTTTTCGTCCAGATCGTTACGGGTATACAGCAGATCAGAAGATTTCGTTTTCACCAGTTTAGCGGTACTCATATCAGATATCCTCTTGATTAGTCGTTGTCCTATTTCGTTACGGGATCAATTATAGCAGGGGTATTTATTTTTGCCGTACGAAAATGGCTATTGCACAAATAGGCTTGGTCTAATGTCAATATTTTAATTTGGTTTGTGTTTCTATGTAATGCAATGAATTTAATTGCTATTTTTATTTTTTTGTTATTGTTTTGGTTAGTGACGATTTATCCCTGTTATCTTATTTTCTGCGGATAGGCTGATTCGACTAAATATCCATATTGTTATCGTGCTGTTAATTGTAAGCCTATTCAGATTGATAGCCGTAATTGATGCGGTTAAAGTAAGGGAATTATCCCAGTTTTTATTGGCGAGTGATGAAAATTAACGTCGTCGGCACCAGCGGCAGCGGTAAAAGCACCCTGGCGCGTCAATTGGCGGAACGGCTTGACGTTCCCTATATCGAGATGGACAGCCTGTATTGGCGGCCCGAGTGGCAGGGGACGCCCGATGACGCGTTCCTGGCGCGGTTAGAGCAGACGCTGGCCGAAGCGGGAGGAGGCTGGGTGCTGGACGGCAACTACAGCCGCACGCAACCGATTAAGTGGCGCGAAGTCGATTATATCCTGTGGTTGGACTACGGCTTCTGCCGCACGCTGTGGCAGGCCGTGCGCCGGGCGTGCCGACGCGCGGCCAGCAAACGTGAGCTGTGGCCGGGCACCGGCAATCGTGAAAGTTTCCGCCGTTCTTTCTTCAGCCGTGAGTCGATCGTGCTCTGGACGATCCGCACTTACTCGAAGAACCGGCGAAAATACCTGGCGGAGATGGCCCGTACCGATGTAGGGCGCCATTTCAAGCGCTTGCGCTCTCCCCGCCAGGCCGCCGATTTTCTACGGGCGCTGCCGCAGGGTCACAGCAGTAGGCGGTGATGGATCCTCACCACCGCTTTCTTAATGTGCTGCGGGCGCTGCCATAGGCAGCCGGTCTTGTGCGGTTCCATCTGGAAAAAGATCGCGAACATACCGTGCGTCATGTGCAGCGTTTGCGGGTGGCGTTTGATGTCCAGCAGCAGCAGATCGCTATTTTCCGCGTGGGGGTGTTCACGATGCCCGTTGCCCGCCAGGCCGTATTCGATTCGCTCTTCACCGCTGATCAGCAGATGCAGCGCGATGTATTCCTGATGCATTTCGGCGCGCTTTTCCGCCGCCGGCGCGGTGGTCAGCGTCATCACGTCCATAAAGATGTTGTCGCCGTCTATCGGGTGATGCCCCAGCGCCAGTTCGGGCAGGTCGCATCGGCGCAACTCGGTCAGGGTTGAAACCAGCGCCGGCGCGAGTCCGCGGCCGAAGCGTGGGTTGAACAGGCTGTTGTGAATCACTGTTATTCTCCATGTGAGCGAAAGTCCAAAGAGCCTGCGATACAGGCTAAGGGGAAGTATGCCGACTTGTCACGAGGAAAACAGTTAACCCGCCTGCATTCCGACGTTGCGGTCTGCAGGCGGGTCGGGCGATCAGGAAAGGCTTTCGAGGCGAGGTTTGGGGCGAATGGTGAGGGCGGAGCCCATGGAGGCGGCGATGATCGCCGCCAGCGCCAGCCATTGCACGCCGCTCAGGTGTTCGCCGAGGAACAGCATGCCGGATAACGCCGCCATCGCCGGTTCCAGGCTCATCAAGGTGCCGAAGGTGCGCGCCGGAATTTTGGGCAGCGCGATGATCTCCAGCGAATAAGGCAGCGCGGTGGAGAGGATGGCTACCGCCAGGGCTATCGGCAGAATCTCAACGTTGAACAGCACGCTGCCGGTTTGCCAGGCGCCGATCGGGCAGAACACCAACGCGGCGATCAGCGAGCCGAGCGCTACCGTGCCGGGGCCGTGATCGCCGCCGGCCTTCTGGCCGAAGATGATATAGACCGCCCAGCAGGCGCCGGCGCCGAGCGCGCAGGCGGCACCGAAGGGGTCTATCCCGCCCACGCCGTGGCCGAGCGGCAGCAGGAACCATAATCCGGCGATCGCCAATGCCACCCAGAGGAAGTCGATCGGCCGCCGCGAGGAGAACATGGCCACCGCGAGCGGGCCAGTAAACTCCAGCGCCACGGCGATGCCGAGCGGCACGGTGCGCAGCGACAGGTAGAACAGGTAATTCATCGCGCCGAGCGACAGGCCGTAAATCAGCAGCGGCAAGCGGCTGCCGGCGGCGATGCGCATACGCCATGGGCGGAAGATAATGAACAGAATCAGGGTGCCGATGAAAAGACGCAGCGTCGTAATGCCTTCCGCACCCACGATCGGGAACAGGCTTTTGGCCAACGAGGCACCGCTCTGGATAGACACCATGGCGATGATTAACAGACAGATAGGCAGCAGCGCGGAGGGCGCTCTGCCGGAAGTAGATAACGACATCCTTAACGGGCCTTTTATGCGCCGTTCCTCAGCCTTGAGAAAACGGTCGAAACGGGGATGCGAGCAGTGTAAATGAAATGGCGAAAATCTGTCTGAGAAAAGCGCGCATCGCGGTGAAATCCACCGATCCTCGGATGAGATGGGGTGGATTTGGTCAAAAAGTGCGCTTTTTCTTAAGAATTATCTGGATATTAAATTGGTGATTTTTGTCACAGAAAGCCGTAGAATATGGCCGAAAATAGAGCGAAAATAAGCAGATACACTGTTCTTGAAATCTTCTGTTACACGATATAAAGCATTAGACACTCATTTCAAGGCAGAGTTTCACGCTAATTTTTGTTATATTTTCAAAGCATGAACAAATGGATGTACTTAATAATAAAACGCGTTTGAGGTGGTTATGAAAAAAATTGCATGTCTTTCCGCAGTAGCAGCTTGCGTATTAGCAGTTAGCGCAGGTACCGCATTCGCTGGTCAGAGCACCGTATCCGCTGGCTATGCGCAGGGTGATTTCCAAGGCGTTGCTAACAAGGCCGACGGTTTCAACCTGAAATACCGTTACGAGTTCGACAACAACCCACTGGGCGTAATCGGTTCCTTTACCCACCTGGAAAAGGACGGTTCTCAGGACGGTTTCTACAACAAAGCTCAGTACAACTCTATCTCTGCCGGTCCAGCATACCGCATCAATGACTGGGCGAGCATCTACGGTCTGGTTGGCCTGGGTTACGGTAAATTCACTACCAACGCTCAGAACGGTACTTCTCGTCACGATACCGCTGACTACGGCTTCACCTACGGTGCCGGTCTGCAGTTCAACCCAATCGAGAACGTTGCCCTGGATGTCGGTTACGAGCAGAACCGCATTCGTAGCGTTGACGTTGGCACCTGGAACGTTGGCGTAGGCTACCGCTTCTAAGTGTGTTCGTGCCTGAGGGCATGAACCTGCGGCAGCTTTTGTCGCACCGATAAAAAATCCGCCTCCGGGCGGATTTTTTTTATCTGTTATCGGCTGCCGCGCCCCGTCGGCTGTGTCGAAAAGCGCGCGCTGCGGGCATCGCGTTCATAGCCTTGCGGTTCGGTCAACAACCCGTACAGCTCGGGGCGGCGTCCGTAAATCCAGCGGCGGCCGGTGCTGAGTGGGATCAGCGTCAGATCGAGATCGGCGCTGACCAGCCGGTCTTCCGCCGCCCAGGTCTCCGCTACGATGCGGCCGTAAGGATCGAGGATCATCGCGTTGCCGGTGCGTATTTCATCGTCATCGCGGCCCACGCCGTTGCTGAACAGCAAGAACAGCCCGTTGTCGTGAGCGCGCGACGGCAGCCAGCGCATTAGCCAGCCGCGGCCGTGTTCGCCGCGAAAGGCGGCTTCTATCGCCTGCGGATCTTCCACCCGCCGCTGCCACAGCGCCTGCGGGATTGGCTTCATGCCGTGCGGGCTGCGCGAATGGGTGCCGCCGGTCTGGTGCGGGGCCATTAGCACGTCCGCGCCCAGCAGCGCCGTTGCGCGCACATTCTCCACCAGATTGTTGTCCCAGCAGATCAATACGCCCACGCGTACGCCCCAGGGGGTATCGAACACCGTATAGCGGTCGCCGCTGGCGATAGCCGGGTGCTCGAAGGCGTGCAGTTTGCGGTGCACATGCAGTTCGCCGTCCGGCAGACAAACGGCATAGGCGTTGTAACACCGGCCATCATCGCCCAGCTCGATCAGCCCGACGCCAATCGCCATGTTGTAACGCTCAGCCAGCGGGCGAATGCGCGCCAGCGAAGGGCTGCTCACGATCGGCTCCGCCAGCGCCCGCACTTCGGCGTCGGACAGATGGCGCACGTGCCAATAGCCGGTGACGCACATTTCCGGGAAGGCCAGCAGCTGTACCTGCTGCTCGGCCGCCTGAGCGATAAAGCGCTCCATGGTCGACAGGTTGTAATTTTTATCGTTGGCGCGATGCTGGAATTGCACCGTGGCGGCGCGTAATGAGATGGTCATGGTGTCTCTCCGGTTAGGGTCTGCGTTGATTACAGCAGGCGAATTGATTACTGTACAATCAATTAAATTCCCTATTTGATAACTTAATGGAATGGATATAAAACAACTGCGCGCCCTGGTGGCGCTGGCCGAACAGGGCAACTATCGTCAGGCGGCGAGCCGGCTATGCATCAGCCAACCGGCGCTGAGCAAGCAAATTCAGGCGCTGGAAACCCAGCTCGGCGTTCGATTGTTCGAGCGTGGCCGACAGGGGGCGGTGCTCACCGCCGGCGGGCAGCGGCTCTACCCGGAGGCGCAGGTGCTGGTGGCGCAGTACCAGCAGTTTCAGCAGCGCGCTCGGCGGGTGGCGCTCGGGGAAGCGGGGCGGCTGTCGCTGGGATTTGGCCTTTCCAGTTTTCATCTGGCGCCGCAGCTGGTGGCCGCCTTTCGCCAACGGTTTCCCGAGGTGGCGATCGGCCTGGAAGACTTGCCGTCCGAACGGCAGTATCAGCTGTTGCTGCAGGGAGAGTTGCAGGCGGGGTTCGTGCGCTTGCCGGTCAATACGCCGCTGTGCGGCGTCGCGTTGTTGAGCGATCGGTTGGTGCTGGCTGCGCCGGGTGCGCTGGCGCTACGTGCCGACGACCTGATGGCGCGTTTCAATCTGCTGCCGCTGTTGCAGTTGACGCCGAAACGCGGGCGCGGGCTGAGCGATCAGTCGCTGCGGTTTATCGCCGCTCACCGGTTGACGCCGAACGTGGTGCAGCAGGCCGGTGATATCCAAACGTTGTTGGCGCTGGTCGCCGCCGGCGTCGGCGTCGCGCTGCTGCCGCACAGCATCACGCATATCGCGCCGGCCGGCATCGACATTTTACCGCTGAGCGGCGAGGAGACGGAGTGGCAGGTCGGTATCGCCTGGGATCCGCAGCGCACCGACGCGCTGCGGGACAACTTCATTCAGACGGCGTTGGCGGTACAACGCGCTTAGGCATTCAAAGCGGGCAATGCATCACCACGATCGGGCTCTGGTGATACTCGCTGCGGTGGCTTTCGCTGAAGCCGACCTTTTTCGCCAACGCCAGCGAAGCCTGGTTTTCAGGCGAGATGATGCAGACGGTTTGCTCGCCCGGCAGGTGCGTCTTACCCCAGGCCAGCGCCGCTCGCAGCGCCTCGGTGGCATAGCCTTTGCCGTGCGCCGAACTCACCAGCGTCCAGCCCATCTCCGGCGCATCGAGCGCCGGGGTGATGTCGCGCAGGAAGTTGGAGAAGCCGATGCTGCCGAGATACTCGCCGCTCTGTTTGTCACGCACCGCCCAATACCCGTACCCCAACAGCGCCCAGTGGCCGACGTAGCGCATCAGGCGCCCCCAGGAGTCTTCCCGGTCGCGCGGGGTGCCGCCGATATAGCGTACCACCAGCGGATCGGCCCACAGAGCGGCCAGCGAGTCGAAGTCGTCCAGCGTGTGTGCGTCCAGCCGCAGGCGTTCGGTGACAAGCGTTGGCGCGGTGTTGATTACGGTCATGTTGCTGCTCCTGCACAGGGTGAAAGGCGATGAAAAACAACGGCGTTCAGTATGCCAGAGAAATCACACCGCCAGCCACAATAGCCAGGTGAACAGAAAGCCGCTCAGACCGAGCAGGGTGGTCAGCACCGTCCAGGTCTTCAGGCCATCGGCCACCGACAGCCCCAAATAGCGCGTGACGATCCAAAAACCGGAGTCGTTGACGTGGGAAAGCCCCAGCCCGCCAAAACAGGTCGCCAACGTCACCAGCACCAGCTGCAGCTGATTCAGCCCGCTGACCGCTTCCGACAACAGACCACCGGTGGTCAGGATCGCCACGGTGGCGGAACCCTGTGAAGCGCGCAGCGCCAGCGAAATGATAAAGGCGGCGGGTACCAGCGGCAGGCCGATGGCCGTCAGTACTTCGGCCAGCGCCTTGCCGACGCCGGATTCCACCAGCACCTTGCCGAACACGCCGCCCGCGCCAGTCACCAGGATCACCACCGCGGCGGTCGGCAGCGCGGCGCCCATCACGTCGCTGGCGTGTTGCAGGCTCCAGCCGCGGCGCAGCGCCAGGAAATAGAAGGCCAGCAGCAGGGCTATCATCAGCGCCACCGCCGGCGAGCCCAGCAGAGACAGCGCATCGCGCAGCGCCGAACCTGCCGGCAACAGCGTGGCGGAGACGGTGCCGAGCATGATGATGGCGATCGGGATGACGATCAGCGCCGCCACCAGGCCGGCGCCAGGCGGGTTGATGCGATCGCTGAGGGGCGCTTGCCCTTCCGGACGCGGCTCCGGCGCCGCCAGCTGCAGCTGTTCCAGCACCTCTATCGATAATGGATAGGTTTTGCGGTTGAGGTAGTTGGCGGCGAAATAGCCGATCACGCCGACCGGGATACAGATCGCGAGGCCGATGATGGTCAGCCAACCGATGTCGGCGTTGAGCAAGCCGGCGGCGGCGACCGGGCCGGGGTGTGGCGGTAGCGCGACGTGTACCGTCAACATCACGCCAGCCATCGGCAGGCCGAACTTCAGCGGTGACACTTTGGCGACCTTGGCGAAGCCGTAAATAATCGGCGCCAGAATGATAAAGCCGACGTCGAAGAACACTGGAATGCCGAGGATAAATGCAGCGAGGGTCAGCGCGGCGACGGTATGTTTCGGCCCCAGCCCCTGGCTGAAGCGCTGCGCCAGCGACTCGGCGCCGCCTGAGTGTTCGATCATGCGCCCGAGCATCGCCCCCAGACCGATGATGATGGTCACCGAGCCGAGCACGCCGCCCATCCCGGCGGTCATTACTTTCATCACTTCACCGGTCGGAATGCCGCTGGCCAACGCCACCAGCAGACTGACCACCAACAGCGCGACAAAGGGCTGCACCTTCGCCTTAATCACCATCAATAACAGCAGCACCACGCCGAGTACGGCAATCAGCAACAGCAGAGAGGTAGACATGAAAAAGCCTTTCGTTGGGTAAGCGTTGGCACCGCGATCGCCGCGTGGCGATACGGGTGCGTTTCATTGTTATAAAATCGATTTCCTGGTGTCGGCGTGCGGCTTTAGCGGTAAGGCTTCAGCCAGCCGAGCCCGGCGGCGGTGTCGCCGCGCGGGCGGTATTCGCAACCGATCCAGCCCTGATAGCCGAGCGCATCCAGCTTGTCGAACAGCCACGGGTAATTCAGTTCGCCCTCGTCAGGCTCATGGCGATCCGGCACCGAGGCTATCTGGATATGCGCGTAGCGCCCGGCCAGCGTCTCCAGCAGCCCGCTGATATTGCCGTCCACCAACTGCGCGTGGAAAAAGTCGAACTGAATGAACACGTTCGGTCTTTCGATCGCCGCCACCGCTTCCGCCGCCTGATGTTGACTGGCGAACAGGTAGTCGGGCTTGACCGGCGGGCTGAGCGCTTCGATCAGCACCTTGACGCCGTGCGGGGCGAAGGCGTCGGCGGCATAGCGCGCATTGGCGATAAAGGTGTCGAGATAACGCTGTCGATCAGCGCCCGCGGGCACTACGCCGGCCATCAGGTGCACGCAGGGGCAGGAAAGGGCGATGGCGTAGGCCAGCGCGCGATCGATATCGGCGCGCGCATCCCGCTCGCGGCCCGGCAGCGCCGCCAGCCCCCACTCACCGGTGGCGGCATCACCGGGCGCGGTGTTGAACAGCACCTGTTGCAGGCCGTGTTCGCGCAGCTTCTCGGCCAACAGCTCCGCGGGATGCTCGTAAGGGAACAGGAATTCCACCGCGTTGAAGCCCTGCGCGGCAGCGGCGGCGAAGCGATCGAGGAATGGCACCTCGGTAAACATCATCGACAAATTGGCGGCAAATTTAGGCATGGTTCAGCTCCGTAATTCGGCAATTTCATCATCGGTCAAATAGCGGATCGGACGATCGCCGAGGGTGAAGATCAGTCGCGCCGCATCTTCCATCTCTTCGGCATTGTCCGCCGCCGCTCGCAGGTCTTTACCGGTCACCACCGGCCCGTGGTTGGCCAGCAAAAAGGCACGGTGGGTCGGCGCCAGGCGGGCCAGATCCTGTGCCAGCCTTTCGTCGCCGGGCCGGTAGTAAGGCACCACCGGCACCTTGCCGACGCGCATCACCACATAGGGGGTGAACGGTTTGATGGCGTTGTCGGCGTCCAGCCCCTGCAGGCAAGAGAGTGCCGTGAGGTAGGTGCAATGCAAGTGCACGACCGCTTTGCATTCCGGGTTGTTCAGATAGAGCGCCCGATGAAAGCTGATCTCTTTCGACGGTTTGTCGCCGGAGAGCCAGTCGCCGTTCAGGCTCACTTTAGACAGGCGGTCGGCCTGCAACTCGCCGAGACAGGAGCCGGTCGGCGTCGCCAGCAGCGCGCCGTCCGGCAGCAACAGCGAGAGGTTGCCGGCAGAGCCGGTGGCGTAGCCGCGTTGGAAAAACGAGGCGCCCAGGCGCACCATCTCTTCACGCGCCTGCTGTTCGGTGGTCATGCTCATACTGAAAACTCCGTTTGCGCGCGTGAGAAGAAGGCTTCATCGCCAAAATTGCCTGATTTCAACGCCAGGGAAATGGCCCGATCGCTGGCGCGCACCCAGGGAACGCCGGGGGAAATGCTGGGGCCGATATGGAAGCCGCGAATGCCCAGCGCCTGCGTGACCACGCCGGAGGTTTCGCCGCCGGCGACGATAAAGCGGTTGAACCCCAACTGATGCAGTTGCATCACCAGTTCGGCGAACAAGGCTTCTACCGCTTCGCTGGCGGCGGCGCCATGCCGTTGTTGCGTTTGCTGCAGCGACTCCGGCGATGCAGTGGCGTAGATCAGCGGGGCAAGCGCTTCCCCGGCATGGCGCTGCGCCCAATGCGCCAACTCGGCGGCGTAGGCCGCTCGCGCCTGCGGATCGAGACAGCGGCCGATATCGATGGCCTGCGCCGCCGCGCGTTCACGGTAGTGCGCCACCTGCCGGTTGGTCATCACAGAACACGAGCCCGACAGCACCGCCGCTTTTTCCCCCTGCGGCGCACCGGCCGCCTCTGCCGAACGTTCGCCATTCTGCGCCCATTGACGCGCCAGGCCGATCGCCAGGCCCGAACCGCCGGTCACCAGCTTCATCGTTTTCAACGCTTCACCCTGGGTGAGCAGATGCCGTTCGTTGAGCGTATCCAGCACTGCGTAGCGCACGCCGTCCTGCGCCAATTGCTGCAGCTTCTCGCTGACCGCCTCGGCGCCGCGATCCATTTCTGCCGCCGTCACCAGCCCACAGCGTCCGGTGGCCTGGGATTCCATCAGGCGAAGCAGGTTGCTGTCGGTCATTGGCGTGACCGGGTGATGACGCATGCCGGATTCAGACAACAGCTGTTCCCCGACAAACAGGTGGCCCTGATAGACCGTGCGGCCGTTTACCGGCAACGCCGGTGAGACAACCGTGAAATTTTCTCCCAGCGCGGCGAGCAGAGCATCGGTCACCGGGCCGATATTGCCCTGTGCGGTGCTGTCGAAGGTGGAGCAGTACTTGAAGTAGAACTGACGGCAGCCCTGTTCTTGCAGCCAGGCCAGCGCCTGCAACGACTGTTCGATCGCCTGCTCTGCCGGGCAGGAACGCGATTTCAGGCTAATGACCGCCGCCTGTGCGTTTATTTGCGTTTCGTCTTGCGGCACGCCATTCAGCTGCACCGTCGGCAGGCCATTTTGCACCAGAAAACTGGCGATGTCGGTCGCGCCGGTAAAGTCATCCGCGATTACGCCAAGCAGCATCAGAGCGCCTCCTTTTTTTGCGGCAAATCAATGCCGGCAAAGATTTTGATCACCGCACTGTCGTCTTCTTTACCGTAGCCGGCGTTGCTGGCGGCGGTAAACATGGTGAAGGCGATGGAGGCCAGCGGCAGCGGGAAATGCAGTGCCTTGGCGGTATCCGCCACCAGCCCCAGATCCTTGACGAAGATATCCACCGCCGATTTGGGCGTATAGTCGCCGTCGACCACGTGGCGCATGCGATTTTCGAACATCCAGGAGTTGCCGGCGGCGTGGGTGACCACGTCGTACATCACGTCCAGCGGGATGCCGGCGCGGGCGGCCAGCGCCATGGCTTCCGCGCCGGCGGCGATGTGTACGCCAGCCAACAGCTGGTGGATGATTTTTACCGTCGCGCCCAGGCCGATCGTTTCGCCGATGCGGTAAACCTTGCCGGCGATGGCGTCCAGCACGGGTTGCAGGCGCTCGAAGGTGGCGTCTGCGCCGGCGGCCATCACCGTCATCTGGCCTTCCTCTGCCTTGGCCGCTCCGCCGGAAACCGGCGCATCCAGCATCGGCAGCCCGTAGTCCAGCAGCCGTTGCTCGATCTGTTTGGCGTCATCAGCGGAAATGGTCGAACAGACCATCACAGCGGTGCCCGGCTTGAGCTTTGGCGCCAGGCCTTGTTCGCCGAACAGGATCTGCTTCACCTGGGCGGCGTTCACCACCAGCAGCAGCACGGCGTCCAACTCGGCGGCGAAGTCGCACGCGCTGGAGGACGTTTGCTTAGCGCCGGCCTGTTGCAGCGCCGCCAGTGCCTGCGGATTCAGGTCCGCCCCGTAGGTGGTCAATCCGGCGCGGAGGCACGAGCGCGCCGCGCCCATGCCCATCGCCCCCAGTCCGATGACGCAAACGGCATAATTCCCTGGGTGTGTCATACTGCACTCCTGTTAATTTTAGTGATAATTTGTTTTGTTGTGTTAAATGTAAGCGCTTAGTGGCCGTTTATCCGCGATCGATATCACAATAATTAACAATGTGTGAAACGAATTTTTCGGGTGATTTCTGGTCCGTATCAACATTACTATTATGTTTTTAAATAAGATTATGTTTACCTGACCTAACTGCGCTCGCCGTCACGCCGCGAAAAATTAGGGCTATCGGCGAACGAAAATTGACGTAAAATCACAATTATTATCACCGCAGCAACGAGAGGGAACCGTGATACCTGTAGAACGCCATCAACAAATTCTTGCGCTGGTATCCGAACGCGGCGTCGTCAGCATTGCCGAGCTGACCGAACGGCTGGGGGTGTCGCACATGACGATCCGCCGCGATTTGCAAAAGCTGGAGGAACAGGGCGCGGTGCAGTCGGTCTCGGGCGGCGTGCAGGCGCCTGAGCGGGTGGCAAGCGAACCTTCGCACCAGGCCAAAGAAGGGATGTTCAGCCGGCAGAAAATCGCCATTGGCCGGCTGGCGGCGCGGCAAATTCCCGCCAACAGCTGTATTTATCTGGATGCCGGTACCACCACGCTGGCGCTGGCGAAACAGATCGGTGAACGTGAAGATTTGACGGTGGTGACCAACGACTTTGTCATCGCCGGGTTCCTGATAGAGCATAGCCAGTGCCGAATCATCCACACCGGCGGCACGGTGTGCCGGGAAAACCGTTCCTGCGTTGGCGAAGCGGCGGCGCAGGCGCTGCGCGGTCTGTTTATCGATCTGGCGTTTATCTCCGCCTCTTCGTGGAGCATGCGCGGCCTGTCGACGCCGAACGAAGACAAGGTGATGGTGAAGAAGGCCATCGTCGAGGCCAGCCGCCGCCGCATTCTGCTCAGCGATACGTCCAAATACGGCAAGGTCGCGACCTACCTGGCGCTGCCGATTGCTGCCTTTGACGCTGTCATTACCGACGAGGGGTTGCCCGCCGCCGCGCGGGAGGCCATTGAGCAAGCGGGGATTGCATTGCTGACGGCGGGAGAAGAAGAATAAGGACGAACCGGAATCAGGATGAAAGTTCGGTATCGATGCTACGTGCGGGCGGTTCACTGGCTTCAACGCCGCCGCGTTCACGCCATTCGCGGCGCCTTTGTTCAGCCCATTCTTCGTGGAAGGCTTGCATCTCTTTTTGGTGCGGTTCCTTCATGCTCATAGGGATTGGGTGGGATTCTGCCGTTAACAGGCGGGATTTCGATGACATATAATCCGTCCTCAATAAGCGCTTGGTTGTACAAATAATGTACGCGATGCGCGTGTTTTTTCAAGAGCGAGTCGTAAATTCTGGCTAATGCTGGCCTGAGCGGTACGCTGAAAACCAATAATCGCAGCGGAGAAGATCCTCCAGCCGCCGATGAAAGTTGTGCGCAGCGCCGCGCAAAACTAAATGCCGCTGAACCAGTTGTAGCCCTGATCTTCCCAATACCCGCCTGGATTGACGTCGCTGACGAAGATCGCGGCGATATGTTTGGCGTTTTTGAACCCCAGTTTGGTCGGCACGCGCAGCCGCAACGGGTAGCCATAGTCAGCCGGCAGCGCCTTGCCGCCGAAATCCAGCGCCAAGATGGTCTGCGGGTGCAGCGCGGTGGCCATGTCGAGGCTGGCGTAGTAACGATCGGCGCATTTGAAGCCGACGTAACCGGCATTCAGATCCGCGCCGACGTGCTGCAGAAAGGTGCGCAGCGGCACGCCTCCCCATTGACCAATGGCGCTCCAGCCCTCAATGCAGATCAGACGCGTGATCTGGCTTTGCTGCGGCAGCCGCTGCAGCTGTTCCAGCGTCCAGGGGGCTTTTTTCTCCACCTTCCCCGCGACTTCAAGCCGGTAGCCGGCGAGATCGATCTCGGGGACGTTGTATTCCGGGTAAAACGCGTTGAAGGGGAAAGGGTGGGTGATCTGGTCCGGCCGGTAAGTTTGCGCCAGCCGCTGGCCGCTGAACAGCCAGGCCTGCACCCGGTCGTTCCAGCGTGACATGGCCCACAGCACCTTATCCACCCGATCGCCGTCTTGCAGGTTGCAACCGGTGAGCATGGCGATGCCGCCCAGTGTCAGCCCGGAGCGCAACATCAGGCGGCGCTGCAGATTGACCAGCTGCTTTTTTTGGTCCGGTTCCAGTTTTGGCGCGGTTGCCCGCGGTTTTTTCTCATTCATGTTTGCCACCCGTTATCATCGCCCACAGGGTTTTGGGCACGACAGCCACCATAAAGACGTGGATCGCCACAAACAGGCCAATGCCGGCCATGGCGAAGAAATGCACGTAGCGCGCGAAATCGAAGCCGCCAAACAGGGCGACCAATCCCTGCAGCTGAACCGGCTTCCAAATCGCCAGGCCGGACAGCACCAGTAATAGCCCCAGCGCCAGTACGCCGAGGTACATCAGTTTCTGAATGGCGTTATAGCGGCCATGCCGGTGGCGCAGGCGCAGCGTCAACGCCAGCCAGATATCCTGCCGCAGCGCGCCGAGGCGAAGCGGCAACAGATCGCGGCGAAAATGACCGCTGAACAGGCTCCACAACAGATAGCAGACGGCGTTGAGCGCCAATAGCCACATCACCGCCAAATGCCAACCAATCGCGCCGCCCAGCCAACCGCCCAGCGTCATCTGCGGCGGAAAGCGGAAATCGAACAGCGGCGAGGCGTTGTAGATTTCCCAACCGCTCATGAACATGCACACCATGGCGAACAGGTTGATCCAATGAGTGATTCGAACCGGCCAGCGATGCACCGGCGGCGACGCGTTGGTCTTCATGGCTTTCCTCCGGTTACATCGGCGGCACAGTGCCGTCTTTGCCGGCGGAAATGCGGGTGGCGATGCGTTCGCCCTTATCGTCGGCGGCGGAGAACAGCACGATGTGCACGCCCGGTTTCAGCAGGCTCAGATCGCCCGGATCCAGCGTCACGATCGGCACGTCTTCCGGCACGACGACGGTTTTCTGCTGGTTGCCGTAGGTGACGGTCAGGGTGCGGCCGTTGGATTTCACCAGTTTACCGACGGTGCCGTTGGTCATGGTGTCCACTTTGCCGTCGGCGGATTCCCAGGCCGAGTGCCCTTCGCCGGTGCCGCGCAGGCTGGCGGCGAACACGTGCACTTCCAGCGCTTTGAGCGTGCCGTCCGGCTGCGGCACGGCGGCGGTGCCGATAAAGCTGTCCGGTTTGATATCGTCCAGCGTGGCTTTGGAAACGCTGAGCACTTTGGTCTGATCGTTCAGCTTGACGCTGAGTGTCTCGCCCTTGCGGTCGGTCAGCTGCAGATTGCCGTCGGCAACCTGCGTGATGGTGCCGCGCAGCGGCGCAATCACCTTGCCCGGCGGTTGGGCGGCGGCGGCCAATCCGCTGGAAAGCAGTAACGTGGACAACAGTAAACCGGCTATACGATGACGGGTAATCATAACGTTCTCCTGAAATGAGTTTGCCGGTTAAGCATGGTTGACCTACTGGGTCAGCGCCATGGCCGTTTGATGACATTAATGTCATCAAGTTTGTCCGCCGAAGCTGCTAGTATTTTTGCAGACGTAACGAGGTGGTGAGCATGCGAATACTGGTAGTTGAAGACGATATCGGCACAGGGGATTACCTGAAGAAAGGGCTGGGGGAAGCGGGCTACGGCGTCGATTTGGCGCGCACCGGCACCGACGGGCTGTTTCGCGCGTTGGAGCAGGACTACGATGCGATCGTGCTCGATGTGATGCTGCCGGGGCTGGACGGTTGGCAGATCATCGAGGTATTGCGCAAGAAAAGCGACGTGCCGATCCTGTTTCTCACCGCCCGTGATGGCGTGCAGGATCGCATCCACGGCCTGGAGCTGGGCGCGGACGACTATCTTATCAAGCCGTTTTCCTTTACCGAGCTGGTGCTGCGTTTACGCACCTTGCTGCGCCGCGGGCCGGCGCGCGAAGCCGATCATTACGCTATCGCCGATCTGCAGCTGGACGTGCTGCGCCGCCGGGCGGTGCGCCAGGATCAGGTGATCCCGTTGACCAACAAGGAATTCATGCTGCTGCACCTGCTGGTGCGGCGCGAGGGCGAAGTGCTGTCGCGTACGCAGATCGCCTCTCAGGTGTGGGACATGAATTTTGACAGCGACACCAATGTGGTTGACGTGGCGATCAAACGCCTGCGCGCCAAAATCGACCGGCCGTTCGACGTCAAGCTGATCCACAGCGTGCGCGGCATCGGCTATGTCTGCGAGCCACGCTCGTGAGCGGGCGCACGTCACGTCGGCCGGTGTCGCTGACGCTGCGCACCGCTACGCTGTTCGCGCTGGTGGCCGCGTTGGTGGTGAGCGGGACAGGCGGGTATCTGTTTAGCGCCATGCGCCAGGAAATGACGCTGCGCAGCGATCTGCAGGTGACCGGGCGCGTAGAGTATTTCCGCCATTTACTGGGGCAGCGCTTTCCTTTGGCGCGCCTGACCGCCAATAACGGCCTGTTTGAAAACATGCTGGGCAATGAACAGGACGTGCTGATTTTCCAAATCCCGGGGCAAAAACCGCTCATCAACGTGAACCCCGCCAGGGTGGCCCTGCCGCCGATCGCGCCGACGCCGCCTGAACAGGCGCAGACGTTGGCCGCCATACGCGGCGGAGAAACGGCGCAGGGGGTGCCGCTGCGCGCCGCTTCGGCGATGGTGCGTCTGGAAGACGGCAGCCTGTTGCAGATCTCCGCCGCGCATGTGATGGCCAACGAGCAGAAGATGCTGGCGCGTTACCTGTGGCGCATCGTCGCGGCGGTCGCGGTGGCTTTCCTGCTGATTGCGCTGCTGGGCTATGGGGTCATGCGGCGGGGATTGAAGCCGTTATGGCGCATGGCGGCGCAGGCGTCGCAGATTGCGCCCAATACGCTGTCGACACGCCTCAGCGAGCAGGGGGCGCCGAAGGAGTTGCAGCAGCTGACCCGTTCGTTCAATGCGATGCTCGATCGGTTGAATGAAGGCTATCAGCGGCTGACGCAATTTTCCGCCGATCTGGCCCATGAGATCCGCACGCCGGTAGGGGCGTTGATGGGCCAGTGCCAGGTGGCGCTTTACCAGCCCCGCAGCGTGGAGGAGTACGAAACCCTGCTGTCGAACAATATGGATGAGCTGGAGCGCATTTCCCGCATGGTGGAAAATATCCTGTTTCTGGCGCGCGCCGGCGAGGCGCAGTCTGCGCTGAACTACAGCCGCCTGGATGTGGCGCTGGAGCTGCGGCGGGTGGCGGATTACTTCGAAGGGCTGGCGGAAGAGCGCGGCATTGCGTTGAGCTGCGAAGGGGAAGGCGCGCTGGAGGCGGACGCGATGTTGTTCCAGCGGGCGCTGAGCAACCTGGTGGCCAACGCGGTGCGTTATGCCGACGAAAACAGCCTGATCGTCCTGCGGGCTGAACGGCGCGCCGATGCCTGGTGGGTGCAGGTCATCAATCAGGGGCAGCCGATCGCGCCGGCACAGTTGGAAAAATTGTTCGATCGTTTCTATCGCGCCGATCCCGCACGCAGCGCCGGCAATCATGCCAGTGGGCTGGGGCTGTCTATCGTGCGCGCCATCATGACGCTGCACGGCGGTGAGGTGCGCGCCGAATGTATCGGGCGCGCGCCTGTCGCCAGCATCCTCTTCAGCCTGCGGTTCCCGATCGCACAATAACCGTTGTGCCGTGTTAACGCGGCGGAATGGCGAAGCGGAAGCAGGCGCCGCTTTGCGCTTGTTCGATCAGCTGAATATCGCTGTCGTGCAGCTGCAGAATACGCCGCACGATCATCAACCCCAGTCCGCCGGAAGGGCGCCGGGCGCCGCTCAGAACAGACGGGCGCACGAACAGATCGGCGCGCAGCGTCTGCGGAATGCCGGGGCCGCTGTCGCTGACCTGGACCATGACCCGATCGTCCTGCCGCCACAGCCGCACGCCGATGTCGCCGCCGGGCGGCGTATGGCGAATGGCGTTGTCCAACAGGTTGGTCAGCACCCGCTCAATCATGCTGAGATCGGCGAACACCGGCGGAATGCCGGGAGCGATGTCGGCGTGCAGCCGCTGGTTGCGCGCCTCTGCCGCCAGCTCGAACTTCTGGAACACGTCCTGCAACAGCTCGCTGAGGGAGAAGGGCTCTTTCTGCGGCTTCACCACGCCATACTCTAATCGAGCCAGCTCGAACAGCTCCTGCGCCAGCTTGCCCACCTTGCGGCTTTGCGCCAGCGCGATCTCCAGATAGCGCCGCCGATCGGCTTCGCTCAGGGTGGCGGCCTTAACCGACAGCGTCTCCAGATAGCCGTGCAGCGAAGTGAGCGGGGTGCGCAGATCGTGCGAGACGTTGGCGATGAATTCACGCCGCAGCCGATCCTGCTGCGCCAGCGTTTGCCATTGTTCGGCCAGGCGCTGCGCCATGCGGTGGAAGGCCTGTTGCAGCTGGCTGACTTCGTCGCGCCCGGCCGGTACTGCAGGCAGCGCCGCGTAGGCCTGCACCGCCTCAATGCCGCCGCTGTCCAGCGCGCTGACCTGGCGGGTCAGGCGACGGATAGGGCGCGTTACCCAATAAAACGCGAAACCGCCGGCTAGCAGGCTGAACAGCACCATCAACCCAGAAGTCCACAGCGCCATCCTGACCGCCGAGTTGAACTGGGCGTTGCTGGCCAGCGCCGTGTACTCTTCGCCGAGCAAGACCACGTACAGATAGCCTTCGACCCGGCCGTCGACCTTCAGCGGCGCGACGCTGAACACCTTGCGCCCGTCCGCGCTGCGCGGATCGTCGCCGTACACCGGCATCTGCGCGCCATCGAGCAGCGCCTGCAGCGGCGCCAGCGCGACCCGCTGCCGCTTCAGATGCCCGGCCGGCGCGGCGTTGCCGATAATCGCGCCCTGTTTGTCGAGCAGGTAAACCTCCACGCTGGGGTTCACCGCCATCAGCTGGTCGAACAGGGTATGCACCGCCTGCGGATCCGGCCCGTTCACCCCCAGCAGCGGATTGCTGTCGGCGATATGCTGCGCCAGGTTGCCGGACAGGCGCTGGATCACCGCCTGGCTGTACTGGGTGCTGCTGCGTACCTGCATCCAGCCGGAAAAGGCGCAGCCGATGACGATCAGCAGCGTGAAGATCAGCGTGAGGCGTTGCGCTAACGTAAGGTTTTTCATGGCTCACTCATGCGGCGTGGCCGCGAATTTATAGCCCATGCCCCACACCGTGAGGATGCGCTCGGGTTCCGCCGGGTTGCGCTCGATCTTGATGCGCAGCCGGTTGATATGGGTGTTGACGGTGTGCTCATACCCTTCGTGCTGATAGCCCCAGACCTGATTCAACAGGCTGAGGCGCGAGAACACCTGGCCCGGATGGCGGGCGAAAAAGTACAGCAGGTCGAATTCGCGCGGCGTCAGCTCGACCGGCTGCTGATGCAGGTGCACTTCGCGGGCGATGGGGTCGATGGTCAGATCGTTGAAGCTGAGCACGCCGGCGTCCATGCGCAGGTTGCGGCTCATCGCCTCCTGGCGGCGAAACAGCGCCTTGACTCGAGCCACCAGCTCCAGCATGGAGAAGGGTTTGGCCAGATAGTCATCGGCGCCCAGCTCCAGCCCCAGCACGCGGTGCACCTCGCTGGAGCGCGCGCTGGTGATGATGATCGGCGTGTAGCGCGTCATGGTGCGCGCCCGGCGGCAAATCTCCAATCCGTCCACGCCCGGCAGCATCAGATCGAGGATGAGGGCATCCCAGCCGCCCTGTTCCAGCATCGCCATGCCCTGATTGCCGTCGGCGGCGTGGCTGATGGCGTAACCCTCGTCACGCAGATGCAGCTGCAGCAGCTCGGCGATGTCGCCGTCGTCCTCGACGATCAAAATTCGTTTTGGCTTTTCCATTCTCATTACCGCTGATTGCCCGATCCTCTCTGAAGTCTACACAACCCCCACCGGTGGAGTTATCACATTTTATTTAACTTTGCGTGAGGTCTTGGGGAACAAATCCGGGGAATACTCGACTCATCGCATCGTTAGCTGGCAGGAATCGTTATGAGCCTCACTCTCACTCCGGAACAACGACAGACCGTGCATCCGCTGTGGCTGCGGTTGACGCATTGGCTGAATGCGCTGGCGATGCTGATCATGGTCACCAGCGGCTGGCGCATCTACAACGCTTCACCGCTGTTCAATTTCAGCTTTTTCAACGAGCTGACGCTCGGGGGCTGGTTGGGCGGCGCGCTGCAGTGGCATTTTGCCGGCATGTGGCTGTTTGGCATCAACGGGCTGTGCTACCTGCTGCTGAACCTCACCAGCGGGCGCTTCAAACGTAAGTATTGGCCGCTCAGCCCGAAGCAGTTTCTCGCCGATGTCGGCGCGGCGCTACGCGGCAGGCTGCAGCACGCCGATCTGCGCCACTACAACATGGTGCAGCGCGTGGCCTATCTGTCGGTGATGATCCTCGGCGTGCTGAGCGCATTGTCCGGACTGGTGCTGTGGAAGTCGGTGCAGTTTCCGCTGCTGCGCGCGCTGCTCGGCGGCTATGAGGCGGCGCGCTATATCCACTTTTTCGCCATGTCGGCGCTGGTGGCCTTCGTCGCGATCCACCTGGTGATGGTGGCGCTGGTGCCGCGTACTCTGCTGGCCATGCTGCGCGGACGTTAAGGAGTTCACGATGAAAAAGGATAAACCGATCATGACGATTGGCGAAGGGCAGACGATCGTCAAAGAAGCGCAGCGCTTGCTGAGCGCGTCTTCGCGCCGCCGCTTTCTGCGCAATGGCCTGACGCTGGGCGGCATCGCCATGCTCACCGGCTGCGATCTCAGCGACAACGCCAACGTCGAGCAGGCGCTAAGCCGCATGTCGCGCCTCAACGATCGGGTGCAGGGCTGGCTGTTCAACGGCGATCGCCTGGCGCCGGTCTACCCGGAATCGATGATCACCCGGCCGTTCCCGTTCAACGCCTTTTACGCCGAGGAGGACGCGCCGGACATCAACGGCGACGACTATCGGCTGGAAGTGGCGGGGTTGGTGCAGGACAAGCGCGCCTGGAGCCTGCCGCAGCTGCATCGGATGGCGCAGGTCAGCCAGGTGACGCGCCATATTTGCGTTGAGGGTTGGAGCGCCATCGGCAAGTGGGGCGGTGTGCCGTTCGCCACCTTTCTCAAGGCGATCGGCGCGGATCTGAGCGCCCGCTACGTCAGCTTCAAATGCGCCGACGACTACTACACCAGCATCGACATGGCCACCGCGCTGCACCCGCAGACGATTATCGCGCTGACCTATGACGGCCAGATCTTGCCGCGCAAGTATGGCTACCCGATGAAGCTGCGCATGCCGACCAAGCTGGGCTACAAGAATCCGAAACACATTCAGGTGATCGAGGTCACCAACCGCTTCCCGGGCGGTTACTGGGAAGACCAGGGTTACAACTGGTTTGGCGGCAGCTGAGGCCGCCGGCCATTCTCCGGCACTCCGGTGCCTTTGACATGACGGAAGGAAATACCATGAAAAAGTTATTCGCAATCATGATGTGCAGCGCGCTGATGCTGGGCGTGGCCGGCGCCAACGCCGCGGACGGCATGAGCAAAGACGCGATGAAAAAGGACGGCATGAGCCAGATGTCGCACGACGGCATGGCGAAAGATGGGATGAAGAAAGAGTGCATGGGCAAGGCGTGCATGAAGAAAGACAAGATGGGGAAAGACGCCATGAAAAAGGATGGTATGGCGAAAGACGGTATGGCCAAAGACGGCATGAAGAAAGACGAGATGAAAAAGGACGCGATGGGGCACTAAGCCGCCTCACCCCGCGGCCGCAAGCGGCTGCGGGCAACATAAGGAGAGAGGATGATGCTGGCGACATGGCTGCGGCGCTTTCGGCGCTCGAACGGGGACGTTATCTTTATGCGTGCGGCGTTGGTGGTGATCTTCGCCGCCTTCGGCTACGCCAAATGGTTTGATTACGAAGCGCAGGGGTTAGTGCCTCTGATCGGTAACAGCCCGCTGCTGAGTTGGATGCATCAGGCGTTCGGCATTCGCGGCGCCAGTTATGCATTGGGCGTCGCCGAATGGAGCTTCGGTTTACTGTTGCTGGCGGGGTTCTGGTCGCGGCGGCTGGGTTTGCTGGGGGCGATCGGATCGACGGTGACCTACCTGACCACGCTGACGCTGATCTTTTCCACGCCGGGTGCCTGGGAGCCCTCCGCCGGCGGTTTTCCCGCCATGGCCGGGGCCACCAGTTTTTTAATCAAGGATCTGGTGTTGCTGGCCGGCTCCCTAGTGCTGCTGAAGGCCGATTTGCCGGCTGAGCAGGCATAAAAAAGGGCGTAGCCTGGCTACGCCCTCTGGTTATTTCTCGACCGTCACATATCCGGGAAGGTCAGGGTGCCCCCCGGCGCTTCGCGATGAATGTGCAGGAAGTTCAGGTGCTTCTCGTACTGGTCGAGGATATCGCCAATCACCTGTTCCTTGCTGTAGTCCATCAGGTCGTTGCCCTGTGTGCCTTCCATCAGGAAGGTTTCCAGCCGGTAGTAGTGCGATTTACCGGAGCGGGCGCGGTAGGTGAAGCCCGGCACCGAGTAGCGCATCGGCCAGATCTGATAGATGAAGTTCTGTTCCTCGCCCAGGTGCACCAGCAGTTCCAGGTGGTTCAGGCGCTCGTCTTCGGTCGGCGGCACTTCGCTGAACTCCACTTTCGCGCCGCGCAACTCCAGCTCGCGCGCCACGTCCTGCATCGCCGGGCGGCAGACCTTATCCAGCATTTTCTGCGTGTACTGCGTGCCCGGGTAGTTCATCACCCGCGACAGACGCTGTTTCCAATTGAGCACATCGTGGCTGGAGACCGGCACCGGCGCCAGGGTGCTGAGCGCGCTGGCCTTGCGGTAGTCTTCCACCCGCAGCGATTTATACAGCCCGGCCATCACGAAGAAGATCACGAAGCTGAACGGCAGGCCCATGATCACCGTGGTTTTCTGCAGCGCCGGTACGCCGTCGGTCATCAGCATGCCGATGGTCAGCAGGCCGATGGCCACCGACCAGAAAATCCGCAGCCAGTTCGGTGCATCATTATTGATATCGGCCAGGCGCGAGGTGAAGTTACCCAGCACCAGCGAGCCAGAGTCCGCCGAGGTGACGTAGAACAGCAGGCCGGTGATGGTGGCCACCGAGGCGCTGAAGGTGAAGCCGGGGTATTGCGCCAGCAGGCTGTAGAAGCCGCGTTCCGGGAACTGCATCACTTCCTGAGCAAACTCGGCGTTGCCGTGGATGATCTGGTACAGCGCGCTGTTGCCGAAGATAGACAGCCACAGCAGGGTAAACACGAACGGTATGATCAGCGTGCCGACCACGAACTGACGAATGGTGCGCCCGCGCGAGATGCGCGCCAGGAACAGGCCGACGAACGGCGACCACGCCACCCACCAGGCCCAGAAGAACAGCGTCCAGTTGTTCATCCACTCCACCGGCCGATCGAAGGCGAAGCTGTTGAGCGTCATGCCCATAAAGCGGTTGACGTAATCGCCGACGTTGAGCACCAGCGCGTTGAGCAGGAACTCGGTGTCGCCGAAGAACAGCACGAACAGGATCAGGCCCAGCGCCAGCAGCACGTTCAGCTCGGACAGGATGCGGATGCCCTTGTTGACCCCCGAGGTGACCGAGATGGTGGCCATGATCACCGACAGCAGGATCAGCGAGCCCTGCACCGTCAGGTTTTCCGGGATCTCGAACAGCACCTTGAGGCCGTAGTTGAGCTGCACCACGCCAATGCCCAGCGTGGTGGCGATGCCGAAGATGGTGCCAAGCACCGCGGCGATGTCCACGCTGTGGCCGATCGGGCCGTTGATGCGCTTACCGAAGATCGGGTACAGCGCCGAGCGGATGGTCAGCGGCAGATTGTAGCGATAGCTGAAGTAGCCGAGGGCGATGCCCATCAGCGCATACATCGACCAGCCGGTCAGGCCGTAGTGGAACAGCGTCCAGACCATCGCCTGGCGCGCGGCCTCCAGCGTTTGCGCGTCGCCTTCCGGCGGCATCATGTACTGGGTCACCGGCTCGGCGACCGAGAAGAACATTAGATCGATGCCGATGCCGGCGGCGAACAGCATCGCCGCCCAACTCATCAGGCTGAACTCCGGTTTGGACTGTTCCGGCCCGAGCTTGATGGAACCGAAGCGCGAGGCGGCGATAAACACCACGAACACGATGTACAGCGTCGCCGCCAGCAGGTAGTACCAACCGAAGGTGGTCGACACCCAATTCAGCGTGCGGGTGATCCACTGCCCTGAGAAGTCGGTGAAAAAGATGGTCATCAGCGAGAAGGCCAGGATCAGCCCCGCCGAGGTGAAGAAAACCACAGGGTTGAGGCGGTCCTGCTGCGGTTTGGAGGAGGTTTCGCGTGTTGTCATCGTCATCCTCTGAACTGAGTAAAATCGTGCCGCTCCGCATTTCGGGGCGCGTTGGCGCCGCCGGAAAACGGGCGAATGAAGGCGGCGACCATCCCCATGGGAATGGCCTGAAAAACGCCGCTTTCGCCTGTTGCTGAAGCACCGGAGCGCTTCGTGGCGGGAACCGCTTACAGCCACTGATTTTGGTCAGATTCGTTAATTACCTCACAAAAATCAGCCAGTTCCACAACCAGATAGTACAAATTTTTAACCAGGCGGCAATAAAATATATGCAATTTTTATTGAACGTTCAATCAAAAAAAAGTTTAATAGTCCTCATGATGACCTGAATCACGGGCGAAACGGCAGTGAAATTTGCCCGCTGAGATAAGGCCGAAGTCGGTTTTGTGAGAGTCGAAATATGCCAAAGGTAGGAATGCAGCCAATCAGAAGGCAGCAGTTGATTGATGCCACGCTCGCCGCGGTAAACGAAGTGGGAATGCATGACGCCACCATCGCGCAGATCGCGCGGCGGGCCGGCGTTTCCAACGGCATCATCAGCCATTATTTCAAGGACAAGAACGGCCTGCTGGAAGCCACGATGCGCTATCTGATCAGCCATCTGGGCGAGGCGGTGAAGCTGCGGTTGCAGGCGCTGACCGATAACAGCCCGGCGGCGCGGCTGCAGGCGATCGTCGCCGGCAACTTCGACGACAGCCAGATCAACAGCGCGGCGATGAAGACCTGGCTGGCCTTTTGGGCCAGCAGCCTGCACCAGCCGCAGCTCAACCGGCTGCAACAGGTGAACGGCCGCCGGCTTTATTCCAACCTGTGCGCCGAGTTTCGCCGCGTTATGCCGCAGCCGCAGGCGCGGTTGGCGGCCAAGGGGCTGGCGGCACTGATCGATGGGCTGTGGCTGCGCAGCGCGCTGCGCGGCTCGGCGTTCAATCAGTCGCAGGCGTTGACGCTCACGACCGAATACATCACGTTCCAACTCCGGGGGCAAACGCCGCCCGGAGGCTAACTCAAGGAGATCCTATGTCCCGTTTTGGCTTGCAGAAGCTCTATATTCATGGCGCCTATGTAGACAGCACCGCTGGAAAAACCTTCAACGCCATTAACCCGGCGAACGGCGAAGTTCTGGCTGAAGTCCAGTCCGCCGGCGCTGAAGACGTCGATCGTGCGGTGGCCAGCGCGGCCAGCGGGCAGAAGGTGTGGGCGGCGATGACGGCGATGGCGCGTTCGCGCATCCTGCGTCGCGCGGTGGATATTCTGCGCGAGCGCAACGATGAACTGGCGGCGCTGGAAACGCTGGATACCGGCAAAGCGATGTCGGAAACCACCGCGGTGGACATCGTCACCGGCGCCGACGTGCTGGAGTATTATGCCGGCCTGATCCCGGCCATTGAAGGCGAGCAGATCCCGCTGCGCGACACTTCGTTCGTTTACACCCGCCGCGAACCGCTGGGCGTGGTGGCCGGCATCGGCGCCTGGAACTACCCGATTCAAATCGCGCTGTGGAAGTCCGCGCCGGCGCTGGCGGCGGGCAACGCGATGATCTTCAAGCCGAGTGAAGTTACGTCGTTGACGGCGTTGAAGCTGGCGGAAATCTACACCGAAGCCGGCCTGCCGGACGGCGTATTCAACGTGGTGACCGGCAGCGGTGCGGAGGTGGGGCAGTACCTGACCGACCATCCGGGCATCGCCAAAGTCTCTTTCACCGGCGGGGTGAAAACCGGCAAGAAGGTGATGGCCAACGCGTCGGGTTCGACGCTGAAGGAAGTCACCATGGAGCTGGGCGGCAAGTCGCCGCTGATTATCTTCGACGACGCCGATCTGGATCGCGCCGCCGATATCGCCATGATGGCCAACTTCTACAGCTCCGGCCAGGTGTGCACCAACGGCACCCGCGTCTTTGTGCCGGCGGCGCTGCAGGCGCAGTTTGAGGCGAAGATCCTCGAACGCGTGAAGCGCATTCGCCTCGGCGATCCGACCGATCCGCAGACCAACTTCGGGCCGCTGGTCAGCTTCGCGCACATGGAGTCGGTGCTGCGCTTTATCGAAAGCGGTAAGAACAGCGGCGCGCGCCTGCTGTGCGGCGGCGAACGCGTCACCCATGGCGAATTCGGCAAGGGCGCTTATGTGGCGCCGACGGTATTCAGCGACTGCCGCGATGAGATGGAAATCGTGCGCGAGGAGATCTTCGGGCCGGTGATGAGCATTCTCAGCTACCAGAGTGAAGAGGAAGTGGTGCGCCGCGCCAACGACACCACCTTCGGCCTGGCCGCGGGCGTGGTGACCCACGATCTGGCCCGCGCACACCGCGTGATTCATCAGTTGGAAGCCGGCATTTGCTGGATCAACACCTGGGGCGAGTCGGCGGCGGAAATGCCGGTCGGCGGTTATAAGCAGTCCGGCGTCGGCCGCGAAAACGGCCTGACCACGCTGGAGCACTACACCCAGATCAAATCGGTGCAGGTTGAGCTGGGCGAATACGCCTCGGTATTTTAACTATCCCCGTCGTCTTTCAAGCTACAGCGTTGTTGGCTGCGAGCGCAGACCCCAGTCACTTACTTGAGTAAGCTCCTGGGGCTCTGCGCCCTTGCCGCCTAGCTGTAACTCGAAATCCATAGGGGATATATCTTTTTTGCATCCAAAACTGCCTTGATATATTCAGCATGCGGAATTCAAGCCATTCGCATCATCCAGGCATACGAATATTTAGGAGATAATGAATGGAATTTGACTACATCATTATCGGTGCCGGTTCCGCCGGCAACGTGTTAGCCACCCGATTGACCGAGGACGCCGACGTCAGCGTGCTGCTGCTGGAAGCCGGCGGCCCGGATTACCGGATGGATTTCCGTACTCAGATGCCGGCCGCGCTGGCGTTTCCGCTGCAGGGCCGCCGCTATAACTGGGCGTATGAAACCGATCCTGAGCCGCACATGAACAACCGCCGGATGGAATGCGGCCGCGGCAAAGGGCTGGGCGGTTCGTCCCTGATCAACGGCATGTGTTATATTCGCGGCAACGCGATGGATTTCGACAACTGGGCCAAGGCGCCGGGTCTGGAAGACTGGACCTATCTGGACTGCCTGCCGTATTTCCGCAAGGCGGAAACGCGCGATATCGGCCCGAACGATTACCACGGCGGCGATGGCCCGGTGAGCGTCACCACGCCGAAGGCCGGTAACAACGAACTGTTCCACGCCATGGTGGAAGCCGGCGTGCAGGCGGGCTATCCGCGCACCGACGATCTGAACGGTTACCAGCAGGAAGGCTTCGGCCCGATGGATCGCACCGTGACCCCGAAAGGGCGCCGCGCTAGCACCGCCCGCGGTTATCTGGATCAGGCGCGTTCGCGGCCGAACCTGAAAATCGTCACCCATGCGCTTACCGACCATATCGTGTTCGACGGCAAGCGTGCGGTGGGCGTCAAGTATTTGCAGGGCGACAGCAATCAGCTGACTCACGCCACAGCGCGCCGCGAAGTGCTGCTGTGCGCCGGCGCCATCGCCTCGCCGCAAATTCTGCAGCGTTCGGGCGTCGGCCCGGCGGCGCTGCTGAAAAGCCTGGACATCAACGTGGTGCACGATCTGCCGGGCGTCGGAGAAAACCTGCAGGACCACCTGGAGATGTACCTGCAATACGCCTGCAAGAAACCGGTGTCGCTGTACCCGGCGTTGCAATGGTTTAACCAGCCGAAGATCGGTGTGGAGTGGCTGTTCAACGGCACAGGCGTCGGCGCCAGCAACCAGTTCGAGGCCGGCGGCTTCATCCGCAGCCGCGCAGAGTTCGCCTGGCCGAACATTCAGTATCACTTCCTGCCGGTGGCGATTAACTATAACGGCAGCAACGCGGTGAAAGAGCACGGCTTCCAGGCGCACGTCGGCTCGATGCGTTCGCCGAGCCGCGGCCGGGTGCAGGTGAAATCGAAAGATCCGCGT
This sequence comes from Serratia sp. CY47444, assembly GCF_052168635.1. Taxonomy (NCBI): domain Bacteria; kingdom Pseudomonadati; phylum Pseudomonadota; class Gammaproteobacteria; order Enterobacterales; family Yersiniaceae; genus Serratia; species Serratia sp. CY47444. The sequence goes on from NZ_JBJNMH010000002.1 coordinate 387,969, forward strand.
CAGCACCCGAGCATTCTGTTCAACTACATGGCGACTGAACAGGATTGGCAGGAGTTCCGCGACGCTATCCGCATCACGCGCGAAATCATGGCGCAGCCGGCCCTGGACGAATACCGCGGCCGCGAGATAAGCCCAGGGCCGGACGTGCAGACCGACGAACAGCTGGACGCCTTTGTGCGCGAGCACGCCGAAACCGCCTTCCACCCGTCCTGCTCGTGCAAGATGGGCGAGGATGAGATGGCGGTGGTCGACGGCCAGGGCCGGGTGCACGGCATGGAAGGATTGCGGGTGGTGGATGCGTCGATTATGCCGCTGATCATCACCGGCAACCTGAACGCCACCACCATCATGATCGCCGAGAAGATCGCCGATCGCATTCGCCAGCGTGCGCCGCTGCCGCGTAGCACCGCCGACTACTACGTCGCCGGCGATGCGCCGGTGCGCAAGCAGTAACCGACACGCCCTCTCGCCGTTGAGGGGGAGGGCCGCCGTAGCAAGCAACCCCTCTCCATATGCTCTTCCCCAAGGCGAGGGGGCAACTCTCTTTTTATCCCTTATCCCATCATGCCGCCGGCAGCGAGATCGCCTGATCGAAACTGTTGGGCGTCGCCATGCGCCACATGCGGGCGTAGAACTCGCTTTTGATCTCCGGCTGCAGCAGCGCGCCCGGCTCCAGGTAGTAATAGATATCGGCGTATACCTTGATCTCGGTCGGCGTGATGCGGCGCAGCATATGGTGCGAGGTCAGCTGCTCCGGGCGGCTGACGCCGGCCGCCGCCAGCATGTCCGCCAGCGCTTTCACCGTATTTTGATGGAAGTGATAGACGCGCTCCGCCTTGTTCGGCACCACCAACGCCTTCTGACGCAGCGGATCTTGCGTCGCGACGCCGGTCGGGCAGTGGTTGGTGTGGCAGCTTTGCGACTGGATGCAGCCGACGGCGAACATAAAGCCGCGCGCCGAATTCACCCAGTCGGCGCCGAGCACCAGCACGCTGGCGATGTCAAAGGCGCTGATGATCTTGCCGCTGGCGCCAATCTTGATTTGGTCGCGCAGGCCGCAGCCCACCAGCGTGTTATGCACGAACAGCAGCCCTTCGCGCAGCGGCATACCCATATAGTTGGAGAGTTCGAGCGGGGCGGCGCCGGTGCCGCCTTCCTTGCCGTCCACCACGATAAAGTCCGGCAGAATGCGGGTGTGCAGCATCGCCTTGACGATGGCGACGAACTCCCACGGGTGGCCGATGCACAGCTTGAAACCGACCGGTTTGCCGCCTGACAGCTCGCGCAGCTGCTGGATGAAATGCATCATTTCCAGCGGGGTGGTGAAGGCGCTGTGCGAAGCCGGCGAGATGCAATCGACGCCTTCCGGCACGCCGCGGGTGGCGGCGATTTCCGCATCCACCTTCTTCGCCGGCAGAATGCCGCCGTGGCCCGGTTTGGCGCCCTGGCTGAGCTTGATTTCAATCATTTTCACCTGCGGGCTTTGCGCCTGTTCGGCAAAGCGGCGCGGATCGAAATGGCCGTCGGCGGTGCGGCAGCCGAAATAGCCGCTGCCCAGCTCCCACACCAGATCGCCGTTGTTTTCGCGGTGATAGCGGCTGATGCTGCCCTCGCCGGTGTCGTGGTAGAAGTTGCCTTTGGCCGCGCCGAGGTTGAGCGCGCGGATGGCGTTGGCGGAGAGCGCGCCGAAGCTCATCGCCGAAATGTTGAAGATTGACGCGGAGTAGGGCTGGCGGCAGTCGGCGCCGCCGATGGTGACGCGAAAACTGGTCGGATCGGCGGCTTCCACCGGCCGCATGGAATGGCCGATGCACTCATAGCCGGTTTGGTACACATCTAGCAGGGTGCCGAACGGCTTGTCGCCCATCTCGTTTTTCGCCCGGCGATACACCAGCGTGCGCTGGGTGCGCGAAAACGGGATTTCTTCATTGTCCTGCTCGAGGAAATACTGGCGCAGTTCCGGGCGGATGAACTCGAAGAAGAAGCGCAAGCGGCCGATGATCGGGTAGTTGCGGCAAATGGCGTGGCGTTGCTGCGTGAGATCGTAGATACCCAGCACCATCAGGCAACCGCAGGCCAGGGCCGGCAGCCAGAACCACGGATGATTGTGCATCATGATCAAGAAAACCAGGGTGAGCAAGATGCTCAGCACAAAGCAGGTATAGCGGCTGAATAAGGACGACTTCATAACATCTCCTGATGTTTATTTTAATCCACACGACATGACTCACGGATAATCCGTGTGCAAATCGTAACCAACAGGAGGGGATGTTGTGTGTCTGTTGCTGCTTTGTCGCCAGTTGTTACATTAATTTAACGTGACGGAAGGGGGGGCGGGTTGCCGCGCGGCGAACCGCGCAACAAGCCTGGGTATTTATTTGCCGGCGACGAAGATGGTGCTCATGCTGCGCAGCCGCAGTTTTTTCATCGCGCTGTATTTCTGCGAGAAGATGGTTTTCGGGTGCGTGCCGCGCTTTTCCGCAATGTGCAGCAGGCTGTCGCCACGCAGCAGGTTGAAGATCACGTCGCTTTCCGCCGGACTGAGCTCGCGGGTTTTCTGCACCCGGATACCGCCCGGTTCTTTGCTTTCCAGCAGCCGCTGGATTTTTTCCTGCAGCGAATAAAGCGGAATGCGGGTGGAGACCAACTCGACGGAAATCCCCAGGATCGACAACAGTTTCACTACCCGCTCGTCGTCATAAAACACCAGCAGGCGCGTCTTGCTGTTGTACTGCTGATGCAGGGACACCAGGCTTTCGATCACGTTGACGCTCTGTTCGAGGTTTTGCGAGGTGAAAATCAGCGCGATATCGTGCTTGGTGATCTTCTCTGCTTTGGCGCCACCGTGCATGAAATCGGAAAACAGGCGGATATCGTACGCGCCGTAGTGTTTCTTCAGCAGCACCGACAGGCCAACATAGCTGTACTTACACTCACTAATCACAAGAACGTTGTTTTTAGACATAGGGCAAACACCAATACCGAGTTAAAAGTATTCAGCTGTAAGAAGCGAGTTCAAATCCTTGATGCTGGATTCCTTCCACAGCTTTCCCTGCAGTGCGTAATATGGCATTTCATCCAGCCATTTCTTGTGTTCGGGAGTTTCAACTCCTTCGATAATTACCTTGTAATGATTAAGGTAAAAGAAGCGCAGTAACGCGCGCATCAAGCCCTCACCGCCGGACTTTTTCATGAAGTCCCAAAGCAGAAAACGGTCGAGCTTAACGAAGCGGAACTGGCTGTTGTACAACGCGGAAAAACCCGCATAGCCAGAACCAAAATCATCGAGCCAAAATGAATAACTATTCAATGACGGATCGCCGTGCACGCGATCTTTCACCAGCCGGGTTGAATTCTCGCTGATCTCAAAATGAATACAGCGCATAGCATTAATTCTTTCGGCAAAGTGAGTATTCGCCAGCGATTGCAGGGAATAATCGTCAACATTCAAAGTGGCTATCACTTGGTTTTCATGAAACCAGTGTTTGTATTTATCGATCAGATTGATCTGATCCATCAAAATCTCAATCCGGGTGGCGCTGTCGGCGTGACGAAAGAACTGTTCAGGAGAAAAATGGGCGTATTCGCTATTAAACGTAAAGCGAGACAGACATTCAACGGCCAGCAATTGTCCCGATTTCGCGAACATTGGCTGAAAAACATAATTAATGCCGTTATTTTTCTCTCTGAAAGAACCGCTCATTTCCCAATCCTTGGATTGATATTTAACTTGTTGATTTTAAATGCTTAAAAAGAAAGTTACTCCAGGTTTATTGGTAAATTTCTTATTTAAAACGTCAGAATGGCCGAAGCGTGTCGACAGACCATTTAACGCGTAATTCGTGCCAAATTCCAAACGTCGCAATCTGTTACTAAATGTAAATATCCGGGATAATATTCTGATTTTCAGGCCTTAATGCAAAATCTTGAACTCTGCAGCTTTCCCAAACACAGATTATTCCTATTCATATGAATCGTCAACATCGATCGATAGGTATCCGCCGATAGTTTATTCCTATCAAGAGGGGCCTTATGAATGTTTTAAACGATTTAACATTAAGAATATGCTTAGTCTATATTTCGTCCGGCAATGAGTTCATCGAGGCAACGCTCCTTTTCAGCAAGGGAGTGCTATCGCTGAGTGTATGCTCAGTGGCGGCAATATATATATAAGCCCGCCACTGAATCGATTATTTTATTGTTCTATGGAGCTGGAAATGAAAAAAGTATTATTGCCTTTGGCTGCCCTGGTATTGTCTGCAACTGCTTCCAACGCAATGGCAGCAAACGGCACTGTTAAATTCACCGGTGAAATCAAACAGTCTACCTGCCAGGTAACTAGCGATACTCAGAATAAAGAAGTTTACCTGGGTACTTACCCAACTTCTGCGTTCCCAACCGTGGGTTCTAAATCCGCTTCTAAAGCTTTCCAGATCTCTCTGGAAAAATGTGATGCCGGCGATTACAGCCTGCGCTTCGACGGTAACACCGTTGCTGGTAACCCAGACCTGCTGTCCGTAAGCAACGTTGGCGGCACTGGCGCTGCAGCTACCGGCGTGGGTATCGAAATCACCGATAACAACGGCAAGCCATTCGCTATCGGCGACGGTTCAAACATCAACGACGACGTAGCGAAAGTCACCATCGCTGCTGACGGTAAAGCGACCTTCAACCTGCAGGCTCGTTACCGTTCATTCGATAGCAACGTAACTGCAGGTCTGGCTAACGCCACCAGCCCGTTCACTATCGAATACAAATAATCGTCTTTCAGGACACACACGGCCAAGGATGGCCCGTAGAGGAAACCGATGAAAAAGTTCTTTGCTGCTCTGCTGATGCTGGGCACCTTTAACAGCTACGCCGGTATCCAGGTAGATGCCACTCGCGTTATCTATAAAGGCGATGACAAATCCGCCTCTCTGCCCATTCATAACGATGCTTCAGAAGCTTATATGGTGCAGACCTGGCTGGACACCGGTGACAGAAACCAAGTGCCGAAAAATCTGCCTGTCGTTGTCGTTCCACCGATTCTGAAATTGGACGCTGCTAAAACTGCAGTTCTGCGCTTTATCTATTCCGGTAATGGTTTACCTCAGGATAAAGAAACCCTGTTGTGGATTAACGTGCAGGAAATTCCACCGGCGCCGAAGCAAGAAAACGTGCTGCAGGTTGCGGTGCGTACCCGAATCAAACTTTTTTACCGGCCGGTGGCGTTGAAAGCGACGCTGGACGAGCAAGTACAAAACTTGCGTTGGCAGCGTGAAGGTTCACGTTTGCAAGTGATTAACGATGGCCCGCTGCATATTACCTTTGGGGCGCTGCATTTGAAAAACAGCGCAGGCAAGACCGTGGATGTGGACGCCAACATGGTGAGCCCGAAAGATCGCTTATCGATCAACATCCCGGCGGGCGTCAGCGTCGGCAACAGGATTGCTTTCAGTTATATCAACGATTTTGGCGGTAGAACGGAAGTCAAGGACGTTCCAGTACAATAAGAGAGACAGGGAATGGCAAATCAACGAAAAGTAGCAGGCGGAACGACGCGGCTGACACAGCTGATCCGAATTGCAATCATTGCCGCCAGCGCGCCGATGTTATGGAGTGAAGCGGCGCTGGCAGAGTTTAACATGTCGTTTATTCACGGCGATGAAAACCTGAGCAACGCGGAAGCGGTCGCTCAGGGCGATGCTTTGCAACCGGGCGTTTACCCATTCGACATCTACGTCAACCTGACTCAGGTCGATCATAAGGATGTTACTTTTCGTCAGGTTAAAGGCCAGACCGCGTCTCAACCCTGCCTGAAAGTTGAAGACCTGCGTAACTACGGCATCAAACTGCCGGAAACGCTGCAGGCCGGCAGCTGTGTTGATGTGTCTGAGTTGATTAAAGACGCCACCGTCAGCTATGACGCGGCGGTGCAGCAGATCAACATTTCCGTGCCGCAGACCATGATGGATCTGAGCGCGATCGGGGCGATCCCGCCAAGCATGTACGATGAAGGCATCAACGCGCTGTTCGCCAACTATAACTTCAACTACAACAAGAACAGCTATCGCCGAGATGACGCCGACGACAGCGAGTACATGTTCCTCGCGCTGAACAGCGGCCTCAACCTGGGCAGATGGCGCCTGCGCAACAACTCCACCTGGGACAAGCAGAGTGGCAGCAGCAGCAACTGGACCAACGTCTCCTCCTGGGCCGAGACCGATATCGTGCCTTGGCGCAGCCGTTTGGTGATGGGCCAGGCGAGCACCAACAACAGCGTGTTCAACAGCTTCCAGTTCCGCGGGGTGCAACTCTCCAGCGTTGACGACATGCTGCCGGACAGCCTGCGCGGTTATGCGCCGGTGGTGCGCGGCGTGGCGGCGACCAACGCCCGCGTCGAGATCCGTCAGAACGGTTACGTCATCTATAGCACCAACGTCGCGCCGGGTCCTTTTGAGATCCACGACGTTTATCCGCATACCAACAACGGTGACCTGCAGGTCACCGTGAACGAGGCCGACGGTTCGCACAAAACGTTCAGCGTGGCCTACTCTTCCGTGGCCAACATGCTGCGCGAAGGCATTTGGAACTTCCAGCTGACCGCCGGTAAATACCACAACGGTAACGGCGGCTATCAGCCGAAACTGATTCAGGGTACTGCGGCATACGGCATGAACTATGGCCTGACGCCGTTCGGCGGTGCCATCATCGCGGAGCACTACCGTTCCGCTGCCGTGGGTATCGGTAAGAGCCTGGGATCATGGGGTGCTATCTCCGTGGACGGTTCTATTTCCGATACCGAGCTGGCGAACGGCGATCGCAAGCAGGGGCAGAGCTTCCGTTTCCTGTACTCCAAGTCGCTCAACCAGATGGGCACCAACTTCCAGTTGGCGGGTTATCGCTATGCGACTTCCGGTTACTATGATCTCAGCGATGCGGTCCAGGAGCGCAACAGCTGGCGCAACGGCATTTATGCCAATGATTACTGGGATCCGAACGATCTGCAGCCGGGCCAGCCTTCCTGGAGCAACAACCAGAAACGTACCCGATACACCGCGCGCTACGGCAACAAGCGTGAACGCGTCGAGCTGTCGCTCAGCCAGCAGCTGTGGGCGGGCGCCAGCCTGTACGCCAACGTGAGCCACCAGAACTACTGGGGCGTGTCCGGTAACGATCGCACGATTCAACTGGGTTACAACGACGGCTTCAAGCGCATTTCCTACGGTGTTTATCTGCAGGATACGCGCGGGCAGTACGGCTATTCCGACCGCAGCGTGAACTTCACGATGTCGATCCCGTTGGATTGGGGCCAGAGCAACAACTCGACCACCGCCAACTTCAGCGCGGCGCACAGCAAACAGAGCGGCGACAGCTACTCGACCGGCATCAGCGGCACCATGCTGGACGACCGTCGCATGAACTACTCGGTCTCCACCGGGCATACGCAGTCCTCTGGTCAGAGCAGCAACCTGAACCTGGGCTACAGCAGCAGCATTGGTAACATCGACGGTAGCTATGCCTACAGCTCCAAATACCGCCAGGAAGGGGTGGGCCTCTCCGGTGGTCTGCTGGTGCACTCCGGCGGCGCGACCCTGACACAGCCGTTGCAGAACACGATCTTGCTGGTGGAAGCGAAAGACGCCAAAGGCGTGCGTCTGGAAAACCAGCCGGGCGTGACCATTGACCGCTTCGGTTATGCGGTGGTGCCGTCGGCCAACCCGTACCGCTATAACTATGTGGCGCTGCGCACCGAAGATTTTGGTCCGGGCCTGGATGTGCCGGTAGCCAGTAAGCAAGTGGTGCCTACCGAGAAATCGGTGGTGAAGGTGAGCTTCGATACCTTCAAGGGCGTCAGCCTGCTGATTCACGCTCGTCTGGGTGATAACGGTTATCCGGCCATCGGTGCCGGCGTGTTCAACGAATCCGGCCGTAACAGCGGCACCGTGGGTCTGGACGGCGCAACCTATGTTTCCGGCGTGCAAGCAGGTGAAAAACTGACGATCAAATGGGGCCCGAAAGCCGATCAACAATGCGTACTGCCGATCCCGGCGAACGTGGGCGACAAACAAGTGGCCATGGGATATCAGGAACTGACCCTGCAATGCCAAAAACTGTAAGGTACACCATGAACTTGAATAAATTAGCACGTAACACACTTCTGTCAGTGGTGGGGCTGGCGGGATTGGCGATGGCGCAACAGGCGGCGGCGATGCAGTGCCGCGATGGCAGCTCGGCGGGCTCAAAAAACCCGGTTGGCAGCGTGACGCAGGATATTGACGTCGGTCGCACGATCGTGCTGGCCGCCAGCGACTTCGTCAAAGGCAACCTGATTTGGCGTTCGCAGAACTTCGAATCGAAGTTCACTTGTTGGGATACTGACAACCATCCGCAGGGTGAGCACGCCTATATTTATTGGAACCCGCAGAACTCCTTTGGCGCACTGGATAAGTCGTTGGAGATTGGGGTATCGATCAACGGGCGTGATTATGATGCTATCAACCTGAAGCAAAGTTCCAACCGGCCGACTGGCCCCGATTTGGGACCGGGTACCAAACCAGGTAGCAACAGAAGGAAAGCCGATCCTCAGGTGGTAACCGCGACTTATTCGGTGTATATCAAGGCCACCGGGGTGAAACCACCGGCGGGCAACTTCCCGGCGTTGGGACGTGCTTCGCTGTTCCAAATCGACGGTGAGTTGGGCCTGAACGCCACCAAAGACAGTAACTTTAACGCCTATATCAAAGGATTGGACAAGATCCGCGTGATCCAGTGCAACCCGCAGATCACCGTGTTGGCCAACAACGGCGCCAGCGTCGATTTCGGCGTGCTAACCAGCTCCAGCGCCAAAGTCGGCACCATCGCCAAGCAGGTGCCGTTCGATATCAAGGCTACCTTGAGCGGCGGCGAATGTGCCGGCCAATCTCTGCAGGCCAGTTTCAGCAGCACCAACGCCGATCCGTCAGACAACACGCAGATCCTGCCAACCACCAAACCGGGTGTGGCGATCTTCCTGACTCAGCAGCGTGATACCAATAAAACGCCGATCCCACTGCAAACCAACGTGGATTTCGGCGGCGTGCTGCAGGATAAGCAGAACGAAGTGAAAGAGACCTTTATTGCGAACCTGAAGTGGTTGACCAATACGCCAAAGACCGGGGTGTTCAACGCTACCGCTAACGTCGACGTCACCTTCAAATAATTCGGTGCCTGGTCAATAAAGAAAGGGTTCAGTTCTCGCGAACTGAACCCTTTTTTGTGCCTTATACCGCGCTGGTTAACGCAGCCCCATCCAGCTGGTGCAAACGCCTTCCGGCGGTTTGCCGGCGTACCAGCGTGGCAGCGTGGGGGCATCATGGTGCGATTCAGCCTGCGCCTCTATCGGCTGTGCCGGCCACTCCGCAACATCCCAGCGGGTGGTACGGCGATACACCGCCGGGGTTTTACCGAACTGTTTCTTGAAGGCGCGTGAGAACGAAGGCTGAGAATCGAAATGGTATTGCAGGGCGATATCCAGGATCGGACGCGGGGTGGAGCGCAGCGCCTGCGCCGCCTGCGACAGGCGCCGCTCGCGGATATAGCTGCCGAGCGCGTGGCCGGTGGTGCTGCGGAACATGCGCTGCAGGTGCCATTTGGAGTAGCCCGACTTGGCGGCGACGTTATCCAGCAGCAGCGGTTGGTCCAGATGAGTTTCAATCCAGTCTAGTAAATCGTGAATGATATTGACGCGATCCATGGTTTTAGTTCTCCCGCAAAAACGACATTCAGGTCACAGTGACTTAGCTTAATTATCCAAGAATATACTTTGATAATAGGCGTGAGTGCGCCGTTACGCAAGGGTAAACCGGGGGTAAAAAGGTGGCCAAAAATGCTCTTTGAACGGCAGGGGGATAAAAGAAAGGCCGCATAAAGCGGCCTTATCAGTAGGAAGCGATGGAAAATCAGTTAGTTTCCGGTTTCACTTCAATGTAGTTCAGACCCAGCACGCTGCTGGTGTAACCGCGGATCTTGTTGGTCATCTCGATATCGCCGTTCAGCTTGTGGCCGTAAGACGGAATGATCTCTTTCAGCTTGCTCTGCCATTCCGGCGTCGCCACTTTGTCTTTGAACACGGTTTCCATCAGATGCAGCATGATCGGCGCAGCGGTAGAAGCGCCCGGCGAAGCACCCAGCAGAGCGGCGATGCTGCCGTCTTCAGAGCTGACGACTTCGGTGCCGAACTGCAGCACGCCGCCTTTATCCGCGTCTTTCTTGATGATCTGTACGCGCTGGCCTGCGGTCCACAGCTTCCAGTCTGCCTGCTTGGCGTCCGGGAAGTACTCTTTCAACGCGGCGAAGCGATCGTCGTCGTTCATCATCAGCTGGCCGACCAGGTATTTCACCAGATCGAAGTTATCCAGACCGACGTGGGTCATCGGCATCAGGTTCGAGGTGCTCAGCGAGTGCATCAGATCGAACAGCGAACCGTTCTTCAGGAACTTGCTGGAGAAGGTGGCGAACGGCCCGAACAGCAGCACGCGCTTGCCGTCCAGCATGCGGGTATCCAGGTGCGGCACGGACATCGGCGGCGAACCTACGCTGGCCAGGCCATACACTTTGGCCAGGTGCTGGTTGGCGATCGCCGGGTTGGTAGTGACCAGGAACTGGCCGCCGACCGGGAAGCCGCCGTAGCCGTCGGCTTCTGGGATGCCGGATTTCTGCAGCAGGGTCAGGGACGCGCCGCCTGCGCCGATGAACACGAACTTGGCGTTAACGGTGGTTTCTTTACCGTCGCGGTTCAGATCGGCAACGGTCACGCTCCAGGTTTGGTCGGCGTTGCGCTTAATGTCGCGCACTTCGTGGCTCAGGTTCAGCTTAAACTTGTCGCTGGCGCTCAGCGCGTCAACCAACTGGTGGGTGATCACGCCGAAGTTGACGTCGGTACCCAGCGGCATGCGGGTCGCGGCGATTTTCTGCGCCGGATCGCGGCCGTTCATCACCAGCGGCGCCCACTGCTTGATTTGCGCAGGGTCTTCGGAATATTCCATGCCGCGGAACAGGGTGCTGTGCTGCAGCGCCGCGTAGCGTTTACGCAGGAAGTTGACGTTGTCGTCACCCCACACGAAGCTCATGTGCGGCACGCTGTTAATGAAGGATTTCGGATCTTTCAGGACAGCGTTTTTCACCTGATAAGACCAGAATTGGCGAGAGATTTCGAAAGACTCGTTGACCTTCACCGCCTTGCTGATGTCGATGGTGCCATCGGCTTTTTCCGGCGTGTAGTTCATTTCGCTAAAGGCGGAGTGGCCGGTACCGGCGTTGTTCCAGCCGTTGGAGCTCTCTTCCGCCACGCCGTTCATGCGCTCGTACATGTCGATGGTCCAGGTCGGCTCCAGCTCATGCAGATAGGTACCCAAAGTGGCGCTCATGATGCCGCCGCCGATCAACACCACGTCGACGGTTTTATTCTTCTCTTCAGCCGCCGCCTGCTGCGTAACGCTAAACAGGCTGAGACTGAAAATCAGGACGAGTAATTTTCTCATTGAATTAAATCTCTTGTGTGTAAATTCTACTCATTGCAGGTGAAAGAATTTAGCGGGAGTTACCCTGGAAAATAATGAAGCCGACCGCCCGGCGTGAGCCGATAGGCAGCGATAATGCCTTTTTGTTAATAGGGTATTTAACGAAAAGTGAACTATTGCAGGCCGTCCGGATGCAAATTGATCGGTTCACGTTACTGGCGGGGTATTATTGTTTGCGAGAATGTTAAAAACTACTTTTGTAACTAAAAAAAATGAATATAAGCAAAAATAGGGCGGTTGCTGTCGCAGGAATAAACAGAGAGGGAAGAAAGGCCGTATAACCGCGTTATTTTAAGGGGTTAATTGTCACGCAATTAAACGTTATTTCGTTATCACACAATAATTGCGGTTAAATTGCAAATACCTATCGGTAACCAATCATAAATGGCCGCCGTTGCGAGCGGCCATCGTTCAGCTGGCGGTTACTTGATGCCCATCGCATCGCGCATGGTGAAGAACAGATCGGTCTGATCGGTCAATCCCACCACGTTGGCGGCGTGCGGGCCGTAGGCCGCGACGCGCAACTGAGTGCCGGTATGCCCCTGCGACTCTTCTTCCGAGTTGCCGTAGCTGAGGGTCATCGGTGCGCCGTCTTTGGTGGTCAGTATCTGGGTCAGGCCCGGCGCTTTGGCGTTGGCGGCGACGATCTGGCTGGAGTGCGCGTGGTCGGCGGTGACGATCACCAGCGTGTTGCCGTCGGCGCGGGCGAAGGCCAGCGCTTTTTGCACCGCTTCGTCCAGATCGACGGTTTCACCAATCTGCCCGCACGGATTGGCGGCGTGATCCTGCTTATCGATCGACGCCCCCTCGACCTGCAGGAAGAAGCCGTTCGGGTTGTCTTTCAGCAGCGCGATCGCTTTGTCGGTCATCGCCGCCAGCGTTGGCGTGGCCGCGGTGCGCGCCGGGTTGTTTTCGCAGGTTACCGCCGGCTTGTCGAGGTTGCCGTGATAGCTGGCTTTCGGCCCCAGCCAGCGCACCGGCATGTTGCCGTCGGCGAACAGGCCCAGCAGCGGTTTTTGCTGATTGGCCAGGGTAACGGCCTGCAGTTCATCTGCGTTGCTCACCCACTGATAACCCTGTGCCGCCGCCTGGTCCTTCAGCGATTTTCCTTGCCATTCGCCGCTTTTCGCCAGCTGGTTGAAGGACTTCGCACCGCCTCCCAGCGTGACGTCGGCACGGGTTTTCAGCAGTTGCTCGGTGATCGAGCCGCGGCCGCCGTTTTCCAGCGCGTTAGCGGCACATTTCTCGCTGGTTTCTTCCGGGCCGTAGCATTTGCGCGAGGTGACGTGCGACACCAGCGCCGCCGGCGTGGCGTCTTGCAACTCGGCGGTGGAGACGTTGCCGGTGGCCTTGCCGGCCGCCTTGGCGATCTCCAGCAGCGTTGGCTGGTCTTTGCCGTTCACGTCCACGCCGAGCGCACCGTTATAGGTTTTCACCCCGGTGGCCCAGGCGGTGGCCGAGGCGGCGGAGTCGGTCACGTAATCCGGCTTGTGGGTTTTCTTGTCCAGCGAGTAGTGGGTGTATTGCCCGGTCAGCGGCAGGGCGTCGATGCCCTTGAAGTAACCGCCTGCGCCTTCAGCGTAGTTGCGCGCGGCGGTGATCTCGGAATCCCCCATGCCGTCGCCGATCAGCAGGATCACGTTTTTCACCGTTTTGTCCGACAGCGACGCCTTCAGCGCGGCGGTCTGATCGCCGGCCAGGCGACGGGCGCCGCCCGGCTCGGTGAGGGTGCCGCGCGCGGCGCGCTCGGTCAGGCCATCGGCATTGGCCGAGGTTTCCGCCGCGATGGCGGAGGAACAGAGCAGGGCGGACAGCACGGCGCCGGCGATCAGGGATACAGCAGGTTGCATGGGTAAGCTCCTTGTCGTAATACAACAATGTAAATAACATCAAATTGTTACGAAAGGAGAGTAGAGCAGAGGGATGACAATTTTATGACAGCGGAAGGCGGGACGGCCCGGCGGCCATCCCGTGTGACAATCAGGCCGCGCGCGCCGGGATAGCGAGCCCACGCTGCACCGCCGGGCGCGCCAGACCGCGCTCCAGCCACTGCGCGACGCGCGGGAAGCTGTCGAACTCCACCAGATCGCGCGCCTCATAGAAGCCGATCAGGTTGCGCACCCAGCCCAGCAGCGAGATATCGGCGATGGTGTAGTCTGCGCCCATGATCCAGTCACGGCCCTCCAGGCGCGTTTCCAACACACCAAGCAGGCGTTTCGATTCGTTTTTGTAACGCTCCAGCGGCCGCTTGTCTTCATATTCGCGCCCGGCGAATTTATGGAAGAAACCGAGCTGGCCGAACATCGGGCCGACGGCGGCCATCTGGAAGAACACCCACTGAATGGTTTCATAACGCTGGGCTGGATCCTGCGGCAGGAAGCGGCCGCTCTTTTCCGCCAGGTAGAGCAGAATGGCACCGGATTCGAACAGCGGCAGCGGCCGGCCGCCGGGGCCGTCGGGATCGATGATCGCCGGGATCTTGCCGTTCGGATTCAGCGCCAGGAATTCCGGCGTCCAGGTTTCGTTGTTGCCGATGTCGATTAGGTGCGCTTCATAAGGCAGGCCGATCTCTTCCAGCATGATGGAGACTTTGACGCCGTTCGGCGTCGGCAGAGAGTAGAGCTGCAGCCATTCCGGATGCTGAGCCGGCCAGCGTTTGACGATCGGGAATTGGGTGGAATCGAGCATGGAAACTCCTCGGGTTGGCGGGGTCGCTTAAGCGTACCCCTAGAGTATTGCAGTAAAACTACCCTGTCGCCGGGTTACACCGTGAGGTCAAAATGTGCGGCCAGCGCTTTTTTACCGGCGGGGGTCAGCTGCAGCTCGCGGCTGTCGAGCCGGCGAAGGAGCCAGCCGCGTTGGATAAAGGCGGCCAACAGCGCGGCGCCCAGCGCGCCGCCGAGGTGAGATCGGCGCTCGCTCCAGTCCAGACAGCCGCAGGCGAAACGGCGGCGAGTGGGCGCGGGGGAGCAATCGACGCCCAGCCGCGTCAGCGCGGCCTGACCGGCGTCGCTTAATCGGTAGTCTTCTTCACCGGTCAGCCAGTTCAGCGCATGCAGCCGATCGTGCAGCTTCACCGCCACCTCGCCCGCCATATGGTCGTAGCAGGTGCGGGCATATTGCAGCGTGGTGGGCGTGCTGCTTTTCACCGACGGGCGCGGTACGCCCGCCAGCGCCATCAAGCCTTCCAGCGCGTCGGCCACCGGCTGACCGGCCAGCCGGAAATAGCGGTAGCGCCCCTGTTTGACGCAGGCGATCAGCCGCTGCTCCAGCAGTTTCGCCAGATGCGCGCTGGCGGTGGACGGGGCGACCTCGACCGCCGCGCTGAGCTCGGTGGCGGTGTAGGCGCGCCCGTCCATCAACAGGCACAGCATGCGCGCCCGGGTGCGGTCGGCGATGGCGGCGCTCAGCGCCGCTAAACGATCTTCAATGTCGATGTTATGCATACTTCGAGGTTAGACGAAGTATGGCTGCGCGTCCATCGTTAGTCTGTGGTTATCGCACTCTGGTGCTGTGCGTCCGTGTCCGCTTGATATTGATGAGCGGGCGTTGGAATCGGTGCGGTGGCGCCATTCTTACCATGCGTGCGTACCGGAATTTTACCGTGAGAGGAGACGATAATGATCGCCGTGATTTTTGAACTGCAGGCCGCTGATGGGCAGCGTGATACCTATCTGGCGCTGGCGGCGGAGCTGAAGCCGCTGCTGGCGCAGATCGACGGATTCATTTCCATCGAGCGCTTTCAAAGCCTGGCCGATCCTGCGCGCCTGCTGTCGCTCTCCTTCTGGCGCGACGAGGCGGCGGTGCAGCAGTGGCGCAATCTCGAGCAGCATCGCGCGGCACAGGCGCGCGGCCGTGGCGAGGTGCTGGCGCAGTATCGGCTGCGGGTGGCGGAGGTGGTGCGGGATTACGGGCTGGAGAGACGCGACCAGGCGCCGCAGGATAGCCGTTGCTATCACCGCACCTGAAAAAAGCCCGCTGACGGCGGGCTTTCACCCGCTTATTTCGCTTCGCTGCCCACCTTCATCGCCCCGGCGTAGCGGGCGCCCATTCCCCAGGCGGCGCCGTGGTCGCGGGCGATCTGCAATACGCCCCCCGCCGTGGCCTTGCGGCTCCAGTCCTGCTGCCATTCCAGCATCAACGCCACCCAGTTGATAGGGGTGGCGCCTGCCTGTATCAGGCGCTGCATGGCGTTGTTTTGACTATCTGGCGTAATGTCGCCGGTGACGTCCGACAATATGTAGACCTCATACCCCTCGCCCAGAGCGGACAGCGCCGGCAGCATCACGCAGCTGGCGGTCCACAGCCCGCCGATGATGATTTTCTTGCGGCCGGATTGTTTGATCAGATCCACCACGCGCCGATCCTGCCAGACGTTGATGGCGGTGCGATCGTACACCTGCAGATCCGGGCGTGCCTGCGTCACCTGCTGGAATACCGGCCCGGCGAAGCTTTTGGCGTTGGCCGAGGCCAGAATGGTCGGCACGTTGAACACCTTGGCGGCCTTGGCGATGCCGGCGGCATTATTCACCAGGTTGGTTTGATCGATAGAGGAAATGGTCATGCCGAACATGTCCTGCAGATCGACCAGCAGCAACAGGCTGTTGTCGGCGGTCAGCGGTTGCACATAACCCGCCTGGCGGCTATCGGCGGCGGGGGACTGCGCCAGCGCGGCGACGGGAGCGGTGGCGGCGCTCAGGCCGAGCATCAGGGCGATTAGGGTCTTTTTCATTATTAACTCCATGATTATCAGTAGATTAAATTCACGTCCCACTCAGGGAAGCGGTTGAATGAAGTCTACTGATATTTATTTGGTTAATAATCTATGGTTTATTGAATTAATAATTAACCTGAAGGATATAATATGGACGTGCTACTGACGATGCGCGCCTTTCGCCGCGTGGTTGAGCGCAACAGTTTCTATAAGGCGGCGGAGGATCTGGCGATCACGCCGGCGGCATTGAGCAAGCAGATTAAGCAGTTGGAAAGTCGGTTGGGGACGCTGTTGCTGGTGCGCACCACCCGCAGCATGAGCCTGACCGAAGCCGGGCAGCTCTATTACCAGGAAGCCTGCCGGTTGCTTGGCGAGTTCGACGCGCTGGAGCAGACGGTTGCCGCCAGCGCGCAGCAGGTCTCCGGCACGCTGCGGGTCAATGCGCCGCTCTCGTTCGGCCTGACGGTGCTGTCGCCGCTGCTGCCGCCGTTTATGCAACGTTACCCGCAGCTGCAGGTGGAACTGACGCTGGACGACAGGGTATTGGACGTAGTGGCGGCCGGTTTCGATATTTCCTTGCGCATTCGCCGACGGCTGCCGGATTCTTCCCTCAGCGCCCGGGCGCTGGGTGACGTGCACCAGCGAATTTGCGCCGCGCCCGGCTATTTGGCGCAGCACGGCGTGCCGCAAACGCCCAATGAATTGCCGCGGCACAGCTGTCTGGCCTATTCCCTGGCAGAAAAGCCGGGGCAGTGGCAGTTCACCGCCGGCGAGGAGAGCCTGAGCGTGACGTTCACTCCCCGGCTGATCGCCAACAACAGCCTGATGCTGCGGGATATGCTGGTGGCGGGACTGGGCATCGGTTCGCTGCCGTCGTTTGTGGCGGATCCCGAGATTGCTGCCGGCAGACTGGTGCGGCTGTTCCCTGAACAGATTGCCGACGTGCATCAGGTCTTCGCGGTTTACCCGACGCGCCGGCATGTGCAGCAGAAAGTGAGTTTATTCACCGAGTTTGTGCGAGAACAGGGATTGATGATGGCGAATTGACAACGGTGCACGGTTGTCATATTCATCAGCTATGAAAAAATCCTACCGCCCATTCGCGCAAATTATTATCCCCCTTCTCCAAAGGGTGGGATAGCGCGTGTGTCGCCAATAAAAACCCGCCGGCAGGCGGGTTTTTTTATCCCCTTCCGGCAACGACCGGAGAACGTCATGCAAACCCACCCTGCAGTTTTACACCTGATGTGCGGCAAGGCCGGCGCAGGCAAATCGACGCTGGCGCAGAGTTTGGCGCAGCAACCGCAAACGCTGTTGCTGAGCGAAGATGCGTGGCTGGCGACGCTGTATGAACAGGAGATGGCCAGTCTGCAAGACTACGCGCGCTGTTCCGACCGGTTGCGGCGGGCGCTGGGCGGGCACCTCGTTCAGCTGCTGCGCGGCGGTTGGTCCGTGGCGCTCGATTTTCCGATGAATACGCCGGACAGGCGGCGCTGGGCCAAAGCCTTGGCGGAGGAAGCCGGCGTCGCGCACTGCCTGCATTTTCTCGACGTCAGCCATGCGCAGTGCCTGAGCCGGATAACGCTGAGAAACGCGCGCGGCGAGCATCCGTTTACACTGAGCGAAGCGGAGTTTGAGCGCCTGGCACAGTACTTTGTTCCCCCGACGGAAGAGGAAGGGATGACCGTCTTGCGTTATGGCGAACAGAACTGAAAACCGGCGCCATGACGGCGCCGGCAACAGGGTTAGGCTTCGGCGTTAAACGCGTTGTGGAAGGCGACTTCCGCACACGGCAGCGCGCCCTGGAAGGCGATGGCGCGGAAGTAGTCTTGCGGCACGTCC
Organism: Serratia sp. CY47444; assembly: GCF_052168635.1. Taxonomy (NCBI): domain Bacteria; kingdom Pseudomonadati; phylum Pseudomonadota; class Gammaproteobacteria; order Enterobacterales; family Yersiniaceae; genus Serratia; species Serratia sp. CY47444. Next base: position 406,068 of record NZ_JBJNMH010000002.1, read on the forward strand.
GGCAGGGTCAGCGCGGTCTGCGCCTGGAAGCCGAAACGGCCGTAATAGTTCGGATCGCCCAGCACCACGCAGCCTGCGGCGTGCCGTTCCTGCAGCTCGGCCAATAGCTGGCGGATCAGCCGGCTGCCGATCCCCCGGTTCTGACTGGCCGGCAGCACCGACACCGGCGCCAGCCCGTACCAACCGGCGGTGCCGTTGCTGAGTGTGACCGGCGAGACGGACGCGTGCCCGATCGGTGTGCCATTGTGCTCAGCGACCAGCGACAGGGTGAGAGCGCCTGCCGCACGCAGCGCGTTGACGATAAACTGCTCGGTGTGGCTGCTGTGTTCGGCATGCAGGAACGCAGCGGCGGTCAGGGTGGCGATGGTGCCGACGTCGGCCGGCGTTTCGTGGCGTAACGTGATGTTCATGGTTGTATCCTGATTAAATAAGGCTGTGCCGACCGGGCTGCCCGGCCGGTATCGATGATTAACGGTTATCCAGCTGCGCACGCACGGCCTTGAGCCCGGCAAAGGTGACGCGATAAGGGCGCCCCTGGCGAGAGAGGATCAGGCGTTTGGTTTTGAGCTTGGTGAAGACGGCCAGCGAGCAGTCGGCCAGGCCGAGCCCTTCGCGGGTGTAGCATTCGACGTGGGTGACGCGACCGGCGTCGTTGCGGGTGAAGGCGATATAGCCGCCTTTGGCCAACACGTGCAGCACGCGTTGTTCCGCTTTGGAAATGTTCATGTTGGGAGATCCTGTAATAACCCCAGATACGCGCATCCCCGCGCAAACGCGCGTCGGATACGTCAGAGTCCCTCGCCATACGGCAAGGAAGCGACTATCGGGTGGTTACAATCTCCAACATACAGGCCTCGGGCAGTGAAAAACGCCAGGGCGGCGTTTAAGCGCAGTTAATGTAGCCAATGGCCGGTTGGCTGTCAATTTGCCGGCAGCGCGGGCCGCCGGCGAAAGGCCAATTAGAAAGGCTTGGTTGGCAGGTATTTGCCGTCCAGGGTGATCACCGCGCGTTCGCCGCCGTCCGGATCGGCGACCTTCTTGATATCCAGCTTGAAGTTGATGGCGCTGATGATGCCGTCGCCAAACTGCTCGTGCACCAGCGCTTTCAGCGTGGAACCGTAAACCTGCAGCATTTCATAGAAGCGATAAATGGTCGGATCGGTTGGCACGCCGCCGGGAATGCTGCCGCGCAGCGGGATGGTTTGCAGCAGCAGCACCGCTTCTTCGTCCAGCCCCAGCTTGGCCGCTACCGTGCGCGCCGCCGGTTCCGGCAGCGCATGCTGCCCCAGCAGGGCGGCGGTGACAAACGCCAGGCTGAGACCGGTGCCCTCGGCCAGCGCTTCGAACGTCAGATTATGGCGGATCTTGGCGGCCATGATGGTGTCGGTGAGCGCTTCGCGCGGGGCGGTGTTGTGCAGAGAGTGTGTCATGTTGACTCCTTTTGTGGGCTTAAAAACGGGCGATCGCCGGGGTGGCGGTCACCTCGGGATGGGTGGCGAGCGGCACGAAGCGGCGGGTTTCGCCGTCCAGCGCCTCGATAGCGCCGCTGGCGATGTCATAGACCCAGCCGTGCAGCGCCAGGCGGCCCTGATCCAGCGCCAGGGCGACGGAAGGGTGCGTTTTGATGTTGTTGAGCTGGGCGATGACGTTTTCGCGCACCATCGATGCGACCCGGGCTGCGTCGGAGGCGTGCGGATAAGCCTGGTTGACCGCCTTGGCGGAATCGGCGTAACGCAGCCAGCCGGCGACCGTCGGCAGGTGATCCAGACACTGGCAGGTGGCGATGGCGGTCATCGCGCCGCAGTCGGAATGGCCGCAGATCACGATGTCTTCTACGCCCAGCGCAGCGACGGCGTACTCGACCGAGGCGGTCACCCCGCCGGGTTCGGGGCCAAAAGAAGGCACGATGTTACCGGCGTTGCGGATCACGAACAGATCGCCCGGCTCGCGCTGGGTGACCAGCTCCGGCACCAGGCGGCTGTCGGAACATGAGATAAACAGGGTGCGCGGGTTTTGGCGGGTCGCCAACTGCTGAAACAGCGCCGTGCGTTCAACAAAGGCTTCGCGCTGGAACTTCAGGAAGCCTTCAATCACCTCTTTCATCCGTTTCTCCATTGGGTGTCGTTATGCGATGGCGGCATGATGAACGCTTCTGGCTATAGGGTCTAAGACCCATTTATAATGCTGGCTATAGGTTTTACTAATAGCTGGGGCGCTATGCTGCTGCGACACATCCGTTATTTTCTGGCCGTTGCCGAACAGGGCAACTTCACCCGCGCCGCCGAAGCGTTGCACGTCTCGCAACCGACGTTGTCCCAGCAGATCAAGCAGTTGGAAGACGCACTGGGAGCGCCGTTGTTCGATCGCAGTGGCAGAGCCGTGCGCCTGACCGACGCCGGTGAGGCGTGGATGCGCTATGCGCGGCTGGCGCTGCAGGATTTGGACGCCGGCGCGCGGGCGATCCATGACGTGGCGACGCTGGCGCGCGGCCATTTGCGGCTGGCGATGACGCCAACCTTCACCGCCTATCTGGTGGGGCCGACGATCGATGCGTTCTACCGCCGCTACCCGGGGATTACCCTGAGCATTGAGGAGATGGCGCAAGAGCGGATCGAGGCGCTGCTGGCGCAGGATCTGCTGGACCTGGGGATCGCCTTCGAGATGGCGCAGTCGGCGGAGGTAGAAGCCACGCCGTTGTTCAGCGAGACGCTGGAGCTGATGGTCGGCGCCGATCATCCCCTGGCGGCGCATCGCCGGCCGCTGACGCTGGCGGAGTGGCAACATCTGCCGCTGGCTTTGCTGAGTGGCGACTTCGCCACGCGGCAGTTTATCGATCGCTACTGCACGCAACAGGGGTTTCGGCCGCAGGTGGCGGTGGAGGCCAATGCGCTGGGCGCCATCGTCGAGATCGTGCGGCGCGGGCAGCTTGCCACGCTGCTGCCAGCCGCCATTGCACGCGAGAACCGGCAGTTGAAAAAAGTGGCGTTGGCCAACGCCATGCCGGTGCGACAGGCGGTATGGCTGCAGCGCAAAGGCGCTTACCGCAGCGCCGCCGCGCAGGCGTTTATCGCCGTTTTGCAGCAACAGGGCGTTACGCCAACGCACTCCAGCGCTGCGTCATCCCCAGCAGATGCACCAGCCCGAAGCCGAGGCAAATCAGTGAGCTGACGACGATAAAACGCTGGCTGCGGCCGGTATCGCGCAGGGCGAAGGGGCCGGCGACGCCGCGCAACAGGTAGATGAAGGTAATGATAAACAGCACGGGCCGCAGCAGCGGCAGCGGCGCGATCAGGCCCGCGCCGGAAAGCGCATACAGCGCCCAAATAAACAGCATCAGCGCGATACCGGCGGTGAAGACGGCCGGGAACTTTTTACCCGCTTCCGCCGCCTTAATGAAGCGATCGCCGGCGCCGCACAGCCGATAGCCGCGCGGCCCGGCGGCGATCACCCAAATATGCAACAGGGCGGCGATGGTGCTCAGCGCGGCGCCGATCAGCAGTGCGGTGTTATAGAGGTGTGGCATGGTAAGGCTTCCCTGTCAGAAAAGTGATTGGCATGAAGCGTAGACCAGAAAAGACGAATTAACCGAACGCAACAGGGAAGAGGAGCAAGTGATGAGAGTGGCGACAGGCATGCTGAGCATATTGGCGCTGTGGAGCGGGCTGGCGATGGCGCAATCTGCAGCGCTGACGCTGCCGCGGGAGGATGGTTCGAGTATTCATTACTATCTGGACGCTGCGGTGCCCGGGCAATCGTCGGCGGCGCTGTTGGTGATCCTGCAAGGTTCGGATTGCAACAGCGTGCGGCATATCCGCCTGGTCACGCCGATGCGGCAGGTGTTACCCGCCGCAGACCTGCTGACGGTGGAGAAATACGGCATCGACGACACCTTGCCGTACCGCGAAGAGGTGCCGCGGCAGGATTGCCCGGACGCTTTCGTGCAGCATGATACGCCGCAGCGGCGGGTGAGCGATGTCACCCAGGTACTGCAGGCGGTGAGTGTGCGCAACGGCTATCAAAAGGTCGCGGTGCTGGGGGGCAGCGAAGGGGCGGTGATCGCCAATCTGGTGACGGCCTCCTCGGGCCTGGTTGACGCCACCCTGGCGTTCAGCGGCGGCGGACGCTGGTTTATTGACGATGTGCGCCACAGCGTGGCCGACGCGCCAAAAGAAGAGAAAGCCGGGCTGAACGCATTTTTACAGCAGGTGCTGACGGCGCCGCCGTTCCCCCTGAACGCCAGCGATCATGGCTATGCCTGGTGGCATGGCATGCTGAACATCGATCAGCTTGCCACCCTGCGCAGCATCAAGACGCCGGTGCTGATCGTGCAGGGTGACCAGGATCGCGCCGTTTCGCCGGGGGCGGTCGGGAAAATGATCGCCGAGCTGCGGGCCGACGGCAAAACGAATATCACTTACCTGAATTATCCGGCTTTAGACCATGTGATGCGGCGCGAAAATGGCGAGAGTGAAATGACGCGGGTGGTGGCGGATATGCGCGCGTGGCTGGAGAAGCAGCTGCGCTGAGCGTCGGTATTAGGACAAACTATGTAATAATTGACGCGAGTTTCTTTGGACTGAGTGATCTGCTGCTCAATTGAACACAATGTTATTTAATCAGGGCTTCCGTCGTGTATTTTTTTAACCGCAAACCTGAAAATGAAATACCCTAAGAAAATTCCAGCTATGGAGGTCGCAACCCACAGATACTTAAAACTATCGTCGGAATAAAACATGAACCAGACAATGGCTAACAGCGAGAGGGCCACAACGCCGCACCCAATGCCCTGAATAATTCTGGATAAAGCCGCCAGCATAAAGTTCTTCATACGTTAACCTTTGCAAAAAAGTACTGACAAATTTGGTTGAATTTCTTTCGATCTCTTTCCCAAACCGAGACGGCATCCTCGAATGGTCGGACTTTGTTTTCTAACAGAAAGTACAGCAGATCGAGGTTTCCCAGGCGTCTGAGTTGATCAGACATCCGTGAGTTTCTTGCCCTCAAGTCGCGTGATGTATAGACAGAGCGCGATATGCTTGCCCCAGCGGTGAGAATTGAGCCAACGGCAACACCGGAGACAAGCCGTGGGATGATTTGTTTAGAGAATATATATCCCATGTTTGCGGTGGCTAACTGATTAAAGGCGAATTTGCCGATGAGTTTGCCTGATGTTCTTATGGTCATGTCCTTAACATCTTCAAACTTGACCTTACTGGCGAAGTTTTCGATGAAGATATGAGCCACTTTCTCGATGCTTGCTTTATTGGCCAGGCCTGACTTGATGAGTCTGATAAATCGCTCTTTATCTTGCGAGTTTAACCATCTGTTTTCAGTATCAATATAGTCGTAGCCCAGGTAGTAGAAATCGACCGGTACGCTGATAAAACCTTGTGCAAACCCGCGCACTAAATTGCTGTCAATGTTTACGGCATCCGCCATGTCGTTGGCTATCTGCTTTACGCTTTTCATAGAAATCCTTTTCAATATGAACCGCCGAATCTAGCAGACTTTTTGTACGCAAGCCAATGCCCACCGGCAAACGGCACCAGCCTGACGCTCAAAATGTCACCGAAACTTCCCGCGATCTCTGCACCCCGTTGTGGCATAATGCGCGCCAAATCACATTCCCTATGTATAAAGAGCGAGCGCTGTGTTAAGCACTAACAACATCACCATGCAGTTCGGCAGTAAGCCGTTGTTTGAAAACATCTCTGTTAAATTCGGCGGCGGCAACCGTTACGGCCTGATCGGCGCCAACGGCTGCGGCAAGTCCACCTTTATGAAAATCCTCGGCGGCGATCTGGTGCCGAGCGGCGGCAACGTGTTCCTCGATCCGAACGAGCGCCTGGGTAAACTGCGTCAGGATCAGTTCGCCTTCGAGCAGTACAGCGTGCTGGACACCGTGATCATGGGTCACACCGAACTGTGGGCGGTGAAGGAAGAGCGCGACCGCATCTACGCATTGGCGGAGATGAGCGAAGAAGACGGCTATAAAGTAGCCGACCTGGAAGTGGCCTACGGCGAAATGGACGGTTATACCGCCGAAGCGCGTGCCGGCGAACTGCTGCTTGGCGTGGGCATTCCGGTGGAACAGCACTATGGCCCGATGAGCGAAATCGCGCCGGGCTTCAAGCTGCGCGTGTTGCTGGCGCAGGCGCTGTTCTCCGATCCGGAAATCCTGTTGCTCGACGAACCAACCAACAACCTGGACATCGACACCATTCGTTGGCTGGAGCAGGTGCTGAACGAACGCAATAGCACCATGATCATCATCTCGCACGACCGTCACTTCCTGAACATGGTCTGCACCCACATGGCGGATCTGGACTACGGCGAGCTGCGCGTCTACCCGGGCAACTACGACGAATACATGACCGCCGCCACCCAGGCGCGTGAGCGTCTGATGGCGGACAACGCCAAGAAGAAAGCGCAGATCAGCGAGCTGCAGTCGTTCGTCAGCCGCTTCAGCGCCAACGCCTCCAAATCCAAGCAGGCCACGTCGCGCGCCCGCCAGATTGACAAGATCCAGCTGGAAGAGGTGAAAGCCTCCAGCCGCCAGAACCCGTTCATCCGTTTCGAGCAGGACAAGAAGCTGTTCCGTAACGCATTGGAAGTGGAAGCGCTCACCAAGGGCTTCGACGAAGGCCCGCTGTTCAACAAGCTGAACCTGATGGTGGAAGTGGGCGAGAAGGTCGCGGTGCTGGGCGCCAACGGCATCGGTAAAACCACCCTGCTGAAAACGCTGGTGGGCGACGCGCAGCCGGACAGCGGCACCGTGAAGTGGTCGGAAAATGCCCGTATCGGTTATTACGCGCAGGATCACGAATACGAGTTCGACGACACCCTGACCGTGTTCGACTGGATGAGCCAGTGGAAGCAGGAAAAAGACGACGAGCAGGCGGTGCGCAGCGTGCTGGGCCGTTTGCTGTTTAGCCAGGACGACATCAAGAAGCGCGTGAAGGTGCTGTCCGGTGGCGAGAAGGGCCGCATGCTGTTCGGCAAGCTGATGATGCAGCGCCCGAATATTCTGGTGATGGACGAACCGACCAACCACCTGGATATGGAATCCATCGAATCGCTGAACATGGCGCTGGAGATGTACGAAGGCACGCTGATCTTCGTCTCCCACGACCGTGAGTTCGTCAGCTCGCTGGCGACCCGGATTCTGGAAATCACCCCGAACAAGGTGATCGACTTTACCGGCAACTACGAAGACTATCTGCGCAGCCAGGGCATCGTGTAACCCTCGCGGTAACGCATCAGGGCGGGAATTATCCCGCCCTTTTTTTATCCGTCACGCCCCGCCGCACACTTCGCAGTGCGGATCCTTCGGCAGCTTCATCTCGCGGAACTGCATGCTCATCGCATCGAACATCAACAGCTTGCCGCGCAGCGGCTGACCATAGTCGGCCAGCAGCTTGATGGCTTCCATCGCCTGCAGAGTGCCGATGGTGCCGACCAGCGGCGCCATCACGCCCGCTTCGACGCAGGTGAGGGCGCTGTCGCCGAACAGCCGGCTCAGGCAGCGGTAGCAGGGCTCGCCCGGCTGATAGGTGAATACGCTGAGCTGGCCTTCCATACGGATCGCCGCGCCGGAAACCAGCGGCTTGCGCTGTGCGTGGCACAGGCGATTCAGGGCGTCGCGCGCCGCCACGTTGTCGGTGCAGTCCAGCACCAGATCGCAGGCGGCGATCTCTGCCGCGATCGCGTCATCTTCCAGACGGCCGTCGATGGCGTCGATGCGAATATGCGGATTGATGGCGCTCAGTTCCTGCCTGGCGGAGGCGACTTTGCTCTGGCCGATGCGATCGTCGCGGTGCAGGATCTGGCGCTGCAGGTTGGAGAGCGAGACGGTGTCGAAATCCACCAGCACCAGATGGCCGACGCCGGCCGCCGCCAGATATGGCGCGGCGGCGCAGCCCAGCCCGCCCAGCCCGGCGATCAGCACGCGGGCGGCCTTCAGCTTCTCCTGGCCGTCGAAGTCAAAGCCGCGCAGCACGATCTGGCGGTTGTAGCGCAGCGCTTCGGCGTCGGTCAATTCCGGCAGCATGTTCAGCTCCTCAGCAGGGCGTTGAACGGCTCGATCTCCACCGTTTCGCCTACCGCCACCGAACCGCGTTCGCGCTCCAGCACGATGAAACAGTTGCCCTGGCTGTAGGAGCTGAAGACGTGCGAGCCCTGGTGGCCGGTAGTGCTGACCTCCAGTTCACCCGCGGCGTTGCTGCTGAACACCCCGCGCTGAAAATCGAGGCGGCCCGGCGATTTCTTCAGCGGGGTTAGCGCCCGTGCGCGCAGGCGCGGCGGCAGGCGCCAGTCACTGTGACCGGCCAGCTTCGCCAGCAGCGGTTGCACCAGTTGGTAGAAGGTCAGGGCGGCGGAAACCGGGTTGCCCGGCAGGCCGCAGAACCAGGCGTGGCCCAGTTTGCCAAAGGCGAACGGTTTGCCGGGTTTGATCGCCAGCTTCCAGAAGCTGACCTGGCCCAGCTCGTCCAGCATCTGTTTGGTGTAGTCGGCCTCGCCGACCGAGACGCCGCCGCTGCTGATCACTACGTCGGCCTGGCTGTCCGCCTGTGTGAAGGCGTCGCGCAGCGCATCGCGATCGTCGCGGATAATGCCGAGATCGAGCACCTCGCAGCCCAGCTGTTCCAGCATCAGGCGCACCGCGAAGCGGTTGGTATCATAGATTTGGCCCGCCTGCAGCGGCTGGCCGACCGGCTGCAGTTCGTCGCCGGTGGAGAACACCGCGACCTTCAGCTTACGCATTACCTGCACTTCGGCGACGCCGAGCGAAGCCAGCAGCGGCAGCTGCGCGGCGCCTAGCTTCACGCCGGCTGGCAACACGCTCGCGCCTTGGCGAATGTCTTCACCCGCCAAACGGATATTCTGGCCGGCTTCAACCGGTGCGGTAAAACGCACGCCCTGGTCGCTCACTTCGGCCTGCTCCTGCATGATCACCGCGTCCGCCCCGGCCGGGATCGGCGCGCCGGTCATGATGCGCACGCAGCTGTTGGCCGGCCATTCGCCGTCGAACGGCGCGCCGGCGAAGGCTTTCCCGGCGACCGGCAGCGGCGCATTGGCCGCCAGATCGGCGAGGCGCACCGCATAGCCGTCCATCGCCGAGTTGGCGAACGGCGGCACGTCGAGCGGCGAGACCGCCGGCGCGGCGGTGATGCGGCCGGCGGCGGCGGTCAGGGCGACGGATTCGGTCTGCTGCAGCGGGGCGATCTGCCCGAGCATTTTTTCCAGCGCTTGCTCCAGGGAGATGAGATCGGAAGTATGGCAATGATCCATAAGGGGAACTCCGTAATCAGGGTGCGCATTGATAGCGACAAAGTGCGGGTATTATGGCAGAGAACGCCGGGGGGGAGAACGGGTTATGCCCGCCATCTTTCGCACTGCGCCGGAAGCGCGAACGGGTATAAACTGGGTAAAACAGAGGAGGATCATGATGCATAAACAGGTTATCGAGTTCTGGTTCGACGAGATCGAACCGGTGATGTGGTTTAAAAAGGACGACGATTTCGATCGTCTGCTGCACAGCCGTTTTGGCGAAATCTGGCGGGCGGCGGCGGCGGGGGAGCTGGCGCACTGGCGCGACACTATCGAGGGGCGTCTGGCGGAGGTGATCGTGCTCGATCAGTTCAGCCGCAACCTGTTCCGCGGCACGCCGCAGTCGTTCGCCTGCGATGGCATGGCACTGGTCCTGGCGCAAGAGGCGATCCGCAGCGGCGAGTGCGAACGGCTGAGCCGCGAGCAGCGAGGTTTTCTCTATCTGCCGTTCATGCATTCGGAATCGCCGCTGATCCACCAACAGGCGCTGGTGCTGTATACCGAGCTCAATAACGGTGACCAGTTGGAGTTCGAGCTGCGGCATAAGGCGATCATCGATCGTTTCGGCCGCTACCCGCATCGCAATGCGATATTGGGGCGCACCAGCACGCCGGAAGAAGAGGCCTTTTTGCAGCAACCGGGGTCTGGGTTCTGACAATTTACCCCAGCGTGCAGTCGGCGGCGAATAGCCGACTGCGCGATATTATGCCAGGCGCGTTAACACCGTATGGAAATATAAGGCCATACGCTCTCTCTGCATATAAGGCCCCTTCATTCCGGTTTCTGGCCTTTTATGACCGAAGAAACATTTACGGAGAAAAGATTAGACGCGCCAGGCTCAATGGTGAATGTTTTGACATCTGGATCGGTCTGGTTGACGGGGGTAAAAAATACGATGGAGCCTTCGCGGCCGGGCGTTGTATCAGTAAAAAAACTTTCGTCATTTGGCAAAACTATCTTAAGTTTGGTTACAAAAATTTCGCTGCCATCATCAGCATTAAAAAAACGGATGCGTGATGGTTTTTCATTTTTTTTCATTTAATTACCCTCAGTTATCATAGATCTCGTCGGCTGGCTGAAGGTCAGGTTTTGCAAAGCCTTGCCGAATGCAATACGCCTCGATTTTTCCTTCAGCTTATATAAAACCGGCCAAGGGGGAAAGCGTTGACGAAGGGATATTAAAAATTGCATGGCCCTGTATAGGTCCGGCGAATTACCCAAAATCGCAGCGCCTTTCCGGCGAAAAGATGAATTTATAACCTGCTGTTTTTATTCCAATAAGCTATTTCAAGGTGCGAAATGGTCTAAGCGCGCTACGCTAAAAGCGGGACGTGGACGTTATGCTGTACTTCCACTGTAGGACTAAATAGAGTCGAAAAGACTGAATAATAATGATACCGCGCTCAGCTTATTCGCTGCGCAACGGCGGGATTAACACAGGGTGTCAGGCAAATGAGCAAACCAGTGATTGCCATTCATGGCGGCGCGGGCGCAATTACCCGGGCGGCGCTGAGTGCGGAAAAAGAACGGCAGTATATCCAGGCGCTGTCCGAGATCGTGGCCGCCGGGCAGGCGGTATTGGTACAGGGCGGCAGCGCGCTGGATGCGGTGACCGAAGCGGTGCGGCTGCTCGAAGAGTGCCCGCTGTTCAACGCCGGCAAAGGCTCGGTGTTTACCCATCAGGGCACGCACGAACTGGATGCCTGCGTGATGGACGGCCGCACCTGCGACGCCGGCGCTGTCGCCGGCGTCAGCCATATCCGCAACCCGGTGCTGGCGGCGCGCGCGGTGCTGGAAAACAGCGAACACGTGCTGTTTGCCGCCGAAGGCGCCGAGAAGTTTGCCGCCGCCCACGGCCTGGAAATGGTTACTCCCGACTTCTTCTTTACCCAGGAACGCTTTGATCAGTTGCACCGCGCCCAGGCGGAACAGGGGCGGGTCTTGCTCGATCACGACGGCGCGGCGCAGGCCGGCGATCCGCTCGATCCCGATCGCAAATTCGGCACCGTCGGCGCGGTGGCGCTGGATGCGCTGGGCAACCTCGCCGCCGCCACCTCCACCGGCGGCATGACCAACAAGCAGGCCGGGCGGGTGGGCGACACGCCGATCATCGGCGCCGGTTGCTATGCCAACAATGCCACCGTGGCGGTCTCCAGCACCGGCACCGGCGAAATCTTCATGCGTGGCGTGGCGGCCTATGACGTCTCCGCCCTGATCGAATACGGTGGCCTCAGCCTGCAGGCGGCCAGCGATCGGGTGGTGATGGAGAAGCTGCCTGCACTGGGTGGCAGCGGCGGCATGATCGCCGTCGATCGCCACGGCAATATCGCGCTGCCGTTTAACTGCGAGGGGATGTATCGCGGTTTTGGTTATGTCGGCGATGCGCCGTCCGTCGGGATTTATCGCTAAGCGTTCACCGGGAGGGTGTATGACCGACGTTTCATTCCGGCCCGCCGGCGACGGGTTGTCATTGCCGCCGCAGCGGGTGCTGACGGTGCGCGATCTGAGCATCCGTTTTCCTCAAGCGGACGGCGCCGTGGAAGCGGTGCGCAACCTGTCGTTCGATCTCGATCGCGGCGAGACGCTGGCGATCGTCGGTGAGTCCGGCTCTGGCAAATCGGTGACTTCACTGGGACTGATGCGGCTGGTGGAGCAGGGCGGTGGGCGCATCGTCAGCGGCGCCATGACGCTACGCCGGCGCGACGGCGCGTTGCTCGAGCTGGCGCATGCCTCGCAGAGCACGCTGCGCACGGTGCGCGGCGCCGACATGGCGATGATCTTCCAGGAGCCGATGACCTCGCTCAACCCGGTATTTCCGGTCGGCGAGCAGATCGCCGAATCGCTGCGCCTGCATCAGGGCATGGACCACCGCAGCGCGCGTCAGGAGGCGCTGCGCATGCTCGATCTGGTGCGCATTCCGGAGGCCAAAGAGGTGCTGGGGCGCTACCCGCATCAGCTTTCCGGCGGCATGCGCCAGCGGGTGATGATCGCTATGGCGCTCTCTTGCAAGCCGGCGTTGCTGATTGCCGATGAACCCACTACCGCCCTCGACGTCACCATTCAGGCGCAGATCCTGCAGCTGATCCGCGTGCTGCAACAGGAGATGCAGATGGGGGTGATCTTCATCACTCACGACATGGGCGTGGTGGCAGAGATAGCCGACCAGGTGCTGGTGATGCGCCGCGGCGAGCAGGTGGAACAGAATCGAGTGCGTGAATTATTCGCCGCGCCGCAACAGGCCTATACCCGGGCGCTGCTGGCGGCGGTGCCGAAGCTGGGGGAGATGGCCGATCGGCCGCTGCCGGCGAAGTTTCCGCTGGCGGATGGCGAGGGGGATACGGCGCCGCAGGATACCGTGCCGCCAGACGCTGCGCCGATCCTGCGGGTGGAGCATCTGGTCACGCGTTTTGATCTGCGCGGCGGGTTGTTCAATCGGGTCACTCGCCGGGTGCACGCGGTAGAAAACGTCAGCTTCGATCTTTACCCTGGCGAGACGCTGGGGCTGGTGGGCGAGTCCGGCTGCGGTAAGTCCACCACCGGGCGCGCTTTGCTGAAGCTGGTGGACAGCCAGAGCGGCACCATCAACTTCGCCGGGCGGCGGATAGACCAATTGAAGGGGTCGGCGCTGCAGCATCTGCGGCGCGATATTCAGTTCATCTTTCAAGATCCTTACGCCTCGCTCGATCCGCGCCTGACGGTCGGTTTCTCCATCATGGAGCCGCTGTTGGTGCACAACGTGATGCGCGGCCGTGAGGCGGAACGGCGGGTGGCCTGGCTGCTGGAACGCGTAGGTCTGCAGCCGGAGCATGCGCGCCGCTATCCGCACGAATTTTCCGGCGGCCAGCGCCAACGCATCTGCATCGCGCGCGCGCTGGCGCTGAACCCGAAAGTGGTGATCGCCGATGAAGCGGTCTCGGCGCTGGACGTGTCGATTCAGGCGCAGATCGTCAATCTGCTGCTCGATCTGCAGCGTGAGTTCGGCATCGCTTTTCTGTTCATTTCACACGACATGGCGGTGGTGGAGCGTATCAGCCACCGGGTGGCGGTGATGTACCTCGGGCAAATTGTCGAGATCGGCCCGCGGCAGGCGATATTCGACAATCCGCAGCACCCCTATACCCGCAAGTTGATGGCGGCGGTGCCGGTAGCCGATCCCGCTCATGCCCACAAACGGCAGCCGCTGCCGGCCGATGAGATCCCGAGCCCAGTGCGCGCACTGGGCGATGAACCCGTTACCGCACCGCTGGTGCAGGTTGGCGCCGGGCACTTTGTCGCCCGCCACCCGATCGCCGGTGCTTTTTAAAGACCTCAGGAGAGACAAGCGACATGAAGCACACATTCAAACGCAATGCGCTGTTGGCCGCCATACTGCTGGCGGCGGGAACCGGCCCGGTTTGGGCGGCGAAGGACGCGGTGATTGCCGTGGCGTCCAATTTCACCACTCTTGATCCTTACGACGCCAACGACACGCTGTCGCAGGCGGTGGCCAAGTCTTTCTATCAGGGGTTGTTCGGCTTCGACAAGGACATGAAGCTGGTGAACGTGCTGGCGGACAGCTATGAGGTCAGCAAAGACGGCTTGACCTATACCGTCAAACTGCGTCAGGGCATTAAATTCCACGACGGCACCGCGTTCAACGCCGAGGCGGTGAAGGCCAACCTCGATCGCGCCAGTAACCCGGACAGCCACCTCAAGCGCTACAACCTGTTCAAGATGATCGACAAAACCGAGGCGGTGGACGCCAATACGGTGAAGATCGTGCTGAAGGCGCCGTTCTCGGCGTTCGTCAACAATCTGGCGCACCCGGCGGCGGCGATCATCTCCCCGGCGGCGCTGAAGCAATACGGCAAAGAGATCGGTTTCCACCCGGTCGGCACCGGGCCGTATCAGTTCGTGACCTGGAACCAGACCGATTTCGTCAAGGTGAAGAAGTTCGACGGCTACTGGCAGCCGGGGCTGCCGAAGCTCGACAGCATCACCTGGCGCCCGGTGGTGGATAACAACACCCGCGCGGCGATGCTGCAGACCGGCGAGGCGACCTTCGCCTTCCCGATCCCTTACGAGCAGGCCAAGGTGCTGGAGGGCAACGCCAAGCTGGACGTGGTGGCTGCGCCGTCGATCCTGCAGCGTTACATCAGCATGAACGTCACTCAAAAGCCGTTCGACAACCCGAAGGTGCGCCAGGCGCTCAACTACGCGATTAACAAGGACGCGCTGATCAAGGTGGCGTTCGCCGGTTATGCGGTGCCGGCGGAAGGGCCGGTGCCCCCGGCCATCGATTTCGCCGCCCGCTATAAGCCGTGGCCGTACGATCCGGCCAAGGCGCGCGAGCTGTTGAAAGAGGCCGGCTACCCGAACGGCTTCACCACCACGCTGTGGTCGTCCCACAACCACAGCACCGCGCAGAAAGTGCTGCAGTTCACCCAACAGCAGCTGGCGCAGGTGGGGGTGAAAGTGACGGTGACGGCGATGGATGCCGGGCAGCGCGCGGCGCAGGTGGAGAGCGTCGGGGTGAAAGACACCGGCGTGCGGCTGTTCTACACCGGCTGGTCGGCCTCGACCGGGGAAGCGGACTGGGCGCTGTCGCCGCTGTTCTCCACCCAGGCGGCGCCGCCGAAGCAGTTCAACACCGCGTTCTACAGCAACCCGCAGGTGGACAAGGATCTGACCGACGCGCTGGCGACCACCGATCGCGCCGAGAAGCAGAAACTGTATCAGGATGCACAGGATCGCATCTGGGCCGACGCGCCCTGGATCTTCCTGGCAACCGAACGTCTGTTGTCGGCCAACAGCAAACAGCTGAGCGGCTTCTACGTGATGCCGGATACCTCGTTCAACTTTGATAACGCCGATCTGAAATAAGGCGCCCATCCCCGCCTGCGGCCAGACGGCGGCAGGTGGGGGAAGGAATGAGATGCTCAATTATTTTCTGAAACGACTGCTGGGCCTGATCCCGACGCTGCTGATCGTGGCGGTGCTGGTGTTCCTGTTCGTCCACCTGCTGCCGGGCGATCCGGCGCGGCTGGCGGCGGGGCCGGAGGCCGACGAGGCGGTGGTGCAGCTGGTGCGCAAGGATCTGGGGTTGGATAAGCCGCTGCCGCAGCAGTTCGCGCACTTTTTCGTCAACGCGCTGCGGGGCGACTTCGGCATCTCGATGGTGTCCAAGCGCCCGGTGAGCGAAGAGATCGCCTCGCGCTTTATGCCGACCTTCTGGCTGACCGTCGCCAGCATGCTGTGGGCGGTAGCGTTCGGCCTGGCGATCGGCGTGGTGTCGGCGGTGTGGCGTAACCGTTGGCCGGATCGTCTCGGCATGACGCTGGCGGTATCGGGGATCTCGTTCCCGGCCTTTGCGCTCGGCATGCTGCTGATGCAGGTGTTCTCGGTCGAGCTGGGGTGGCTGCCGACGGTGGGCGCCGACAGCTGGCGGCACTACATTCTGCCTTCTATCACCTTGGGGGCGGCGGTGGCGGCGGTGATGGCGCGTTTTACCCGCGCTTCGTTCGTCGAGGTGTTGCAGGAGGACTACATGCGCACCGCGCGCGCCAAGGGCGTTCGGGAAAGCGTGGTGGTGATGAAGCACGGCCTGCGCAACGCGATGATCCCGGTAGTGACCATGATGGGGCTGCAGTTCGGCTTCCTGCTCGGCGGTTCGATCGTGGTGGAGAAGGTGTTCAACTGGCCGGGGCTGGGGCGCTTGCTGGTGGACTCGGTGGAGATGCGCGATTACCCGGTGATCCAGGCCGAGGTGCTGCTGTTCTCGCTGGAGTTCATCCTGATCAACCTGCTGGTGGATATGTTGTACGCGGCGATCAACCCGGCGATTCGTTACCAATGAGGAGGCGGCATGATTAAGCATTGGCGGCGCAACGCCGCACTGAAGGCGATGCCGCTTATCGACCCCAACGCGGTACGCACGCCGTGGGGCGAGTTTTGGCGGCGTTTTCGCCGCCAGCGGGCGGCGCTGGTCGCCGGCCTGTTGGTGCTGCTGCTGATTGCGGCGGCGCTGCTGGCGCCTTATCTGGCGCCGTTCGATGCGGAAAACTATTTCGATTACGACCGGCTGAACGAAGGGCCTTCGCTGATGCACTGGTTGGGGGTGGATTCCCTCGGACGCGATATTTTCAGCCGCATCCTGATGGGCGCGCGCATTTCGCTGGCGGCCGGGGTGTTCTCGGTGCTGGCGGGCGGGGCGATCGGCACCCTGCTGGGGCTGCTGGCCGGTTACTATGAAGGCTGGTGGGATCGCCTCACCATGCGCGTCTGCGACGTGCTGTTCGCGTTTCCCGGCATTTTGCTGGCGATCGGCGTGGTGGCGATCATGGGCAGCGGCATGGCCAACGTGATCGTCGCGGTGGCGATCTTTAGCATTCCGGCCTTCGCCCGCCTGGTGCGCGGCAATACGCTGGTGCTGAAGCACCTGACCTATATCGAGTCGGCGCGCAGCATCGGCGCCTCGGACTGGACCATCATCCTGCGGCACATCCTGCCAGGCACCCTGTCTTCGATCGTGGTCTATTTCACCCTGCGCATCGGCACCTCGATCATCACCGCCGCCAGCCTGTCGTTTTTGGGCCTGGGCGCCCAGCCGCCGACGCCGGAGTGGGGGGCGATGCTCAACGAAGCGCGCGCCGATATGGTGATCGCGCCGCACGTGGCGATCTTCCCCAGCCTGGCGATATTCATCACCGTGCTGGCGTTCAACCTGTTGGGTGACGGATTGCGCGACGCGCTCGATCCGAAATTGAAGGGGTGAGGGCATCGCTGAATTGGCATACCCCTGTTTTACGAGTATAATTGATGAAAATTTGACCCGTGTATATTACAGGGATGAGGTATGGATATGGCAAATAGCAATGTGACGAAAAAGACAGTCAACGTAACCATCGATCGCGATCTTTTCCAGCGCGCAAAATCCCTGGGCGTCAATGTGTCATCCGTATTGACGGACGCATTGAGCGTCCGCGTCAGGGATATTGAGATTCAACAGTGGCGCGAGCAAAATCGCGCGGCCTTAGAAGAACTTAATCGTATCACTGAAGAAAATGGTTTGTTGTCTGATGAATATCGGACATTTTAAATATGCAATTTACCGTATATGACAATACGTATCCGGCATCAGCCTATCCCTACTTACTGGACGTTCAAAGCGATCTTATTGATGTCCTCTCGACCCGGTTAATGATCCCCCTTTATGCTTTGGATAACGTCAGGGTTAAAATTTCTGCACGTTTATGCCCGGAGATTGAGGTCAACGGCGAAAAGTTTCTTGTTATGACGCATGAGATGGCTGCCGTACGTATTTCGCAGATTGGGAAGGCCGTTGGTAATGTCAATGAGCACAGGAATCAAATTAAAGCCGCTATCGATTTTCTGATTGATGGCTTTTGAATAAATCCGGGCGGTTAAACCGCCCGGATTTTTATCAGCGGAACAGGTGCTCGGCGTGGAAGCGCAGGTGATCTTCCACGAAGGTGGCGATGGTGAAGTAGCTGTGATCGTACCCCGGCTGAATGCGCAGCGTCAGCGGCCAGTCGCGCTGGCGCGCCAGTTCGGCCAGCCGCGCCGGCTGCAGCTGATCGGCCAGGAACTGGTCGTCATCGCCCTGATCGATAAGGACCGGCATTTTTTCCGCGCCGCTGGCCAGCAGATGGCAGCTGTCGTACTGCAGCCACTGGCTCTCGTCGCTGCCCAGATAGGCGGTGAACGCCTTGCGGCCCCACGGCACCTGGCACGGGTTGACGATCGGCGCGAACGCCGATACCGAGCGGAAGCGCTGCGGATTGCGAAACGCCATCATCAGCGCGCCGTGGCCGCCCATCGAGTGGCCGAAGATCGACTGACGATCGCTGACGCTGAAGTGCTGTTCGATCAGCGCCGGCAGTTCGGCGCTGATGTAGTCGTACATGCGGAAGTGGCGATCCCACGGCGCCTGGGTGGCGTTCAGGTAGAACCCGGCGCCCTGGCCCAGATCGTAACCTTCGTCGTTCGGCACCTCGTCACCGCGCGGGCTGGTGTCCGGCATCACCAGCACCAGGCCCAGCTCGGCGGCGATGCGCTGCGCGCCGGCTTTCAACGTGAAGTTCTCGTCGTTGCAGGTCAGCCCCGACAGCCAGTACAGCACCGGCGGCGGGTTGTCATCGCGCGGCGGCGGCAGGTAGATGCTGAATGTCATGTTGCAATTCAGGCTCTGCGCCGCGTGGCGATAACGCTGTTGCCAGCCGCCGAACATGCGGTGCTCTTCGAGAAGTTCCAATGACAGCGTCATCTCTGCCTCCTGGCTTATTTGTCGAAGTGGATGACGGAACGGATCGATTTGCCTTCGTGCATCAAATCGAACGCTTCGTTGATCTGCTCCAGCCCCATGGTGTGGGTGATAAAGTCGTTCAGCGCGAATTCGCCGTCCAGATAGCGCTCGACGATGCCCGGCAGCTGCGAACGGCCCTTGACGCCGCCGAATGCCGAGCCGCGCCAGACGCGGCCGGTGACCAGCTGGAACGGCCGGGTCGAAATCTCTTCGCCGGCGCCCGCGACGCCGATGATCACCGATTCCCCCCAGCCCTTGTGGCAGCACTCCAACGCGGAACGCATCACGTTGACGTTGCCGATGCACTCGAAGGAGAAGTCGACGCCGCCGTCGGTCAGCTCGACGATCACCTCCTGAATCGGTTTGTCATAGTCTTTCGGGTTGATCAGATCGGTAGCGCCCAGCTTGCGCGCCAGATCGAACTTGCTGGTGTTGATGTCGATGCCGATGATGCGGCCCGCGCCGGCCATCTGCGCGCCGATGATCGCCGACAGGCCGATGCCGCCCAGGCCGAAGATCGCCACGGTGTCGCCCGGCTGCACTTTGGCGGTGTTCATCACCGCGCCCATGCCGGTGGTGACGCCACAGCCCAGCAGGCACACTTCTTCCAGCGGCGCTTCCTTGTTGATTTTCGCCAGTGAAATCTCCGGCACCACGGTGTATTCGGAGAAGGTGGAAGTGCCCATGTAGTGGAAGATCGGCTTGCCGTCCTTGAAGAAGCGGGTGGTGCCGTCCGGCATCAGGCCTTTACCCTGGGTGGCGCGGATCGCCTGGCACAGGTTGGTCTTGCCGGATTTACAGAATTTGCACTCGCCGCACTCCGGGGTGTAGAGCGGGATCACGTGATCGCCGACCGCCACGCTGGTGACGCCTTCACCGACCGCTTCCACCACGCCGCCGCCCTCGTGGCCGAGGATCGCCGGGAACACGCCTTCCGGATCTTTGCCGGACAGGGTGTAGGCGTCGGTGTGACAAACGCCGGTGGCGACGATCCGCACCAGTACTTCGCCTTTTTGTGGTGGCATCAGCTCGACTTCTTCGATCTTCAGCGGCTGGTTCGGGCCCCAGGCAACGGCGGCGCGGGTTTTGATCATCTCCATCATAGTCTCCTCAGTGGTTTTCTTTTTAAATCAGGCGATATCGAAAACGTCTGATAAATCGTTGGGGGTGCTTTCATCAACAGCGGCGGTCTCCGTCTGTTCAATAATCAACTCTTTCAGCGCGCGCACGTTCGGCCCGAACGCGTCGCGGCGCCACAGCAGCCAGGTGGCGGTGTCGGCCACGTCCGGCGGCAGGGTGTGAACTCGAACCCGCTCATGGCCCGGCAGCAGGCTGAGCACCGAATGCGGGATCATCGCCAGCCCGGCGCCGCTGGCGACGCAGGCCAGCATGGCGTGATAGGACTGGATCTCCATAATTTGCCCTGGCCGCGCGCCTTCGCGCTTGAACCAGGCCTCCAGCCGCAGGCGGTAGGAGCAGCTGGCGCGAAAGGCGAACAGCGTTTCGCCATTGGCGTCTTTGGCGCTGTGGATCGGCGCGTGATCGAGACAGGAGATCACTACCATATGTTCAGGATAGGCGATGCAGCCGTTCAGCTCGTCATAGGGCACCGGGCCGTCGACCAGCGCCGCCGCCAGCGTGCCGGCGCGCACCCGATCGGCGATTTCGCCGGAGGTGCCGGTGGTCAGCGACAGCGAAACCTGCGAGAAACGCTGGTGGTAAGCCGCCAGCAGCGAGGGCAGGCGGGTGGCGGCGGTGCTCTCCATCGAGCCGAGGGCGAAGTTGCCCGCCGGTTCGCCGGCGTGGGTGATGCTCATCGCCTCGTCGCTGAGCGCCAGGATGCGGTTGGCGTAGCACAGAAAGTTATGGCCCATCGGCGACAGGCGCAGGCGCTGTTTTTCGCGGATAAACAGATCGGCGCCCAGCTCCTGCTCAAGCTGGCGCAGCCGGGTGGTCAGGTTCGACGGCACGCGGTGCAGCTGCTCGGCGGCGCGGGCGACCGAGCCGGTTTCCGCTACGCAGCAGAACATGCGAAGCTGGGTCAGATCCATAATATTCTCGTTTCGTGATGAACTTGATTAGTATTATTCAGTTTTTGTGAGTTTAATACTGCGGCATGATACTGGCAACTTTCTTTTAACCTTTTGGATACCGGTATGGCTTTACGTATTGCCTTGAGCGGTTTTGCCGCGCTGATCGTCGCGATGGGCATTGGCCGCTTCGCTTTCACCCCGCAGGTGCCGCTGATGATCGCGGAACATCAGTTCAGCCTCACCGGCGCCGGGCTGGTGGCGGCGATCAACTATTTGGGCTACCTGTGCGGCGCCTACGACGCGATGCGCGCCACGCGCCACGTCGAGCGGCGTCTGTGGCTGGGCGTATGGGGCGCGATGGCGCTGACGCTGCTGTCGGCGCTGGCGCAGGATGCATGGACGCACGGCGCGCTGCGCTTCGTCATCGGCTGGGCCAGCGGCTGGGCGATGGTGCTGGTGGCGGCCTGGACCAACGAGCGGTTGGCGCACTACGGCCGGCCGGCGCTGAGCGCGGCGGTATTCGCCGGGCCGGGCGCCGGCATCTTCCTTAGCGGCATGCTGGCGGTGGGCATCAACGCGCTGGGGCTGACGGCGGCGCAGGCCTGGCTGGTGTATGGCGGGCTGGCGCTGGTGTTGGTCGGGGGGATTAGCGCCTTTCTGCCGCGCAGCGGCGAGCTGCATCGCCCGGACGTGGCCCCGGAGCCGCTGCTGCTGACGCCGGCGCTCAAACGCCTGGTGTGGAGCTACAGCCTGGCCGGCTTTGGCTACATCCTGCCGGCGACGTTCTTGTCGCAGATGGCGGCCGCGCGCTTTCCCGGTAGCCTATTCGCGCAGTTCGTCTGGCCGGTGTTCGGCGGCGCGGCGGTGCTGGGGATTGTGATCGGCATTTTGACCCGCCATCGGCTGACCACCCAGACCCGGCTGGCGATCACGCTGTGGATACAGGCGCTGGGCGTGCTGAGCGCCGAAGCGGTGCCGGGTGTGACCGGCCTGGCGTTGGGGGCGTTGCTGACCGGCGGCGGTTTCCTCTGCGTGGTGCAGCTCGCCCTTCAGCACGGCCGTGAACTGGCGCCGCGCCATGCGCGCTACATGGCCGGATTGCTGACCACCGGTTATGCGATCGGCCAACTGGTCGGGCCGATGCTGTCGGCGCTGTCGACCGCCATGACTCATCGGCTGGAGCCGGCGCTGTACGTGGCGGTGGCGGCGCTGTTGGTGGCCGGTGCGCTGGTAGTGAATACCCCGGCGCGGCGGTTGGCGCAAAAAACGGCGATGCGCTGATTAAAATCCATACAAAAAAAGCGGGATCCCGCAGCCGGCCTGATTGTGCTAAATGCGAATATTTCACCTGCGGATGAAGCACAATCACTGGATAATCGCCGCGCTCTCATCTACAGTGGGGCAAAATCTTGACCGGGTTCACGTTATCCATCACGAAAACTCTGCCGTCACGAGAGCAAGCAATTCGCCGGCCGCACGCCCTACCAGGCCGCCGGCGGGTTCCGTCCGCAGGAGAACAAATACATGACATCATTAAGTAAAGAAGCCGCGCTGGTGCATGCGGCACTGGAAGAGCGTGGTCTGGAGACACCGCTGCGCGGGGAAGTGCTGGATCGCGAAACGCGCAAGCGTCGCATCAAAGAGCACATGACTGAAATCATGCAGCTGCTGAATCTCGATCTGTCTGACGACAGCCTGGCGGAAACGCCGCATCGCATCGCCAAAATGTATGTCGACGAGATCTTCTCCGGGCTGGACTACGCCAACTTCCCGAAAATCACCGTCATCGAGAACAAGATGAAAGTGGATGAGATGGTGACGGTGCGCGATATCACGCTGACCAGCACCTGCGAGCACCACTTCGTCACCATCGACGGCAAGGCTACCGTGGCCTATATCCCGAAAGACTCGGTGATCGGTCTGTCGAAGATCAACCGCATCGTGCAGTTCTTCTCCCAGCGTCCGCAGGTGCAAGAGCGTCTGACCCAGCAGATCCTGGTCGCGCTGCAGACCCTGCTCGGTACCAATAACGTGGCGGTATCGATCGACGCGGTCCATTATTGTGTCAAGGCGCGCGGCATTCGCGACGCGACCAGCGCCACCACCACCACCTCGTTGGGGGGGCTGTTCAAGTCCAGCCAGAATACCCGCCAGGAGTTCCTGCGCGCGGTGCGTCATCACCAGGGGTGATGGCGTTGCGGGGCGACTCGCAATAGCATAACAGGCGCCTGCGGGCGCCTTTTTCATGAGCGGAAGACAGCGATAAAAAATGAACAGTCATCCTCTGCCGCGCATCGCTACGCTGGACTGCGTGCGCGGCATCGCCATCCTCGGCATCTTATTGCTGAACATCAGCGCCTTCGGCTTGCCGAAGGCCGCCTATCTCAACCCGGCCTATTTGGGGATGCCGTCGTCGCGCGATGCCTGGACCTGGGCGCTGCTGGATCTCTTCGCCCAGGCCAAGTTCCTGGCGATGTTCGCGCTGTTGTTCGGCGCCGGGTTGCACATGCTGCTGCGGCGCGGCAAAAGCTGGATCCGCGCGCGGCTGTCGTGGTTGGTGCTGTTCGGCCTCGCGCACGCCATCTTCCTGTGGGACGGCGATATTCTGCTGGCCTACGGGCTGATCGGCCTGGTGTGCTGGCGCATGATCCGCGAGGCCAAAGAAACTTTCCAGCTGCTGAAAACCGGCGTGGTGCTCTACCTGATCGGCGTGGCGGTGCTGCTGCTGCTCGGTTTTATCTCGCACGGTGAACCGGGCAGCTTCTGGCAGCCGGGCGTGGCGGAGTTGCAGTACGAGAAGTTCTGGAAGCTGCAGGGCGGTTTCGAAGCCTGGCGCAGCCGCGCCGATCTGCTCTCGTCCAGCCTGCTGGCCATCGGCGCGCAGTATGGCTGGGAGCTGGCGGGGCTGATGCTGTTCGGCGCTGGGCTGATGCGCAGCGGCTGGCTGCGCGGCAGCTACTCATCCGGCTATTACCTGAGGCAGGCGGCGTGGCTGCTGCCGCTTTCGGTGCTGATCCAGCTGCCGACGGTGGCGCTGCAATGGCAGGTGCAGTGGGACTATCGCTGGAGCGGTTTCCTGCTGCAGGTGCCGCGTGAGCTGGGCGCCCCGCTGCAGGCGATGGGCTATCTGGCGCTGTGTTACGGTTTCTGGCCCGCACTGTCGCGCCTGCGCATCGCCCACTGGCTGAGCCAGGTGGGGCGCATGGCGCTGAGCAACTACCTGCTGCAAACGCTGATCTGCACCACGTTGTTTTATCGCTTCGGTCTCTATGAGCAGTTCGACCGGCTGCAGCTGTTGGCGTTCGTGCCGCTGGTCTGGCTGGCCAACCTGGCGTTTTCCGTACTGTGGCTGCGTTATTTCGCTCAGGGGCCGATGGAGTGGCTGTGGCGCAAGCTGACGCAGCTGGCCGCCGGCGAAGCGGAGCCCAAAACGCTGAAATGAGTGCCCATCGGCAGGTTAAAAAAATGTATGTAAACGTTTTCTTTCCTGTGACGTAATTCACGCGAGCAGCGGGCCAATCGGGGTAGGATAGCGCCACCGGCCACTACCCCGATTTCAGGATCCCGCATGCCTCCAGTTCATCCGATCACCATTCGCGACGTGGCGAAACGCGCCGGGGTCTCCGTGGCGACCGTCTCCCGCGTGTTGAACCACAGCGCGCTGACCAGCAAGGAGACGCGCGAGCAGGTGCTGCAGGCGGTGGCGGATCTGGGCTATCGCCCCAACGCCAACGCGCAGGCGCTGGCGACCCAAAGCAGCGATACCCTGGGCGTGGTGGTGATGGACGTCTCCGATCCGTTCTTCGGCGCGCTGGTGAAAGCGGTTGACACGGTGGCGCAGAAACACCACAAATACCTGCTGATCGGCAACAGCTATCATCAGGCGGACAAAGAGCGCCATGCGATCGAAGTGCTGATCCGTCAGCGCTGTAATGCCCTGATTGTTCACGCCAAAGCCCTGAGCGACGCCGAGCTGATCGGCTTTCTGGAGCAGGTGCCGGGCATGGTGCTGATCAACCGGATTATCCCCGGCTATGAGCCACGCTGCGTCGGGCTGGATAACGTCTGCGGCGCGGAAATGGCGATGCGTCTTTTGCTGTCGCAGGGCCATCGGCGCATCGGCTACCTGGGCTCCAATCACCCGATCGAAGACGGGCCGCTACGCCAGCGGGGCTATGCGCAGGCGATGGCCGCCGCCGGGCTGGCCACGCCGGACAACTGGCGCGCCTACGGTTCGCCGGATCTGCAGGGCGGCGAGGCGGCGATGGTGGAACTGCTGGGGCGTAATCTACAGCTGAGCGCGGTGTTCGCTTACAACGACGCCATGGCCGCCGGCGCCATGGCGGTGCTGAAAGAAAACGGTATCACGGTACCGCAGCATTTCTCGCTGATCGGCTTCGACGACATTCCCATCGCGCGTTACACCAGCCCCAAACTCACCACGGTGCGTTACCCGATCGTTTCGATGGCCACGCTGGCCACCGAGCTAGCATTGCAGGGCGCAGCAGGCCTGGCGGAGCCGCAGGCCGCTCATCTGTTCATGCCGACGCTGGTGCGGCGCCATTCTGTCGCCCCCTGGCAAAGTGAGGCGACGGTCACTCTCTGACGATTTAATCCTGTGTAACCGTTTTCAATCTGTGAGAAAATTCACAGAATATTAACATCACGCCGTCTATGCTCTAGGCGTTTTCCGGCGCAAAGGCCCTTGCCGCTGCAACCTTTATCTCGCGCTGACACAGCATTTCTCGGAAATAATAAGATCCACGGACGACAGGTGTTGAGTGGAAATCGCCTGGCCTGGGGTGTGCGCACTGCCGGTGACCATTGGCTCAAAGACGAGTAATACCCTACACAGAACCGGAGACTGACAATGAATAAGAAGGTTTTCACCCTGGCCGCCATGGCCGCAGCCATGATGTTTGGCGCCGCAGCCCATGCTGATACCCGTATTGGCGTCACGATTTACAAATACGACGACAACTTCATGTCGGTGGTGCGCAAGGCGATCGAGAAAGATGCCAAGGCTTCGCCGGACGTCACTCTGCTGATGAATGACTCGCAGAACGACCAGTCCAAACAGAACGATCAGATCGACGTGCTGCTGGCCAAGGGCGTGAAAGCGCTGGCGATCAACCTGGTCGACCCGGCCGCGGCACCGGTGGTTATCGATAAGGCGCGCGCAAACGATATCCCGGTGGTGTTCTACAACAAAGAACCTTCCCGCAAGGCGTTGGACAGCTATGACAAGGCATATTACGTCGGCACCGACTCCAAAGAGTCCGGCGTGATCCAGGGCGAGCTGATCGCCAAACACTGGCAAGCCAACCCGGCCTGGGATCTGAACAAAGACGGCCAGATCCAGTTCGTGCTGCTGAAGGGCGAACCGGGCCACCCGGATGCCGAAGCGCGCACTACCTACGTGGTGAAGACGCTGAACGAAAAAGGCATCAAGACCCAGCAGCTGCAGATGGATACCGCGATGTGGGATACCGCGCAGGCGAAAGACAAGATGGACGCCTGGCTCTCCGGCCCGAATGCCAACAAGATTGAAGTGGTGATCGCCAACAACGACGCCATGGCGATGGGCGCGGTGGAAGCGCTGAAAGCGCACAACAAGACCAGTATCCCGGTGTTCGGCGTCGATGCGCTGCCTGAAGCGCTGGCGCTGGTGAAATCCGGCGCGATGGCGGGCACGGTGCTGAACGACGCCGACAACCAGGCGAAAGCCACCTTCGAGCTGGCGAAAAACCTGGCGGCAGGCAAACCGGCCACCGAAGGCACCCAATATAAAGTCGAAAATAAAGTCGTGCGTATCCCTTACGTCGGTGTAGATAAAGACAACCTGTCTCAGTTCGTTAAATAAGAATTGAGATCCCGCTAAGACCCCGCCTGCGGCGCCAACACCAGGGATACCGCCGGCGGGGATGTTTACGACTGCAAGATCGTTAAGCCAGGTGTATTTATGGCCGATAGCTCACGCGAATTTTTGCTGGAAATGACGGATATCTGTAAGTCATTTCCCGGCGTCAAAGCTTTGGACAATGTCAATTTACGCGTCCGTCCGCACTCGATTCACGCCCTGATGGGGGAGAACGGGGCGGGGAAATCGACGTTGCTGAAATGCCTGTTCGGCATTTATAAAAAAGACAGCGGCAGCATTGTGTTTCAGGGCAGGGAAATCGATTTCAAGAGCTCGAAGGAAGCGTTGGAACACGGCGTTTCGATGGTACATCAGGAGCTGAACCTGGTGCTGCAACGCACCGTGATGGACAACATGTGGCTGGGGCGCTATCCGACCAAAGGCCTGTTCGTCGATCAGGACAAGATGTTCAAAGACACCCAGGCGATCTTTGACGAGCTGGATATCGACATCAACCCGCGCGAAAAGGTGGGCAACCTGTCGGTGTCGCAGATGCAGATGATCGAGATCGCCAAGGCGTTTTCCTACGACGCCAAGATCGTCATCATGGATGAACCGACCTCTTCGCTGACGGAGAAAGAGGTCAATCATCTGTTCACCATCATCCGCAAGCTGAAAGAACGCGGCTGCGGCATCGTCTATATCTCGCACAAGATGGAAGAGATCTTCCAGCTGTGCGACGAGATAACGGTGCTGCGCGACGGCCAGTGGATCGCCACCCAGCCGCTGGAAGGGCTGGATATGGACAAGATCATCGCCATGATGGTCGGCCGCTCGCTGAGCCAGCGCTTCCCGGACAGGCAAAACACGCCGGGTGAGGTGATCCTTGAGGTGAAGAACCTGACGTCGCTGCGCCAGCCTTCGATCCGCGATGTTTCCTTCGATCTGCACCAGGGCGAGATCCTCGGCATCGCCGGGCTGGTGG
Organism: Serratia sp. CY47444; assembly: GCF_052168635.1. Lineage (NCBI taxonomy): Bacteria > Pseudomonadati > Pseudomonadota > Gammaproteobacteria > Enterobacterales > Yersiniaceae > Serratia > Serratia sp. CY47444. Next base: position 433,580 of record NZ_JBJNMH010000002.1, read on the forward strand.
GCGCCAAGCGCACCGACATCGTAGAGACGCTGTTCGGCATTCGTGAAAAGGTGGCGGGCACTATAAAGCTGCACGGCAAGGCGATCGACAACCACAGTGCCAACGAAGCGATCAACCACGGGTTTGCGTTGGTGACCGAAGAGCGCCGATCCACCGGGATTTACGCTTACCTCGATGTGGGTTTCAACTCGTTGATCTCCAATATCCGCAATTATAAAAACAAGCTCGGCCTGCTGGATAACGCGCGGATGAAGAGCGACACCCAGTGGGTGATCGACGCCATGCGGGTGAAAACGCCGGGGCATCACACCCATATCGGCTCGCTGTCCGGCGGCAACCAGCAGAAGGTGATCATCGGCCGCTGGCTGCTGACGCAGCCGGAGATCCTGATGCTGGATGAACCGACGCGCGGCATCGACGTGGGCGCCAAGTTCGAGATTTATCAGCTGATGACCGAACTGGCGAAGAAGGGCAAGGGGATCATTATCGTCTCGTCCGAAATGCCGGAGCTTTTGGGGATCACCGACCGTATTTTGGTGATGAGCAATGGTCAGGTTGCGGGCATCGTTAACACCAAACAGACCTCGCAAAATGAAATCTTACGTCTCGCCTCCCTGCACCTTTAAGGATCGGAATTATGAACGCGCTAAATAAAAAAACCTTATTTACCTATTTCAAGGAAGGCGGCATTTACGTGGTGTTGCTGGTGCTGTTGGCCATCATCATCATTCAGGATCCTACCTTCCTTAGCCTGATGAACCTGAGCAACATCCTGACGCAGTCTTCGGTGCGCATCATCATCGCGCTGGGCGTGGCGGGATTGATCGTGACTCAGGGCACCGACCTGTCCGCCGGGCGGCAGGTGGGGCTGGCGGCGGTGGTGGCGGCCACGCTGCTGCAGTCGATGGATAACGTCAACAAGGTATTCCCGCACATGGAAACCTGGTCGATTCCCCTGGTCATCTTGCTGGTGTGTGCGGTCGGCGCGGTGATCGGCCTGGTTAACGGCCTGATTATCGCCTATCTCAACGTGACGCCGTTCATCACCACCTTGGGCACCATGATCATCGTCTACGGCATCAACTCGCTGTATTACGATTCGGTCGGCGCGTCGCCGGTCGCGGGTTTCGATCCGAAGTTTTCCACCTTTGCCCAGGGCTTCTTGCGCTTCGGCGACTTTAAGCTGTCGTACATTACCTTTTACGCGCTGATCGCCATCATATTCGTCTGGATCCTGTGGACCAAGACCCGCTTCGGCAAGAACATCTTCGCCATCGGCGGCAACCCGGAAGCGGCTAAGGTGTCCGGCGTCAACGTGCCGTTGAACCTGATCATGATCTATGCGCTGTCCGGCGTGTTCTACGCCTTCGGCGGCTTGCTGGAAGCGGGGCGCATCGGCAGCGCCACCAATAACCTCGGCTTTATGTATGAGCTGGACGCCATCGCCGCCTGCGTGGTGGGGGGCGTCTCGTTTGCCGGCGGGGTGGGTACGGTGTGGGGCGTGGTGACCGGGGTGATCATCTTTACCGTCATCAACTACGGCCTGACCTATATCGGCATCAACCCGTACTGGCAATACATCATCAAGGGCAGCATCATCATCTTCGCCGTGGCGTTGGACTCGTTGAAATACGCCAAGAAGAAGTAGGTTTACCGCAGTACAGACAACAAGGCCGGCCTATTTTGCCGGCCTTTCTTTTTGGGCGTTTTCTGCGTCAGGGCTGTTTGGCTTTCTGTTTCTCTTCTTTCAGCTTGTGCTCCAGCTCCACCAGCTGTTCCGGTGACACGGCGGGATAACCCTGGGCGTCTTCCGGCACGGTGTGCATGGCTGAGATCGGGATCAGCGGGCCAAGGAAGCGCGGCTCGCGCTTGAGGATGTACAGATCGGTCAGCGCGCCCAGACGGGCGAAAATCTCGCGGACCCGCACCGTCATCATGTCTTTCGGCGACGGCACCGCATAGCACTGCGCCTGAATGCCCATGTGCAGGGCGATGAACAGCGCCCGTTCGCAGTGGAAGCGCTGGGTGATGATGATGAAGTCGTTGGTGTCGAACACCTTGCGGGTGCGCACGATGGAATCCAGGGTGCGGAAGCCGGCGTAATCCAGCACGATATCGCTCGGCGCCACGCCGGCGGCGATCAGATCGCGCCGCATGGTCATCGGTTCGTTGTAGCTTTGCTGGGCGTTGTCGCCGCTCAGCAGCAGGTATTTCACCTTGCCGCTGTTATAGGCGTTGATCGCCCCCTGAATGCGGTAACGGTAGTACTGGTTGATCACCCCGGTGCGGTAATACTTGGCTGTGCCGAGCACCACGCCAACCTGGCGGTGCGGCAGCTCCTGCAGTTCGTCGTAGACGTAAGGCGCGGTTTTCCAGCTGATCCAGCGATCGAGCGCAATAGCCGAACCCATCAACACCGCAATGATGATGAACAGGCTGATGATCAGGCGTTTCCACATGTTGTTGCCTTACGCGCGCCGGGCTGAAAAAGATGGATCAAGGCTACTTTACCTGACCGATCGACGCAAGACGCGAACCGCCTGAAGCACGCGCAACGCCGCATTTTTAGGCGGTTTTGCCGCACAAAAAAGCCCGGCGGAGCCGGGCTGGGTCATTTCAGCGCGTTGATCAGAACGAAGTGCGCTTGTAGCTGCGGTACTGCGGTCGCCAGAAGTTGTGCTCGATGGCTTTCGACAGCGCGTCTTCGGAGGTGACGATCGCCACACCTTGCAGCTGCGCCGCTTTACCCACTTCCATGGCGATGCACTTCGACACGCCCTGAATATCGTCGATATTCGGCAGCAGCGCGCCGTGGCCGTCGGTGGCCAGCGGCGAACAGTCCGCCAGCGCGCGGCTGGCGGCCATCAGCATGGCGTCGGTGACGCGGGTGGCGCCGGAGGCCAGCACGCCGAGGCCAATCCCCGGGAAGATGTAGGAGTTGTTGCACTGGGCGATCGGGTACAGCTGCTCTTTGTAGCTCACCGGCGCAAACGGGCTGCCGGTCGCCACCAGAGCGGCGCCGTCGGTCCAGTTGATGATGTCTTCCGGACGGGCTTCCACGCGCGAGGTCGGGTTGGACAGCGGCATCACGATAGGGCGTTCGCAGTGCTTGTGCATCTCGCGGATCAGCTCTTCGGTAAACAGCCCCGGTTGACCGGACACCCCGATCAGAATGGTCGGCTTGGCGTTGCGCACCACGTCCAGCAGCGAGATGGCGTCGCTGGCGGTTTCCCAACCGGCCAGGTTGTCGCTCTTCTGCACCAGCTTGCTCTGGAAATCGAGCAGGTTCGGCAGTTTGTCGGTCAGCAGGCCGAAACGGTCAACCATGAACACGCGGGCGCGCGCTTCGTCTTCGCTCAACCCTTCGGACTTCATCTGCGCGATGATCTGCTCGGCGATGCCGCAGCCGGCGGAACCGGCGCCGAGGAAGGTGACGGTCTGATCGCGCAGCTGGCTGCCGGCGGCGCGGCTGGCGGCGATCAGGCTGCCGAGGGTGACCGCGGCGGTGCCCTGGATGTCATCGTTGAAGCAGCAGATCTCGTCGCGGTAGCGGTTCAACAACGGGGTGGCGTTGTTCTGCGCGAAGTCTTCGAACTGCAGCAACACGTTCGGCCAGCGGCGTTTGACCGCCTGAATAAACTCTTCGACAAAGGCGTGGTACTCCTCGCCGGAGATGCGCGGATGGCGCCAGCCCATGTACAGCGGATCGTTGAGGCGCTGTGGGTTGTTGGTGCCGACGTCCAGCACCACCGGCAGGGTGTAGGCCGGGCTGATGCCGCCGCAGGCGGTGTACAGCGACAGTTTGCCGATGGGAATGCCCATGCCGCCGATGCCCTGGTCGCCCAGGCCGAGGATACGCTCGCCGTCGGTGACCACGATCACCTTGACGTTCTGCTTGGTGGCGTTTTGCAGCATGTCATCGATGCGATCGCGGTTCGGGTAGGAGATGAACAGCCCGCGCGCGCGGCGATAGATATCGGAGAAGTGTTCGCAGGCCTCGCCGACGGTCGGGGTGTAGATGATTGGCATCATCTCGCTCAGGTGCGAGTCCAGCAGGCGGTAGAACAGGGTTTCGTTGGTGTCCTGGATGTTGCGCAGGTAGATGTGCTTGTCGTTATCGTTCTTGAAATCCTGATACTGACGGTAGGCGCGCTCCACCTGTTCTTCGATGGTTTCCACCGCTTCCGGCAGCAGGCCGTGCAGGTTGAAGTGGCTACGTTCTTCCTCGGTGAAAGCGCTGCCTTTGTTCAGCAGCGGAAATTCCAGCAGAATCGGGCCGGCGTAAGGGATATAGAGCGGGCGTTTGCTTTCGTATTCTAGTTCCATCAGTTTTACTCTTCACGTATCAGATAACTTTATTGCCGACGATCCTAAGAGATAAAGAGAAGATGTACAGCATTTGTTGCCAGATGATGAACCAGGTTGGCGTAATTATCGACAATCAAATGATTTTTTAACTAAAGAAAGTGTTTCTGGCGGCGTCGGGGCATTGTATTTGGCGGGCGGGGCTGTTAACGGCGGAACCGGATGGCCCCGCCATGGCGCGTTTAGAAAGCGGCGCGGCTGACGTTCTGGCAGCCCAGCGCTGTCAGGGTGGCGCGGGTGGCGTCCCATTGGCTGACGATCGCGTCCTGCGGTTCGGCCAGTACGGCGCGGCGAATGTTCAGGCAATCGCCGCCTGAGAGGTTCAGCAGGATCAGCGCGGCCTGCAGCGGCGGCAGACTCGGGTTGAAGGCGGCGTTTTCCGCATAACGGCCGGCATAGATAATGCCATCTGTCGTTTCCAGCGCTACGCCGCTGTGGGCGTTGCTGTACGGTGCGTGACTCTGATTGGCCGCCGCCAGTGCCGCCTGCGTCAGTGCGTCGTCCAGCGCCAGTTGGTGACCGTGATCGACCTTGTCCATCAGCAGCGAAGCGACATCCAGATCTTTCGGGCCGAAGGCGTCCGGCAGATAGTCCGCCAGCGTGGCCGGCGCGCGGCCCGGCAAACGGATTTGCAGCTCGCCGCCGCTGTTCAGCTCATTCATAAACTGGCGGCAGTGGCCGCACGGCGTGTAGTTGACGGTGACCGAGGCCAGCGCCGATTCGCCGCGCAGCCAGGCGTGAGTCACTGCGCTTTGTTCCGCATGCACGGATTGCTGCAGCGGCGCGCCGCTGAATTCCATATTGGCGCCGAAATAGAGGTTGCCACTTTGCCCGCGCGCGATGGCGCCGACGTGGAAATGCGATATCGGGGTTAACGAGCAGGCCGCCGCCAGCGGCAGCAGTGCGAATGCCAGCGCGTCATCGTCCAACCCGCAGCCTGAGCGGATCGCCGCCGCTTGCTCGGCCGTGAACATCGCCGGGAAGTCAGGCGCGTCCAGATAGGGCAGCAGGGCGGATTGCAGTGTCGCGGGCAGTGCGCTGAAAGCGGTGTGAAAACGCGGATGCATAGAAGGTCTCTCTACGAGTTAACGGGGTAACATTCTAGGCAGGCCAGAGACATTAAAATGTGATTAATGTCTCTTAATTGGTGAAATTAATGCAATGAAATAAATAAATGCGAGATGTATCGCAAGTTTCGCCGTATTCAGCCGAACAGATGCAGCAGCACCGGGAACAGGAACGGCGCCAGCAGTGAGGTGATGATGCCGCAGATCACCAGCGCCAGCGAGCCGAATGCGCCTTCCTGGTAGTCCATCTCCGCGCAGCGTGCGGTGCCCAGCGCGTGGGATGCGGTGCCCATCGCCAGGCCGCGCGCAGAGTGGGTGGTGATTTTCAACAGGTTGAACAGCGTATGGCCGAACACGGCGCCGAGGATACCGACGAAAATGACGCAGACTGCGCTGATCGCCGGAATACCGCCGAGCGAGTCCGCGACGGCCATGGCGATTGGCGTAGTGACCGATTTCGGCAGGATAGAGGCGGCGATTTCCGGCGTGGCGCCCAGCCACAGGGCGATGGCGCCGCCGCTGATCATGGCGGTCAGGCTGCCGATGAAGCACACCGCGATAATCGACTTCCAGCGCGCGCGGATCTGGTGCAGCTGTTCATACAGCGGGAAGGCCAGCGCGACAACCGCCGGCTGCAGCAGATCGTTGAGGATTTTGCTGCCCTGAAAGTAGCGCTCATAGGGGATGCCGGTGAGCAGCAGCAGCGGGATGATCACCACCATGGACACCAGCAGCGGATTGAGCAGCGGCATGTTCAGCTTGCGCGCCAGCCAGCGCGCGGCGAAATAGACCGCCAGCGTCAGCGGCAGCGACCACCAGATTTCATGGATCATGGGTTGCCCTCCGTGTCGTCGGGCTTACCGGCGATGCGGCGCTCGCGGTGAAAATAGTGTGAGGTATAGCCGACCACCACCAGCACCATCAGCGTGCTGATGAGGCAAGAGATGACCAGCGGGCCCAGATGCGCGACGATCTGGTCATAGTATTTCATCACCCCGACGCCGATCGGCACGAACAGCAGCACCATGTAGCGGATCAGCAAATGGCAGCCGGGTTTAATCCATTTGGCCGGCAGGATCTGGGTAGAGAGCAGGGCGAACAGCAGCAGCATGCCGAGGATGCTGCCGGGAATGGCGAACGGCAGCAGCGCCGCCACTGCATTGCCGACGAACAGACACAGGTAGATGAGGAGCAGGGCTCTCAGGTATTTCCAGCACAGTGTGAGCACGTTGGCCATTGTCTTTCCCCGTTTAATTGCTGCATTCATCATACAATTAAACTGTGAGCCATGCCACAGATCGCACCATGAATTATCGCTATGGGTGCCATACCCGATCGGCGGGTTGACAGCCTGCAATGGCTACCACGCGCGGGTTCAGCGCGTGTCTTCGGCCGCTGCCGCCGCGTGTTCTGCCAGCCGGTGGCCGAGGAAGAAAAACAGCAGGCTGAGCAGCGCGGCGACGATCAGCATCACGAACATCAGCGGCGGCGCGGCATAGCTGAGCAGCACCCCGCACAGTACCGGGTTGATGGCGCCGCCCAGCGCGCTGAGATTCTGTACTCCATAGTAGCTGCCTTTCAGGTGCGGGGGCGCGATAAAGTCGATGAACATGTATTCCACCGGGATCACGATGATTTCGCCGAGGGTAAACACCGCCATCGCCGCCAGCCACAGCCAGACCGCCTGGCCGGCCGCCATGAAACCGAGCAGCCCGACGATGAAAAACAGCGTGCCCAGCACCAGCCAGCGCAGCATGTTTTCCTGGCGCATACCGCGGCTGAGCAGGTATTGCAGGGCGATAACGATGCTGGCGTTGACGATCATCACCAGCCCGATGATTTTGTAGGCGAACTCGGCGCTGGAGACGGTGATCAGATACTGCGACAGATAGCCGGTGAACTGACCGAACACCACGGCGCCCAGGGTGCTGCCGAGGGTGAAGTAGATAAGCCGCCGATCGCTCCGCAGGATTGTCAGCGTCTGGCGGAAGTTGGGGAGCGCGGCCGGTGCGGCGGCTGGCGTTGCGCGCTGTTGCCGACCGCGCAAGCGCAGGCTTAGCGCCGCCACCGTCGCCAGCGCCAACCCGCCCGACAGGTAAAACGGCAGCAGCGGGCTAAGCCCGGCCACCAGAACGCCGAGCGCAGAACCGATCGCCCAGCCGACGTTGACCAGCGTGTAGTTGATTGAAAAAGCCTTGATGCGCTGCTCAACCGGCAACCCGTCGGCGAAGCAGGCCTTAATGGTGATGCTCAGCACCGAATAACAGGTATGCAAGATGGCCAGCACCACGATCACGCCGCCGGGGCGCGGGATCCAGGGAATGGCGAAGAAGCTCAGCGCAAACAATACAATCGACAGCAGGATCAGGCGGTTCTTGCTGAATTTGTCCACTAGATAGCCGCCGTACAGGCTGGCAAGGATGCCGAGGGTCAGGCTGACGCCCAGGATCACGCCCACGCTCTTCGGCAGCAGATGGAAATGCTCGGTGAGGTAGATGGTAATGAACGGCAGCGTCACGCCGCGGCCGATGGTCAACACCAGCGAACTGGCCAGCAGCATGTTAATCAGCGAGGGGAATCCCTTCATTCGAAGCCTGTTTATGCATACAGTTATTGGGCGATGCAGATAACATAGCGTATTTTGGCGAGGACGGAAGGGGGAAGCCGAAAATTAGTTTAAAAACAGAGGCTGCGTCGGCAGCCTCGTCAAAAACAGCATTATTTACCGTGTTCGGCCTGCAGCGTGGCGAACCACGGTTGCACGAAGTCGCTGCTGCTGCCCCAGCCGGGGATGATCTTCGCCAGCCCGGCGACGTTGACCGGCCCCGGCTGCGCCAGCAGCAGCGCCTGAGGAATGACCGTCGCTTTGAACTGATAGCTGTCCGGCGTGCTTTCCCCGGCGATCTTGTTGGCCACCAGGCGCACGTTGACTGCGCCGATAAGCTTCGGATCCACCGCCACGCTGACCTGCCACGGGCTGCCGGCTTCGCGCATCAGCTGCAAGTCCTGGTTGGAGATATCGATGCTGTACAGCTTGATCTCGGTGCGGCCGTTCTCTTTCAACGCTTTGTAAGCGCCCTGAGTGAAGGCGTCCCAGGTGCCCCAGATGGCGTCGATCTTGCCTTTCGGGTATTTCGCCAGCACCGCGCCCACCTTGTTGGCGGTATCGCCCTGCACGTCGGATGAAACCGCGCCAATCGATTCCAGCTCGTGAATGCCCGGATGCTGTTTCAGCAGCTGCTGATAGGCGGCCTGGCGGCGTTCCATCGGTGGGAAGCCGGCTACCCAGAGTTTGATGATGTTGGCCTGGCCGTTGAAATCCTTCACTAACTGGCCGAAGGAGGCGTTGGCCAGCGAAGCGTCGTCCTGCTGCGAGACGGTGACGCCGGGAACGCTGCCACTGACGTCGGTATCGAACGCCGCGACGGCGATGCCGGCTGCCGCGATGCGCTTGACCAGCTCGGTGGAATAGGGGGCTCGCCCCTGTGAGAGAATGATGCCGTCATATTTCTGGCTGATAGCCTGGTTGACGAAGTCCTGGAAGCGCGCGTCGTCGCCGTTGCTGAGGAAGGTGTCCACCTTGAAGCCCAGCTTGCGTCCTTCCTGGATGGCACCCGCCAAAAATTGCGTGGTGTTGTCGTCGGAACCGAGGTTGCGGATCACCGCGATGCGCACCGGCCCCTGATGCTGAGCGATGGCAGCTGGCACGGCGGCGTTTTCCGCTGCCTGCAACGGCAGGGCAGCCAGCAGGCTGAGGGCGAGCAGCGAAGTCTTGACGTTTTTCATTATTATAGGCTCCAAAAAGCAGGGAAACGATCCCGGTGAAGGTCTGTTATAGCAGTCTTTCTGTCTGGACGTCTATTTGTTGTTGCGGAGCATCATAGCGAGATGCGGCAGGCGAGGGAATCAGAGCGGTTATGACTTTTTCTTACTGCTTATAACGTCGGGTTTGAGACATTAAAAAAGGGCCGAGCAAGCTCGACCCTCGATGTTACGCACCGGTGCGGTTATTTGACCTGCATACCAGGCTGCGCGCCGCTGTCCGGGCTCAGCAGGAAGATCTCTTTCCCGCCAGGGCCCGCCGCCATCACCATGCCTTCCGAAACGCCGAAACGCATTTTGCGCGGCGCCAGGTTGGCGACCATGATGGTCAGACGGCCTTCCAGCGCTTTCGGATCCGGGTAAGCGGAGCGAATGCCGGAGAAGATCTGGCGCAGTTCGCCGCCCAGATCCAGCTGTAGTTTCAGCAGCTTGTCGGAGCCTTCGACAAAGTCGGCGCTCTTGATCAGAGCGATGCGCATGTCTACCTTGGCAAAGTCGTCGAAGGTGATGGTTTCCTGAATAGGATCATCGGCCAATGGACCGGTCACCGGTTTGGCGGCGGCCATGTCTTCCTTCGAGGCGTTGACCATCTCGCTGACCTTATCCAGATCGATACGGTTGAACAGCGCTTTGAATGCGTTCACCTGGTGGCCCAGCAGCGGTTGCGGGATTGCGTCCCAGCTCAGCTCGGCGTTGAGGAACGCTTCGGCGCGTTCGGTCAGCGAAGGCAGCACCGGCTTCAGGTAAGTCATCAGCACGCGGAACAGGTTGATGCCCATCGAGCAGATGGCCTGCAGATCGGCATCGCGGCCTTCTTCCTTCGCCACCACCCACGGCGCCTGTTCATCCACGTAACGGTTGGCCAGATCGGCCAGCGCCATGATTTCGCGGATCGCGCGGCTGAACTCGCGGCTGGCATAAGCTTCGGCGATGCTCTGCGCCGCGTCGACGAAGGTCTGGTACAGCGCCGGATCGGCCAGGCTGTCGGCCAGCTTGCCGCCGAAGCGTTTGTTGATAAAGCCGGCGTTGCGCGACGCCAGGTTCACCACCTTGTTGACGATGTCGGCGTTCACGCGCTGCACGAAGTCTTCCAGATTGAGATCGATATCATCAATGCGTGAAGAGAGCTTGGCGGCGTAGTAATAGCGCAGGCAATCGGCATCCAGATGCTGCAGGTAGGTGCCGGCCTTGATGAAGGTGCCGCGCGACTTGGACATCTTGGCGCCGTTCACCGTCACGTAACCGTGCACGAACAGGTTGGTCGGTTTGCGGAAGTTGCTGCCTTCCAGCATCGCCGGCCAGAACAGGCTGTGGAAGTAGACGATGTCCTTGCCGATGAAGTGATAGAGCTCGGTGGTGGCGTCTTTGCGCCAGAACTCGTCGAAGTCCAGATCGCCGCGTTTGTCGCACAGGTTCTTGAAGGAACCCATGTAGCCGATCGGTGCGTCCAGCCAGACGTAGAAGTATTTGCCCGGCGCATCCGGGATTTCGAAGCCGAAGTAAGGCGCATCGCGGGAGATGTCCCACTGCTGCAGGCCGGATTCGAACCACTCCTGCATCTTGTTCGCCACTTGCTCTTGCAACGCGCCGGAGCGCGTCCACGCCTGCAGCATTTCGCTGAAGGCCGGCAGATCGAAGAAGAAGTGCTCGGAGTCGCGCATTACCGGCGTCGCGCCGGAAACCACGGACTTCGGATCGATCAGTTCCGTCGGGCTGTAGGTGGCGCCACACACTTCGCAGTTGTCGCCGTATTGGTCCGGCGATTTGCATTTCGGGCAGGTGCCCTTCACGAAACGGTCCGGCAGGAACATGCCTTTCTCCGGATCGTACAGCTGAGAAATGGTGCGGTTCTTGATAAAACCGTTTTCTTTCAGGCGGCTGTAAATCAGGGTGGACAGCTCACGGTTTTCATCGCTATGGGTCGAGTGATAGTTGTCATAGCTGATGCCAAAGCCGGCGAAATCCTGTTGGTGCTCCTGGCTCATCTCCGCGATCATTTCTTCCGGTTTTACGCCCAGCTGCTGCGCTTTCAGCATGATCGGCGTGCCGTGCGCGTCGTCCGCGCAAATGAAATGCACTTCGTGGCCGCGCATTCGTTGGTAACGCACCCAGATATCCGCCTGGATGTGCTCGAGCATGTGGCCGAGATGGATGGAACCATTTGCGTACGGTAGCGCGCACGTCACCAATAATTTTTTCGCGACTTGAGCCATAGTGAGAACTTGCTTTCTGTAATGAATAAAAGGGCCTTCGATGTTAACCGATCGCGCCCTTCGCTGCTAGGGCGGTTTCTTGCAGGTTATACGCGCCAGCCGCCGGGCAGTTCTGATATGCTTAGCCGGAAGCTATCCATTCAAAATCAAGGAGCCGGGATGAACGCAAAATCCCCTGAGCAGACCAACCCCGAAGTTCTGCGCGCCCTGGTGACCGGTGTACTGGCCGCCTTTGAACACCCGACGTTGAAAAACAACCTGACCGCATTGAAGGCTATCCATCACTGCGCGTTGCTGGACGATGTGCTGCATATCGAACTGACGATGCCGTTTGCCTGGCTGAGCGGCTTTGAAGCGCTGCAGGCAAGCGTTGGCCCCGAGCTGCTGCGCGTGACCGGCGCCAGCGCCATCGATTGGAAGCTTAAACACGATATCACGACGCTGAAGCGTGCCAACGGCCAGGCCGGTATCAAAGGCGTGCGCAATATCATCGCCGTCAGCTCCGGTAAAGGCGGGGTGGGGAAATCCACCACCGCCGTCAACCTGGCGCTGGCGCTGGTCGCCGAAGGGGCCAAGGTCGGCATTCTGGACGCCGACATATACGGCCCGTCGATCCCCAATATGCTGGGCACCGAACACGAGCGGCCGACTTCGCCGGACGGTCAACATATGGCACCAATCATGGCGCACGGCCTGGCGACCAACTCTATTGGCTATCTGGTGACCGACGACAATGCTATGGTGTGGCGCGGACCGATGGCCAGTAAGGCGCTGATGCAGCTGTTGCAGGATACGCTGTGGCCGGATCTGGATTATCTGGTGCTGGACATGCCGCCGGGTACCGGCGACATTCAGCTGACGCTGTCGCAGAACATTCCGGTGACCGGCGCACTGGTGGTTACCACCCCGCAGGATATCGCTTTGCTGGATGCCGCCAAGGGCATCGTGATGTTCGAGAAAGTGCATGTGCCGGTGCTGGGCATCGTGGAGAACATGAGCGTGCATATCTGCAGCAACTGCGGTCACCATGAGCCGATTTTTGGCACCGGTGGCGCCGAGAAGCTGGTGCAGAAATACAACAGTCGTCTGCTGGGGCAGATGCCGTTGCATATTTCGCTGCGCGAAGATCTGGATCGCGGTACGCCGACGGTGATCAGCCGACCGGACAGCGAATTCGCCGACATGTATCGTCAATTGGCCGGCCGTGTGGCTGCGCAGATGTATTGGCAGGGCGAGGCGATCCCGACAGAGATTGCGTTCCGCGCGCTGTAATCAGCCTATCGCAATGCAAGAACCCGGCTTAAACGCCGGGTTTTTTTATAGGATGCGGGCTGGGTTGTGCAAATCTGCCCGGGTATAAGGACGTTCGATCTGTGCCAGCGTTTTGGCGATATGCTGCAGCAATCCCTGGGTGGGAGCCGGCTGCCGCTGTCCCATCAGCGCCAATGGCAAGGCCAGCGCGATGGCGAAGTGCGGCCAAGAGAGATGCGGGCGCGTTTTGCTCCGCTGCAACCACAGGAACAGTGCGCTGGCCAGGTAGCCTAAAATCAGCCCGCTGATCACCTCAGATACCGAGTGCACGCGAATTTCCAGCCGCGAAACGCCGATGGCGAAAGGTAATATCCACCCGGTCAGTAAAGCGATGCTACGTATGGGGTGGGAAAAGCGACCGGTCAACGTCCAAAGCAATGGCGGCCAGATGCTTGCCGCGAGGGCTGAATGGCCGCTGAATCCGGTGAAGTCATAACTTGCGCTACCAATGCCCCAGCCCATAAAGGCCAGTTTGGACAGGCAGACCAGCCCGCCGGTGAAACCGAAGATCAGCGCCCATTGCCAGCCTGCCGCGCGAGTGGCGGGAGACGCGATCAGCAACAAAAACAGAATCAGCGCGCAGGGCAGCAGCAGCATGCTGTCGCCGAAAAAAGTCAGAAAATACCAATCCAGCACATCAATCTCCGATGAAAGGGGACGGGGAGCAAAAGTCAGCGCCGTGGAGTGTAACCCGTTACGGCGCGTTGCCCTAGGCGTGAGATTCTTAAAATGCCGCTTGCCCGTGGCGTGACAGCCCGAATTCGCCCGCCGTTGCGCAATATACAGTGGCGCAAACCCCGGCGACTCCCTATAATTGTCGCGTTTTAGTTCCCCCCTTCACACTATGAAATCAGGTCTTTAATTTTATGACTGACAATCCGCATCAGTGCGTCATTATTGGTATAGCTGGCGCATCTGCCTCCGGAAAAAGCCTTATCGCCAGCACGTTGTACCGCGAACTCCGCGAGCAGGTCGGCGATGAGCACATCGGCGTTATTCCAGAAGACAGTTACTATAAAGACCAGACTCACCTGACCATGGAAGAACGGGTCAAAACCAACTACGACCACCCGAGCGCCATGGATCACAACCTGCTGTTCCAGCATCTGCAGATGCTGAAGGCCGGTAAGGCGATCGAGCTGCCGCTGTACAGCTACACCGAACACACGCGCAAGAAAGAAACTGTCCACCTGGAACCTAAAAAAGTCATTATTCTGGAAGGGATCTTGCTGCTGACGGATATCCGCCTGCGCCAGGAAATGAACTTCTCGATCTTTGTCGACACGCCATTGGATATCTGCCTGATGCGCCGCATGAAGCGCGACGTCAACGAGCGCGGCCGCTCGATGGATTCGGTGATGGCGCAATACCAGAAGACCGTGCGCCCGATGTTCCTGCAATTTATCGAACCTTCCAAACAATACGCCGATATCATCGTCCCGCGCGGTGGCAAAAACCGCATCGCGATCGATATTCTGAAAGCCAAAATCAGCCAATTCTTTGAATAATGCCCCTTAATGGCCGGAAATGTGCATTTCCGGCCGGCGGCCAACTATTTGCACCCCGGCGTAGACCTTTCGCCCGTTGTGTGGCAATTTTTGTTTAGTTATGCGTTTTGATGGAGAAGAGAGACATGAGACTGTGTGACCGCGATATAGAAGCCTGGCTGGATAGCGAGAAACTGGTGATTTCCCCGCGCCCGCCGCTCGAACGCATCAACGGGGCCACAGTAGATGTCCGCTTGGGCAATCAGTTCCGCGTGTTCAGTGGCCATACCGCGCCTTTTATCGATCTTAGCGGACCGAAAGACGAAGTCAGCGCCGCGTTGGATCGCGTGATGAGCGACGAGATTGTCCTGCCGGAAGGCGAGGCGTTCTTCCTTCATCCCGGCGAGCTGGCCCTGGCGGTGACGTTCGAATCCGTGACGTTGCCGGACGATCTCGTGGGGTGGCTCGACGGCCGTTCTTCTCTGGCGCGCCTGGGGCTGATGGTACACGTCACTGCGCACCGTATCGATCCGGGCTGGCATGGGCGCATCGTGCTGGAGTTTTACAACTCCGGCAAGTTGCCGCTGGCGCTGCGGCCGGGGATGCTGATTGGCGCCTTGAGCTTTGAGCCGTTGTCCGGCCCGGCGGCCCGGCCTTATAACAGCCGGCAGGACGCAAAATATCGCGATCAGCAGGGCGCAGTAGCCAGTCGAATCGACAAGGACTAACGGCGCGGGATGCACCGTCGGTGTGGCGCTGACAAGAGGGTGGCATGAGAAGATTACTGACGACATTGGCGATTTTATTGGTGGTCGTGGTGGCGGGGATGTCCGCGCTGGTACTGCTGGTCAATCCGAATGATTTTCGCGGTTACATGGTCAAAAAGGTCGAACAGAAGAGCGGCTACCAACTGACGCTCGAAGGCGACCTACGTTGGCATATCTGGCCACAGCTCAGCATTCTGGCCGGGCGCATGACGCTGACCGCGCCGGGTGCCAAGGCGCCGGTAGTGAGCGCGGAAAACATGCGCCTCGATGTCAAACTATTGCCTCTATTGTCGCATCAGCTGTTTGTTAAACAGGTGATGCTGAAAAATGCCGTCATTCGCCTCACGCCCGACAGTGAAGAGCACTCTCAGGTGGACGCCCCGATCGCACCCGCCGGTAGCGGTACTGACGCGGCAGACGCGGCCTGGAAGTTCGATATCGACAACCTACGGGTCGTGGACAGCCTGCTGGTTTGGCAGCGCGCCGACAACGAGCAAATCAATGTCCGGGATATCAATCTCACTCTGCAACAAACGGAGAAACGGCAGGCGCAGCTGGAACTTTCCAGTCGGGTTAACCGCGATCAGCGTGACCTGACCTTCAGCATGGCGGCCGATGTCGATCTACAGCAGTTCCCACGCCAGATCGGCGCCAAAGTGACTCAGTTCAATTACCAACTGGTGGGCGCGGATATTCTTAATGGCGGTATTCAGGGAGAGGGCAATGCACAGGTGGTCTATCAGCAGACGCCAGCGCAGATTGCCATCAGCCAACTGAACGTCAGTGCCAATAACAGCCAATTGGCCGGCGATATCAGCGCCAGCCTCGGGACGGTGCCTGGCTATGTGGTGAATCTGAATTCGGCTAATCTCGATCTCGACGCGCTTTCCGGTTGGAAATCTAGCACTAATACCGCCGAGCAGTCCGCCGTGACCGCCGCGCCGGTGATCGCCAGCCAGGTTGACGATCGGCAGCAGAACCTGGAAGCGCTGCGCAATTTCAATGCACAGTTGAATCTGCAGGCGGCGCAGTTGACCTACCGCGGTATGAACGTTACCCAGTTAGCCGTCGCGGCGGATAATCAACGCGGCCTACTGACGCTGCATAAACTTGTCGGGCAATTGGCCGGCGGTGATTTCTCCTTGCCGGGCTCGCTGGACGCGCGCGGTAATAAACCGGTGATCAGCGTGCAGCCGACGTTGAACCAGGTTGAACTCGGCACGGTGCTCAAAGCCTTCGACATGCCGCAGATGCTGACCGGCAAATTCAGCATGAAAGGGGATCTGACCGGCGATCGTCTTTCTTCACAGTCATTTGAGCACCGCTGGCGCGGTACGGCGCAGCTGGCGATGCAGGATGCGCAGTTGCACGGCCTGAACATTCAGCAACTGATCCAACAGGCGGTGGCGCGCAACGATAACAGCGTGCGCGGGCAAGACAGCTATCAGCGCTATACCGAGGTCAAAAGCGTCTCTGCGCAGGCCAGCCTGAATCAAGGCACGGTCAAGCTCAGCGGTCTGACGGCGGATTCTCCTTTGCTGGCGCTGACCGGCGCCGGCAGCATCGATATGCCGGGCAAGCAGTGCGATATGGCGCTTAACGTGCGCGTCACCGGCGGATGGCAAGGGCGCGGCGAGCTGATCGAACAACTGCAAAAAACGCCGATTCCGCTGCGGGTTTACGGGCCTTGGCAACAGCTGAATTATCAACTGCAAGTCGATCAAGTGCTGCGAAAAACGCTGCAGGATCGGGCCAAGGATGCGTTGAACAAGTGGGCTGAAAAGAACAAGGATTCGCGCGAAGGCCAGGATCTGAAGAAGCTGCTCGACAAACTGTAATCCCTACGACGCGGGCCACATTGTGGCCCGCGTCAATATCGAGATTCCCGCGGTAATTTCTCTCCGTTACCTTGATGAAGGTCATGAAGGCTCGCGCGCAGTTTGTGCAGAGTAAGGGCTGTTCTGCTATGACTATGCGCCTGAGCGCGAAAACATGACGAGTTGAGGAAACATGATAGAGCTTCTTATTGGCGCCGCAGTCGCGGCGGGCGTGGGCCGTTACATCATCAAGGGATATTCCGCTACCGGCGTTTTGTTGGTGGGGGGGCTGCTGCTGCTCGGCATCAGTGCCCTGATGGGGAAAACGCTGTTGCCGTCCGGCGCCACCTCAACCGGCTGGCGCGCGACCGACATGATCGAATACGTCAAGATTTTGCTGATGAGCCGTGGCGGCGATCTGGGCATGATGATCATGATGCTGTGCGGCTTTGCCGCGTACATGACGCATATCGGCGCTAACGACGTGGTGGTCAAGCTGGCCTCGCGCCCGTTGCAGATGATCAACTCGCCTTATCTGCTGATGGTGGCGGCCTATTTTGTCGCTTGCCTGATGTCATTGGCGGTCTCTTCCGCCACCGGCCTCGGCGTATTGCTGATGGCGACGCTGTTCCCATTGATGGTGAACGTCGGCATTAGCCGCGGGGCGGCGGCGGCCATTTGTGCTTCGCCGGCGGCGATTATTCTGGCACCGACCTCCGGTGACGTGGTGCTGGCAGCCAAGGCGGCGGAGATGCCGCTGGTGGACTTTGCATTCAAAACCACGCTGCCTATCTCGATTGCCGCCATCGTCTGTATGGCCGTGGCGCACTTTTTCTGGCAGCGCTACCTCGACAAAAAGAACAATGAACAGCATCACATCATGGACGTCAGCGAAATCAAAACGCATGCGCCGGGGTTCTACGCGATATTGCCGTTTACGCCGATCCTTGGCGTGCTGATCTTCGACGGAAAATGGGGGCCGGAGCTGCACATCATTACCGTGCTGGTAGGGTGCATGCTGCTGGCGGCCGTGATCGAGTTTGCGCGCAGCTTCAGCGCCAAACAAGTGTTCAGCGGCCTGGAGGTAGCCTATCGCGGCATGGCGGATGCTTTTGCCAGCGTGGTGATGTTGCTGGTGGCCGCGGGTGTCTTCGCGCAGGGGCTGAGCACCGTCGGCTTTATCAGCGGGCTGATTGGCCTTGCGCAGTCGTTTGGCACCGGCGGTTTGATCATGATGCTGGTGCTGGTGGTGATCACCATGCTGGCGGCCATGACCACCGGTTCCGGCAATGCGCCGTTCTATGCGTTTGTCGAACTGATCCCGAAACTGGCGGCGCAGATGGGCGTGAATCCGGCCTATCTGGTGATCCCGATGCTGCAGGCGTCTAACCTCGGCCGCACGCTGTCACCGGTCTCCGGTGTGGTGGTAGCGGTTTCCGGCATGGCGAAAATCTCGCCGTTCGACGTGGTAAAACGCACGTCGGTGCCAGTGATTGTCGGGCTGGTGGTGGTGATCGTGGCGACGGAGCTGCTGGTTCCCCAGTAAAAGAAAGGCCGGGGGATGCCCGGCCTCAATGCTAAACCTCGTAGTCCTCCGGTGGAGGCGGCGGGGTGATCTTCACCTTCAGGATACGGTGGCTGTTGACCTCCAACGGTTCGAACAGGTAGTCACCGATTCTGATTTGCTCGCCTTCTTGCGGCACACGCTGGCTGTGCTCCATCAGCAGCCCCGCCAGCGTGTGGTATTCGCGCTTTTCTTCCAGCGGCATCGGCAGGTACAGCACCAGATCTTCCAGCGGCATATAGCCGTTGGCGATCCAGCTGCCGTCCTCGTTTTGCTGAATGTCGTGGCGTGCGTCCACCTCTTCGCCGGCCTCCGGCAGGTTACCGGCGATGGTTTCCATCACGTCCGTCAGGGTGACGATGCCTTCGACGGAGCCGAACTCATCAACCACAAAGGCAAAGTGCGTCTGCGCCTGACGGAATTGTTCCAGGGCGCTTAACAGCGTGAGCTGCTCCGGGAAGATCAGCGGTTGGCGTATCAGCGCGCGCAGATCCAGCGGCGCCTGCGCCAATTGCTGTTTGAGGACGTCGATAGTATGGATAACGCCCAGCGGTTCGTCGCTGGCGCTGCTTTCCACCACCACGATGCGCGTATGCTGATTACGTTCCAGCAACTGCGTCAGCTTCTCCTGCGGATCGTTCAGTTCAAGGTATTCGACGTCGTGACGCGAAGTCATAATGCTGCTGACCGTGCGCTGCGCCATGCCGAGTACGCGTTCGATCATGCGCCGTTCCTGCTGATTGAAGATCTCGCCGCTTTCGCTGTCGCTATCGGCCAGCAGGTTGGCGGAGTGGCTGTCGACCTCTGCTTCTTCATGTTTGCCGCTCAGCATACGCAACACCGCCTCGGCGGTGCGTTCGCGCAGTGGCCGCACCTTTGACAGGAAGCGACGGCGGTTGAACTGCGCCAGCTGGTTCAGCGCCTCGATCATTACCGAGAAGCCGATCGCTGCGTAGAGGTAGCCTTTCGGAATATGATAGCCGAAGCCCTCCGCCACCAGGCTAAAGCCAATCATCAGCAGGAAGCTCAGGCACAGGATAACGATAGTCGGGTGAGCGTTGACGAAGCGCGTCAACGGCTTGCTGGCCAGCAGCATCAGGCCGATGGCGATGCAGACCGCGATCATCATCACCGCCAGATGATCGACCATGCCGACCGCGGTGATCACCGAGTCGAGCGAGAAGACGGCGTCCAGCACCACGATCTGCGCCACGACCGGCCAGAAACGTGCGCCTTTGCGCGCGCCATGCTGCTCTTCATCCTTGCCTTCCAGCCGCTCATTGAGCTCCATGGTGGCTTTGAACAGCAGGAATATCCCGCCGACCAGCATGATCAGATCGCGGCCGCTGAAGGGGTGCTCCGCGACGATGAACATCGGTTTGGTCAGCGTCGCCAGCCACGAGATGGAGGCGAGCAGAGCCAGACGCATGACCAGCGCCAGCAACAGACCGACGACACGGGCCTTATCTCGTTGTTGTTTCGGTAGTTTGTCCGCCAGAATGGCGATGAAGACAAGGTTGTCTATACCCAGCACGATTTCCAGCACGACCAAAGTGGCCAGGCCGGCCCAAATTGTTGGATCAGCGATCCATTCCATACGCCCAATTTCACCTGTAAGTTCTACGGCTTATGCCGCACGGGAATGATGGGCGTTGAGGCGGCAAAATTCAACTTTAATCGGGAGGACGTGGATCAGCACAGGCGTATTACCGTAAACATCGAACGGCACCGAGTGGCCCAAGGAATCAAGGGCCGAGGGAGCAAATATCTGCCGGGATGCCATGCGCTCAGAAAAGAAACGTCTTATTAAATATATTTAAATCAAAATATTAAAACAATTTTCTTCAACTATGATTCTTATCGGTATGTGGCATGAGTAGTCTTATTCTGAAAACGGCTGACTGGGGGGATCTAAGGCTTGTATCACTTAGGCATTAGTATAAGAATCTTAGTCATATAACGGCAGTAACTAGCATCGTTTGGTTATAAAGGCACCGATTTTTTTATTTTTTTGTGAACAGCATGACAGTTCAAACGAAGAATGAGTGCCGTTTTGCATAAAAATTACTGGCTCATACAATGACGTGGTTGGATGCGTCAATACAGTACTTTGGTAGCTGCAAGCCAAGGGCGGTAGCGTGCCTGATTGAATCCCCTTGTTCACGCTGCACAGGTGAGTGCAGCGCTACGATGAATTGGAATGAAAATGCAAACAAGACTTAAGGCAGTGATCCCCGTTGCGGGCTTGGGAACCCGTATGTTGCCAGCGACCAAGGCTATTCCTAAAGAAATGTTGCCCGTGGTCGATAAGCCCTTAATCCAGTACATTGTTGCTGAATGCGTCGCGGCGGGGATTAAAGATATCGTATTGGTCACGCATTCATCGAAAAACGCGATTGAAAACCATTTTGACACTTCTTTTGAGCTGGAGGCCATGCTCGAAGCGCGCGTAAAGCGTCAGCTCCTGAGTGAAGTGCAAAGTATTTGTCCGCCGGATGTTACCGTGATGCAGGTGCGTCAGGGACAGGCGAAAGGGTTGGGGCATGCGGTGCTTTGCGCCAAACCAATGGTGGGTGATTCTCCTTTCGTTGTGCTGTTACCCGATGTTTTATTGGATGATTCTACGGCGGATTTGCGTAAAGAAAATCTGGCTAAAATGATTCAACGTTTTGATGATACGGGTTATAGCCAAATCATGGTTGAACCGGTGCCGGAACAAGATGTGTCCAAATATGGTGTGGTAGATTGCGCAGGCGCGACGATAGCTGCTGGAGAAAGCGCACCGATGACGGCGGTGGTTGAGAAGCCGGCCCGTGAGGATGCACCTTCCAATTTAGCGGTTGTCGGCCGGTATGTACTTTCAGCAGAAATTTGGCCGCTGCTTGAAAAGACCGCTCCTGGCGCAGGCGACGAGATTCAACTGACCGACGCGATCGCGATGTTGATGAAAGAGCAAACGGTGGAAGCGTTCCATATGAGCGGTAAATCCCATGATTGCGGTGACAAGCTTGGTTATATGAAGGCGTTTGTGCAATATGGTCTGCGTCACGGTTCGGAAGGTGAGAATTTCAGCCACTGGTTGAAGCAGACGTTGGGAAAGTAACAGGTTGTCGCCACCGCGGCTGAGAGCGAACACGAGAATGAATGAGGTTTACCATGACGAAGTTGAAAGCGGTTATTCCCGTTGCCGGATTGGGCATGCGCATGCTGCCGGCGACCAAAGCGATTCCGAAAGAGATGTTGCCAATCGTTGATAAACCGTTGATTCAATACATTGTCAACGAATGCGTCGCGGCAGGGATCAAAGAGATCATCCTGGTGACGCATTCTTCCAAGAACGCCATCGAAAACCATTTCGATACCTCATTCGAGCTGGAGGCGATGCTGGAGGCCCGTGTGAAGCGGCAGCTGTTGGATGAAGTGCAGTCGATAACGCCAAAAGGCGTGACGCTGATGCACATTCGCCAGGGGCAACCAAAAGGACTGGGACATGCCGTTCTCTGCGCTAAACCGTTGGTCGGTGATTCGCCATTTGTTGTTCTGTTGCCAGATGTTTTGCTTGACGATGCCAAGGCTGACCTGAGAAAAGATAATTTGCCGCATCTTATTTCTCGTTTCGAAGAAACGGGCCATAGCCAGATACTGGTTCAAACGGTCGACGAGCATACTCTGCGTGAGTATTCTGTTGTCGAATGTGAGAATAACGCACTGCAACCTGGCGATTCTTCACGTATCAGTTCAATAATCGAGAAGCCGGGCCGCGATGTTCCGCTAAAATCAAACTACTCAGCCGTTGGGCGATATGTGCTATCTGCGGATATTTGGCCTATTCTCGAGAAAATTGAGCCGGGCGCTTGGGGACGCATTCAGCTGACAGATGCTATTGCTGAGCTGACTCAGCAGCAAATAGTAGAGGCCACTGAATTGGTTGGTGAGTCGTTCAATTGCGGTGAGAAGATGGGCTATCTGCGGGCATTCGTGACTTACGGATTGCGCCATCCTACGCAGGGTAAAGCCTTCCGCGAGTGGGCAGAAGAACTTTCTTTGTAAAGCTTCTCTCGATACCTCCATGGCTGTCGTGGCACAATATTGAAGAGATCGTGGCTAAGTTTAAGGCAAAACGATGGGACGCTCTTTTTTTTTAGAACTATGCAATAATGCTCCGAGAGTCTAAGCCTAACAAATCTGAATTCAACGCTTACTCAATGAAAGTGTCTTTTAAGGCACCTTGCGCAAGTGTTGATAACTCATTTTGCTAAGTGCCATGGTTGGCCTGGGGCTTGGCATTGCATGCATTTTTTACTTTGAAAGTGATGATAACTCGATGGCAAAAAAACAATGGAAACTGATACCGCTCTTGGTATCCATCAGTGTGGTTAGCGGCTGTACTATCGTGCCGGGCTCTCATCTTTCAACCAGTGGTAAAGAGGTTGTCAAACAGCAAGATAGCGATTTTAACCTTGATAAATTGGTTAATATTTACCCGGTGACGCCAGGTCTAATCGAGAAGCTACGATCGAAACCAGTGGTTGCACAGCCTAATTCCTCGCTTGAACGGGAATTGCAAAATTACGAATACCGCATTGGTGTCGGCGATGTGTTGATGGTGACAGTATGGGATCACCCAGAACTGACGACTCCTGCGGGGCAGTACCGTAGCGCGAGTGATACAGGCAACTGGGTGAACTCAGACGGAACAATTTTTTATCCTTACATCGGTAAAGTTAAGGTGTTAGGAAAAACAGTTAATCAAGTACGCAATGACATTGCCTCTCGGCTAGCACAGTATATCGAGAGTCCGCAGGTTGATGTCAGCATCGCAGCATTTCGTTCTCAAAAAGCGTATGTGACGGGAGAAGTAACAAAATCCGGTCAACAGCCGATTACCAATGTGCCATTGACGGTAATGGATGCGATCAACTCAGCGGGGGGACTATCAGAAAACGCAGATTGGCGAAATGTTGTGCTCACCCACAATGGGCAAAAAATCAGTATTTCGCTGCAAGCATTGATGCAAAAAGGGGATCTCACTCAGAACCGTTTGCTTTATCCTGGGGATATCCTTTATGTCCCTCGAAACGATGACTTGAAAGTATTCGTAATGGGTGAAGTTAAAAAGCAGACCACGTTGAAAATGGATCGCAGTGGTATGACGTTGACTGAGGCATTAGGAAATGCAAATGGGATGGACCAAACGTTTTCTGATGCAACTGGTGTATTTGTCATCCGTCCGCTAGGAGGAACTGAAGGTAAGAAATTGGCAAATATTTATCAGTTGAATGCATCCGATGCAGCGGCAATGGTAATGGGGACAGAATTTCATCTTAAACCCTACGATATCGTATATGTTACAACAGCGCCAGTTGTTCGTTGGAATCGGGTCATTAGTCAGTTAGTACCTACAATTTCTGGCTTCAACGACCTTACCGAAGGAACGCTTCGTATCCGTAATTGGCCTTAGAAATAAATGGTATGGGTATGTTTAATTCGATTCTAGTTGTTTGTGTTGGCAACATTTGTCGCTCTCCTACAGGAGAGCGGTTATTGCGAAACTGTTTGCCCGAAAAAAAAATTAGTTCTGCAGGCCTTGGTGCTATGGTAGGAAAGCCAGCTGATGAAATGGCTCAAGAGGTGGCTTTATCGCATGAGTTGTCTCTAGAAAATCATGAAGGCAAGCAATTAACGGCGAAGATGTGCCGCGAATTTGATCTTATTCTTGTTATGGAGAAAAGTCATATCGAGGCCGTATGTCGTTTAGCTCCCGAGGTGAGAGGTAAAACGATGCTTTTCGGCCACTGGATAGGGCAGCGTGAAATTGCGGATCCATATCGCCAAAGTCGAGAAGCTTTTGAGTTCGTTTACGGCCTTCTTGAACAGTCAGCTCAGAAATGGGCTTTAGCATTACGCCGATAGTCAGTGGGATTTATAATGTTAAACAAGAATACAGTAAAAAACGTCGGTAACGAAAAATCCGATGAATTTGACTTGGGAAGGTTGCTTGGTGAGATAATTGATCATCGTTGGTTAATTACTGGCATTACTACGGCCTTCTTAACTTTAAGTATACTATTTTGTGTTTTTTCTACTCCTATATATCGTGCAAATGCTTTAATTCAAGTCGAGCAAAAGCAGGGCAATGCGATTTTGGACAACTTAAGTCAAATGTTGCCTGACAGACAACCTCAGTCTGCTCCCGAAATTTCTTTGTTGCAATCACGAATGATTCTTGGAAAAACTGTCAGTGATCTGAATCTACAAATAGTCGCAGAACAGAACTACTTCCCACTATTTGGTCAGGGGTTTAATCGTTTAGTCGGGAATAAACCTGGTGAGATTAAGATTAGTCACTTAAGCATTCCGAAACTAAATGACGAAGATAAAAATCGTGATTTGAAAATTGTGGTGTTAGAGGGGGGGAAATTCAAAATAGTGAGTGACCGCTTTGAGGATGTTGCTCAGGTTGGTGTTGACTTCAACAAAGATGGTGTTTCTCTGACTGTTGACAAAATAGATGCACCAGTCGGGACGGAATTTAACGTTCAACTTTTAACTCAGCTAGAAGCGATCGTTAATTTACAAAAAGATTTTACCGTTGAAGAGCAGGGCAAAGATACAGGGATGCTTAACCTGGCCATGACAGGGGACGATCCTCAATTAATCGGGAAGATATTAGAAAGTATCAGTCGGAATTACTTACAGCAAAATATTGATCGCCAGGCAGCGCAAGACTCAAAAAGTCTTGATTTCCTAGATCAGAAAATCCCTAAGGTACGTTCTGAACTTTATTTAGCTGAGGACAAACTAAATTCTTATCGGCGCCAAAAAGATTCTGTTGATTTAAATTTGGAAGCTCAATCTGTACTGAATCGTATAGTTAATGTGGATAACCAGTTAAATGAACTGACGTTTAAAGAAGCAGAGATCTCTCAACTTTATACAAAGGATCACCCGACATATAACGCGCTGATGCAGAAAAGGGAAACGTTGCAACAAGAGAAGTCAAAACTTAATAAGCAAATCTCGGCAATGCCAGCAACTCAACAAGAAGTGTTGAGACTCAGTAGAGATGTAGAATCTGGTAGAGCTGTCTATATGCAGCTCTTAAATAGGCAGCAAGAGTTGAATATTGCTAAGTCGAGTGCTATTGGTAATGTTCGAATCATTGACAATGCTATTACTGAGCCTAAACCAGTAAAACCCAAAAAAGCATTGATAGTTATTATTGGTGTCTTCTTGGGTGGTTTTATTTCTATCGGTGTTGTTTTGGTTAACGTCTTCTTACGCAGAGGAATTGAATCTCCAGAACAATTGGAGGAGCAAGGAATTAATGTGTATGCCAGTATTCCTGTTTCTGAATGGCTGCAAAAAAACACCCTGAGCAAGGCAAAAAGTAAGCGGCTGACGATGAGTCAGAGACGAATAAATGAATCTGGAGCATTCCTGGCCGTTGAGAACCCTGCAGATTTAGCTATCGAGGCTATTCGTGGCCTTCGGACAAGTTTACATTTTGCGATGATGGAATCAGCAAATAATGCAGTTATGATTTCAGGTGCGAGCCCAAGTGCTGGTAAGACTTTTGTCAGCACGAATTTAGCTTCAGTTATTGCTCAAAGTCATCAGAAAGTATTACTTATCGATGCCGATATGAGAAAGGGTTACGTACATAAACTCTTCAATGTAAATAACGATAACGGTTTATCTGACTACCTTGTAGGGAAAGCCAAGTTAGAAGATGCTATCAAACCTGTAAAAAACGCTGGTTTTGATTTCATCTCAAGAGGGCAAGTACCGCCAAATCCAGCTGAACTACTAATGCATGATCGTTTTAAAGAGTTGCTGGAGTGGGCTACAAAAACATATGATTTGGTCATGATCGATACACCACCGATTTTGGCCGTAACAGATGCCGCGATTATAGGTCGATATGCAGGGACCACTCTACTTGTTGCACGCTTTGAAAATAATACAGTTAAGGAAATTGATGTTAGTATCAAGCGTTTTGAGCAAAGTGGTGTTCCAGTAAAAGGATGTATCTTGAACGGCGTCGTGAAAAAAGTAAGTAGTTATTATGGCTATGGTTATAACTACTATGGATATAATTACGACGACAAGAAAAGCAATTAGATGATGGTAGCTGCCACTATTGAAAAGTAGTGGCAGCTGTTTTCATATGATAAGGTGATTAAGTGATCTCGGGAAAAAAAATACTTATTTTAAGTCACACCCCCTCTATCTCTAATTTCAAAATTGGTAGCCATCATTATGCAAATCAATTGACAAGAGCTGGGCATAATGTGACGTTCATGGGAACACCTTTCTCGTTAATGCACAAACTCACAGGAAAGAAATGCGTTGGTTTAGTTCAGATAAACGACTCTGTGAGGATTGATGAATTTAAGTTCATATTTCCAATAACGACCAAAAGAAATTGGTTCTTTATCTTCGTGAATAAGATAACTGACTTTCTTATTAGAATGGCTCAAGGTAGAAAATCACAGTACGACATTATTATTTGTGATTATCCATTTTTTGAACCATATATTAACGTCTTTAAATATAAAATGATTGATTTAGAACGCTTGGCAAAAGAAGAAAAAATTTCTGACGTCATTGCCTTT